>NZ_JBEOVO010000006.1:0-298778 GCF_040295605.1 Streptomyces sp. NPDC002773
TCTCCCCGCCCCACCCGAACCCCGCCCCACCCGAACCCCGCCCCACCCGAACCCCGCCCCACCCGAACCCCGCCCCCTCCGGACCCCAACCCCCAACCCCCAGCACCTCGCCGCCCCCGCCCCCGCCCCCACCCACCGCCCAAGATCATCCCCGGTGCAGAATGACCCGTATGCCTACCTCGAACACACCGATAACGGCAACGCTCCACGACGCCCCGATGGTCGGCCGCACCCTGGCACGGGCCTTCGGCGACGACCCGATGATGCGCTGGTTCTTCCCCGACGAGGCCACGCGCGAGGCCGGTCTCAGCCGTTACTTCACGACCCTCTTCACCCGGCAGTACGGCCTCCATGGCGTCTGCGAGCGCACCGACGCCGCCGCCTCCTTCTGGGTGGCGCCCGAGGGGCAGGAGAAGGCCGTGCCCGACGCCTCCACCGTCCAGGAGCTCGCCGACATCCTCGGCGACCGCGCCGGTCTCTTCCGCGAGGCCGTCGAGGCCGCAGCCGCGCACACGCCGCCGGAGCCCCACTGGTACCTCGCCGTCATCGGCGCCGACCCCGCCGCCCGCGGCCAGGGCCACGGGTCCGCGCTGCTGCGCTCGGGTCTCGCCCAGGCCGACGCGGCGGGCCTCCCGGTCTACCTGGAGTCCTCCAAGCCGTCCAACCTCCCCGTGTACGAGCACTTCGGCTTCGCCGTACTCGGCGAGGCGTCCCTGCCCGGCGGCGGCCCGACGCTGTGGGCCATGCGGCGCCCGCCGCAGGACCCGGCCCCGGCCCCGGCCTAGACCCAGACCCAGACCCAGGTCCCGCCTCAGGCCCCCGCCGGCTCCGCGTCCTGAACGCGCAGGTGGTCCAGCAGCCCCGCGGCCTCCGGGTACGGCTCCTCGCGGGGCAGTAGCCGGCGGGCCGCCTCCGGCCCGTCGGTCCGGACCACCTCGCGTACGCGGTGCGCCAGCGGCGTCACGTCGCTGATGGACACCGTCCACTCGTCCGCGTACCGCCTCGCCGCCTCGCCCGAGAGCCCGAGCTGGAGCGAGCGGTACGGGAGCGGGCGGAGCGCGGGATCCCGCTCCGGATCCCACTGCACACGCGTGGGTGCCTGCCTCAACTGCCGCTTCCACGCCACCCGGTCGGCGTGGACGCCGCGGACGTAGTGGGACAGGCAGGCGTTCCGTACGGCCCACTCGAAGCCCTCGCGGGTGATCTCCACGGCGAGGACGGTCTCCTGGCCCTCCTTCGCCCCCCAGCCGCAGCGGTACATCATCCACAGGAACGACGGCTTGATCCACGTCATCCGGTCCCGCTTCCAAGCGGCCGGAAATCGACCCTCACGGGCCGCGGGCAGGCCGATCGCGGGCCGGTACGCCTGGTAGACGGTGACCGTGCGCGCGGTGTGGAGCGCACGGATTCGGTACTTCGGTTCCTCCATCGCCCCAGCGTCGGCGAAGACCCGGGAAAGAACCACCGGTTAAAGACCGGCCAAAGACCGGTCAAAGGGCGGCTACACCCCCACCGCCTCCTTCGCGTCGTACGCCTCCCGGGCCGCCGCGATCTCGTTCTGGTGCTGCTCGGTCCAGGTGACGAGCGAGCGGATCGTCGTGTGCAACGTGCCGCCCAGGGCCGTCAGTTCGTACTCGACGCGCGGCGGGATCGTCGGATGGACCGTGCGCTTCACCAGTCCGTCCCGCTCCAGCTGGCGCAGGGTCACGGTCAGCATGCGCTGGCTGACGCCGTCGATCTCGCGCTTGAGCTCCGTGAAGCGCAGGACCCGGCGGTCCAGGAGCGCGATGACGAGGAGGGACCACTTGTCGGCGACCCGGTCGAGGATCTGGCGTACCTCGCAGTCCTCCCGCGTGTCCCACTGGAAGGGGTCGGGGTCGCCCGCGTCCCCATAGGTTCCCGCGCAGTGACTCGGTTCCTTCAAAGTGCCTTCTTCCATGGCTCCCGATCCTCCCGCAGGATGCAGGTGGTTACAAGAGGGAACCGACCCCCGGGACGGTAACCCGGTCGGTAACCGGCCACCCCAACCCACCCTGCCCTGGAGACAGTTGTGTCCCTACGCGCCTGGAGTCTGCTCCTCGTCCTCTCCGGGACGATCTTCCTCGAAGGCATCGACGTCGCCATGCTCGCCGTCGCCGTCCCCACCCTCCGCGCCGACCTCGGCCTCGGCACCGGCACCGCCGCGTGGGTCATGTCCGCCTACGTCCTCGGCTACGCCGGCTTCACCCTCCTCGGCGGCCGCGCCGCCGACCTCCTCGGACGGCGCCGGATGCTCCTCGGCTGGCTCACCGTCTTCCTGCTCTTCTCCGGCCTCGGCGGCCTCGCCGACGAGGGCTGGACCCTCATCCTGGCCCGCTTCGTGACGGGCGTCGCCGCCGCCTTCATGACCCCGGCCGCGCTGTCCATCATCACCACGTCCTACGAGGAGGGCCCCCAGCGCAACAAGGCCCTCCTGGTCTTCGCGGGCACCGCCGCCGGCGGCTTCTCGCTCGGCCTCGTCATCGGCGGGCTGCTCACCCAGCTCGGCTGGCGCTGGGTCTTCTTCGCGCCGGTCCTGCTCGCCGCCGCGATCCTGGTCGCCGCGATCGCCCTGATCCCGAAGGAGCCGCGCCCGGTCCGCGTCAAGGGCGGCTTCGACCTGGGCGGGTCGCTCACCGCCGCCGGGGCGATGCTCCTCCTCGCGTACGGCATCGTGCGTCTGGAGCACGGCTTCGCCGGATGGCAGGTCACGGTCGCCGCGCTCGCCGCCGGACTCCTCCTCGCCGGCGTCTTCGTCGCCGTCGAACGCCGGGCATCCACCCCGCTCGTCCGCCTCGGCATCCTCCGCCAGGCCTCGCTCGTCCGCGCCGACCTCGGCGCCCTGCTCTTCGTCGGCTCCTTCTTCGGCTTCCAGTTCATGGCCACGCTCTACCTCCAGGAGCTGCGCGGCTGGTCGTCCCTCCAGACGGCCCTCGCCCTCCTCGTCATGGGCGTCGACGCGGTCCTCGCACCGACCCTGACCCCGCGGCTCGTGGCCCGGTACGGCAACGCCAAGGTGATCCTCGGCGGCTTCGTCCTCGCCGTCGTCTCGTACGCGCTGTTCCTGCCGGTCGGCCCGGACTGGTCGTACGCGGCCATGTTCCCGACGCTGTTCCTGACCGGGCTCGCCTTCGCCCTGGCGTACGGACCGCTCACCATCGCCGGTACGGACGGCATCGCGGAGGAGGAGCAGGGGCTCGCGAGCGGACTGCTCACGACGGCCACCCAGTTCGGCTCGGCGGTCGGCATCGCGGCGGTGACGGCGGTGTACGGCCTGGCCGGCGGCGGTCTCGACGGCTTCCGGGCGGCGCTCGTCGTCCCGCTGGTCATGGTGGCCCTCGGGGCCGCGGTCACGGCGACGGGAGTACGCGGAAGCGCCGGCCGATCGACGGAGGGACCGGCCCGGGAGGACCTGGCCCAGGGCGCCCCGGCGGCCCCGGCGTCTGCGACGAAGGTCACGGTCTGAACGCCCCCGCCCGCCCCTAATGTGGAGGGATGGAGTTTTCGCCCGGCTGCCCGCTGATCGACTTGGTCGCCACGTACATGCCCCGGCTCTCGGAGTTCACCTTCGAGCCGGGGCTTGTGGCTGCCGTCGACCAGCACGCGGCTGCCGTGTGCGACGCGCTGATCCCCGCTCAGCGGGGACCGGAGGCCCGGACCGTCGCGCGGGAGGAGCTCGCCGACTACGTCCTCGGGTTCACCGACTGGCTCTCCGAGGTCGACTGGACCGAGCCCGTCGGCCACGACTTCGCGACCCTGCGTCTGACGGCGGTCTGCTGGCTGATCCGGGAGCACGACCTGCTGGGCGTGTGAGCCCCCACCGAATCTCGGTGCACGGACTACATCGGGTCCATCGGAGGCTCCTGGCCGGGGCGACGCTCCTCGCCCCGCCCCATGCCCTCGCGTCCCTCGCCCCGCGCCATCCGCTCCTGCGCGGCCGGCATCCCGCTCCGGGCGTCCTCGCGGCCGCGCTGGTAGGCCGCGACCTGGTCCTTCGCCCGACCGGTCTCCTCCTCGGCCGCCGACAGCCAGCGCTCCCAGCGCCCCCGCATCGGGGTGACGAGGCCGCCGCCGACGCCGACGATCACGACACCGGCGATCATCGCGAGCACCGCCGTGAGCACCGGCCCGGTCACCGAGGTCGCGATGCCCGCCTGGCTCAGCGCGGCGATCACACCGAGGCCGACGATGAACGCCCAGGCCGCCGTGGCGAGGATCTTGCCGTAGGACGTCTGGCTCAGCGCGCCCTCCACGATGTCCCGCACCGCGCGGGCGATGGCCATGGCGACGACGACGATGACACAGGCGACGATCGCCTTCGGCAGCCAGGACACGATGCCGTTGATCATCACGCTGACCGGGTTGGGGCCGAAGACCCCGAAGGCCAGCTGGAGGGCGATCAGCAGGATCGCGTAGTAGAGGATCTTGGCGATGATGCCGGTGGCGTCGTACTTCGACCCCTTGAGGGTGTTCGCGACGCCGCTGCGCTCGGCCATCCGCTCGAAGCCGACCTTGCGCAGCACGCGGTCGGCGACCTTGGCGATCATCTTGGCGACGAACCAGCCGACGAGGAGGATCGCGAGGAAGGCGATGAACTTCGGTACGAACTCGGCGACGGCGGACCAGGCGTCCGTGAATCCCTTGCCGAAGTCGACCGAGAGGGCGAGGGGCTGCGACATGGAGCCATCACTCCGCTCGGGAGGGCCCCGTCCGTTCCGGGGCCTGGACTCCCGACGTAACTACGGCTCGGGCGTACCCGCCCCCGGTCAGCGTCCCGGCTGCGCCGAAGGGGTGGAAACCGCCGGCGTCGGCGGCACCGGCGCACCCGCCGATGCCTCCGCCGACGCCTTCGCCGCCTCGACCGCGGCCCGGCTGCGGCGGGCCGTGCGCAGGGCGTCCCAGGTGAGGAGGGTCAGGGCCAGCCAGACGAGGGAGAAGCCAGCCCAGCGCTCCGGCGGCATCTCCTCGTGGAAGTAGAGGATCCCGAGCAGGAACTGGAAGGTCGGCGCCAGGTACTGGAGGAGCCCGAGTGTCGACAGGGGTACGCGGATCGCGGCCGCCCCGAAGCAGACGAGCGGGACCGCGGTGACGATGCCGGTGGCGGCGAGCAGGGCCGTGTGGCCGGCGCCGTGGTCGCCGAAGGCGAGCGTGCCCTGGGCGCCGAGCCAGACGAGGTAGCCGAGGGCGGGCAGGAACTGGACGGCGGTCTCGGCGGCGAGCGATTCGAGGCCGCCGATGTTGACCTTCTTCTTCACGAGGCCGTAGGCGGCGAAGGAGAAGGCGAGGGTGAGGGAGATCCAGGGCGGCCGCCCGTATCCGATCGCGAGGACGAGTACGGCGGCGAAGCCGATGCCGACCGCCGCCCACTGCGCGGGGCGCAGCCGTTCCTGGAGGACGAGGACGCCGAGGGCGATGGTGACGAGCGGGTTGATGAAGTAGCCGAGGGACGCCTCGACGACGTGGCCGGTGTTGACGGACCAGATGTAGAGGCCCCAGTTCACGGTGATGACGGTGGCGGCGACCGTGATCAGGCCCAGCTTGCGCGGGCTGCGGACCAGCTCGCGTATCCAGCCCCAGCGGCGCAGGGCGAGCAGGGCGACGCCGACGAAGGCCAGGGACCACACCATCCGGTGGGCGAGGATCTCGATCGCCCCGGCGGGTTTGAGGAGGGGCCAGAAGAGCGGGACGAGCCCCCACATGCCGTAGGCGCCGATCCCGTAGAGCAATCCTGCTCGCTCCGCGTTCTCCGTGTTCTCCGTGGTCTCCGTCTTCACCGGACCTCCCGCCCTGTGCCGCGCTGTCCTGTCGAAGGTAGCGCCGCACCGGGCGGGTTGTCATGCCCGTACCGCAATACGGTCATGACGGTTCAGGAGGCGGCCAGGGCTTCCTCGATCGTCACGGCGATCGGGGTGGTGGGGCGGCCGATGAGGCGGGCCAGGTCGCCGGTCCGGCGGGCGAGCGCGCCACGCTCGATCGCCCGGTCGACGTCGACCAGGATCGCGGCGAAGGACTCGGGGACCCCGGCGCCGGTGAGGATCGCGAGGTGGGTCTCGGCGGGGACGTTGCTGTACGCGATCTCCCGGCCGGTCTGCGCGGCGACCTCGGCCGCGTACTCGGCGAGCGACCAGGCGGTGTCGCCGCTCAGCTCGTACGCCTTGCCCAGGTGCTCATCGGCCGGGCCGGCCAGGACGGCGGCCGCGGCGGCGGCGTAGTCGGCGCGGGAGGCGGAGGCGACCCGGCCCTCGCCCGCGTTGGCGACGACGGCGCCGTGGGCCAGGACGGGGGCGAGGTTGGCGGTGTAGTTCTCGGTGTACCAGCCGTTGCGGAGGAAGGTGTGCGGCAGGCCGGAGGCGAGGATCAGCCGCTCGGTCTCCTTGTGCTCGGCGGCCAGGTCGAAGTCGGCCTCCGGGCCGCCGAGGATGCCCGTGTACGCGAGCTGGGCCACGCCCGCCGCCTTGGCCGCGTCGATCACGGCGGTGTGCTGGGCGACGCGCTGCCCGACCTCGCTGCCCGAGATCAGGAGCACCCGGCCGCCGGCCTCGAAGGCGCCCGCCAGGGTCTCGGGGCGGCTGTAGTCGGCGATCCGCAGCTCGACACCGCGCTCGGCGAGGTCGGCGGCCTTCGCCTTGTCGCGGACGACGGCGACGACGGACTCGGCGGGGACGGGGCCGGCGGGGGTGGCGCCGGCGAGGAGGGCGTCGATGACGAGGCGGCCGAGCTGTCCGGTGGCGCCGGTGACGACGATGCTCATGGTGGTTCCTTCTCCGTGGGGTTCCGTGGGGTCCGCGGGGTGCGGTGGGCGGTCCACTCACCGTACGACGGGCGCTAACCTTTCGTAAGTACCCACTTTGAAGTAAGGTACTGGTATGGGAGTAAGTGAGGAACCGAAGGCGAAGGACCTGCTCGGTGACGTCGACGGCACCATGTGCCCGGCCCGGCTCGTCCTGGAACACGTCACCAGTCGCTGGGGCGTCCTGATCCTGATCGCCCTCAGGGAGCGCTCGTACCGCTTCAGCGAGCTCCGGCGGCACGTCGGCCGCGTCAGCGAGAAGATGCTCACGCAGACGCTCCAGACCCTGGAGCGCGACGGCTTCGTCCACCGCGACGCCAAGCCCGTCATCCCGCCCCGCGTCGACTACAGCCTCACCACCCTCGGTGAGGAGGCCGCCCGCCAGGTCTGGGAACTCGCCCGCTGGACCGACCGCAGGGTCCCCGAGGTCGAACAGGCCCGCGAGCGGTACGACACGGCACGTCGCGAGAGGGATACCGCTTCGTCCCAATGACGTTGTAGACGCGGCGAGTTGGGTCGCCAAGTCGTACGATCTGCTCACTGTTCGGGGGAAACCGTGAGGGACCGTGGGGGAACTGTGGCGTACGGGGACCGAAGACTGCTGCGCGCCTGCTGCGCCGTACTGGTGGGCGGGCTGATCACGACCGGGTGCGCCGACGGCGACGACGGGAAGAGGCCCGACGGCAAGAACGGCGGGGGGACCACGAGCGCGTCGGCCGCGCCGACCGCCTCCGCGCCGACCAAGGCCGGGCCGACCCCGACCGCCCCGCGGACCGCACTCGACTTCGACCCCGACCCGAAGCGCGCGCCCAAGAACGAGGCCGACGCCAAGAGGATCGCGCTCGCCGTCGTCGCGGGGCCCGACGCCTGGGGACCGGAGTACGTCGAGCGCACCCCGCACCTCAGCGACCCCGCCTACTGGCCCGTCCTCGGCGCCAACTGCTCCTGGGGGACGGGCACCCGGCCCTCCACCGTCCTCTACAGCGTCACCGCCTACAGCGAGATCCCCGCCGACGGCGCCCTCGGGAACCTCAGGGTCGCCGCCACCGTCACCGTGCACCGCACCGAGGCCGACGCGGACTGGGAGATGGCCGGGACCCTGGAGGAGGCGCTCCGCTGCCCCGACCAGAGGCTCCGCGACGGCGAACGCATCACCGGCCTCATCTCCCTCGGCAACCCCTTCGGTGTCGGCGGCAACTACACCGCCACGGACTCCCTCGGAGAGCGCGGCGTCTACCACAACGACGCCATGAAGGGGAAGCACTCCTACGGCTGGTACCAGTCCCGGATCGGCCAGATCACCGTCGCCACCGTCGTCAAGGGAGCACCCGGCTACAGCGAGGATGCGACCGGCACCACGGTCGCCACCGTCCCCGGCCAGGTGCAGGCCCTCGTCACGATGATCAACCGCGCGACGGACCAGCTGGAGGCCCAGTCATGACCGAGCCGACCCCGCCCCGCCCGGACCACGAGCCCGCCTCCCAGCCGGAGCCCCAGCAGGCCCCCGGCCCCCAGCCGACCCCGCCCCGCCCCCAGCCCGGTGACCTCCACCCCCTCCTGTCCTCCGATCCGTCCTCCCTCGCCGGCTACCGGCTTCTCGGGCGGCTCGGGGCCGGCGGTATGGGGGTCGTCTATCTGGGCCGTACGGAGAACGGCGAGCTCGCCGCCGTCAAGGTCACCCATGCCGACCAGGCCGACCAGCCCGACTTCCGGGCCCGGTTCCGCCGTGAGGTCGAGGCCGCCCGGCGGGTGTCCAGCCCCTGGGCCGTCCCCGTCATCGGCGCCGACCCGGACGCCCCCGAACCGTGGATGGCCACCGCCTTCGTCCCCGGCCCCTCCCTCGGCGAGGCCGTCACCGCCCACGGCCCGCTGCCCGAAAGGAGCGTCCGCCTCATCGGCTGGGCCGTCGCCCGCGCCCTCGCCGCCGTCCACACGGCCGGGCTCGTGCACCGGGACGTCAAGCCCGGCAACGTCCTCCTCGCCGTCGACGGCCCCCGCCTCATCGACTTCGGCATCGCCCGCGCCACCGGCGAGACCGCCCTCACCGCCACCGACATGGTCGTCGGCACCCCCGGCTTCCTCGCGCCCGAGCAGGCCGAGGCCCGCGCCGACGCCATCGGCCCGCCCGCCGACGTCTTCTCGCTCGGCTGCCTCCTCGCGTACGCGGCGACCGGCCGCCCGCCCTTCGGCACCGGCGCCGTGGACGCCCTCATGTACCGGACCGTCCACGACGCCCCCGACCTCGCGGGCGTACCGGCGGGGCTCGTCGAACTCGTCGGCGCCTGCCTCGCCAAGGACCCGGCCGCCCGGCCCACCGCCGCCGAGATCGGCGTCCGGCTCACCGAGGACGCCCCGGCCACCGGCGCCGGCTGGCTGCCCGACCCCGTCGTCCGTACCATCGCCGAACGCTCCGCCCGGATGCTCGCGCTCCCCGAGATCGACGCCACCCACACGGGCCCGGCGCCGGACGGACCGCCGCGCCGCAGCCGGCGCGGCTTCCTGCTGCTCGCCTCCGGCGCCGCCGTCCTGGCCGTGGGCGGTGGGTCCGTCGCGGCCTGGTCGGCCCTGAAGGAGGACGGCGCCACCGACGGCAAGGGGAACGGCGCGAAGCCGGTCCCGCCCCGCACCAGCTGGAAGATCGGCGTCCTCGCCGACCTCTCCGGACCCGACAAGGAGATGGGCCTCGCCCAGGAGCGCGGCGCGCGGCTCGCCGTCGAGCGGTTCAACGCCCGCAAGGACAAGCCGTACACGCTCGAACTCGCGGTCTCCGACGACCGCGGTGACCGCGCCGGCGCCCTCGCCTCGGCCCGCAGGCTCACGACCGACCCGGGCGTCCTCGCCGTCCTCGGCCCCACCTCCGACGGTGTCGGGCAGGCCGTCCTCCCGGCCTTCGAGGAATCCGGCCTCCCGCTGATCACGGTCTCCGCCGGGTTCAACCTCCTCACCGCCCGGGACGAGGGCAGCGCACCGAACACGACCGTGCTGCGGGCGATCCCGCACCACCCCTACGCCGGGATGCACCTCGCGTACGCCGTCACGCTCCTCAAGGAGATCCGCAGACCCGGAGTCCTCCAGGACCGCACCGACGACCAGTACGGCTGGCAGCTCGTCCGGGGCGCCCAGTTCGCCTTCGGGCAGGCCGGCCTCACGCCCCACTTCCGGGTGATCCCGGCCGCCGCACGGGACTACCGCGCGATCCTCGGCGAGATGATCGACGCCGGCATGGACGCGTACGTCCACTGCGGGGTCCGCGAGACCGCGGTGCTCGCGGCCCGCGCCCTCGACGAACTCCGCTTCACCGGGCCCCGGTTCGCCGGCCAGCACGCCTTCGGGTCCGCGTTCCTGAAGGAGGCGGGCGCCGCCGCGGAGGGCTGGTTCTTCGGCGCCCCCGTCCTCGACGCCGTCACCCGCAAGGAGGCCGCCGGCTTCGTCGCCGCGTACCGCAAGCGGTTCGGCGCCGCCCCCGCGTACTACACGGGGGAGTCGTACGACGTCGTCACCATGGCCCTCGAACAGCTCGCCCGGAACGCGAAAGCGGGCCGCGCCCCCGCCCGCAAGGGCCTCTGGGCGGAGCTGCGGAAGCAGAAGTACACCGGCGTCATGGGCGGTTACACCTTCGACGAGAACGGAGACCTCACCAACGGCGGCACCTTCGTGCACGCGGTGCAGAACGGCGCCTTCAAGCTGATCGGCCCCGCGCCCGTCATGCCCGCGAACAAGGCGAAGCCGAAGGCCTGACCGTGCAGCCACTGCGCAGGGGCGACCCCTCCTCGATCGCGGGCCACCGGCTCATCGGCCGCCTCGGCGCCGGAGGCATGGGCGTGGTGTACCTCGCCCGCTCCGGCGGCGGGGCCCTCGTCGCGCTCAAGCTCATCCGCGCCGAGCACGCGGCCGACCCCGGGTTCCGGGAGCGGTTCCGCCGCGAGGCGCGCGCCGCCGAGCGGATCACCGGGCGCTGGGTCGTCCGGGTCCTCGGCGCCGACCCGGAGGCCAGGGAGCCGTGGCTGGCGACGGAGTACGTGCCGGGGCCGTCCCTCGCCGAGGCCGTCGCCCTGCACGGCGCCCTGCCCGAGCCGACCGTACGGGCCCTCGGCGCCCGGCTCGCGTCCGCGCTCGACGGCATGCACGCGGCCGACCTCGTGCACCGGGACGTCAAGCCCGGCAACGTCCTCCTCGCCCTCGACGGGCCCCGGCTCATCGACTTCGGCATCGCCCGCTCCGCCGGGGCGACCGCGCTCACCGCGACCGACGCGATGATCGGCACCCCCGGCTTCCTCGCGCCCGAGCAGGCCAGGGCGGCGGGGGCGGGGGAGGTCGGCCCGGCCAGTGACGTCTTCTCGCTCGGCTGCGTCCTCGCGTACGCGCTGACCGGCGAACGCCCCTTCGGTACGGGCGGGGTGGCCGCGGTCGTCTACCGCACCGTCCACGAGGAGCCCGACCTCACCGACGTACCGGACACGATCCTGCCCCTGGTCAGGGCCTGTCTGGCGAAGGATCCGGCGGCCCGGCCCACGGCGGCGGAGGTACGGGCGGTGCTCGGGGAGGCCGACGCGCCGGCGGGGGACTGGCTGCCGTCGGGGCTGCCCGCGCTCATCGCCCAGCGCTCCGCACGGGTCCTGGACCTGCCGGTCCCTGAGCCGACGATGCTCGTGCCCCCCGAGCCGCCGAAGGGGCTCTCGCGGCGCGGCCTCCTGATGGGCGGCTCGGCGGCGGCCCTGGCGGGCGCGGGCGGCCTGACCGCCTGGCTCCTGAGCCGTACCCCGGAGGGCACCGGAGTGGGCACCCTCGGCGGCACGGGAGTGGGCACGCTCGGGGGGAAGGGCGGAGGCGCCGGCGCCCCGCTCCCGGCGTACACGCTCGGCCTGCTCACCGACCTCAGCGGCCCCCTGAAGGTGTACGGCCGGGCCCAGGAGCGCGGGGCCAGGGTGGCCGTGGAGGCCTGCAACGCCCGCCGGGACCGCCTCTTCGACCTGGTCCTGCGGGTCGTGGACGACGGCGGGGACGCGGCGCGCGCCACGGCCGCCACCCGCACCCTGCTCAAGGACGAGAACCTGATCGGTGTGGTTGGCCCGGCGACGGCGGCGAGCGTCGTCGCGGCGGTGGCCGAACTCGTGGACCGTTCCGTCCCGCTGGTGAGCGTCCTCGCCGCGGTGCCGACCGGGACCACGGTGCCGGGGCAGACCATGAGGCGCACCTACTTCGAGCCGCGTTCCGCCGCCGACACCCTGATCGTGCCCTACATCCGCTATCTCTCCGAGCACGAGGCCGTGCGGACCGCGCTGGTGGAGGACCGGGCCGGCGGCCGGGACAGCTGGTTCGCGGTCAAGAGCATCAAGACCACCCCGCCCGCGCAGGACCTCGGCGGGGTGGTCACCACCCACCCCGTCGCGAAGGACAGCGAGGACTTCGGCCCCGCCGTACGGGCCGCGCTCGCCACCGACCCGCTGGGCGTGATGTACGTGGGGACCTCGCCGCGCCGGGCCGCGCTCTGCGCCAGGGCGTTGCGCGACCAGGGGTACGAGGGGCCGTGCGGCGGCGTCGAGGCCGCGCTCCAGCCGGAGTTCCTCAGGCTCGCGGGTCCTGCGGCCGAGGGCTGGTACTTCGGTACGGCCTTCGCCGACCCCGACGGCCTTCCGGCGGCGAAGGAGTTCACCGCCGCGTACCGCAAGCGCTGGGGCGTCCCTCCTGCCGTCCCCGTCGAGCCGTACGCCGCGGAGGCGTTCGACGCGGTCAACTGGGTGATCCAGGCGCTCGGGACGGCGGTCGCGAACCACGCGGAGTCGGTGGCCGCGGGGGCGGCGAACAGCCTGCGGCAGGACGCGTACCAGGGCGTCGTCAGGCAGTACTCGTCGGCGGGCAGGGACAGCAGCGTCGCGGCGCTCGTCGGGCTCTTCCTCTGGCAGGTGAAGGGCGGGGTCCCCCGCTTCCTGGGGAAGTTCGACGAGGCGGCGGCCGCGGGGACGTGACGAGGGCCCGGTCCGTACGGGTGTACGGACCGGGCCCTCTGCGTCGGGCTGTCAGCCGACGACCGTCCAGGTGTCGTTCCCGGCGAGGAGCTGACCGAGGTCGCCCTTGCCGTACTGCTCCACCGCCGTCTCCAGCTGGTCCGCCATCAGCGTGTCGTACACCGGCCGGTCCACCGACCGGAACACCCCGATGGGGGTCTGGTGGAGGGTGTCCGGGTCCGCGAGCCGGGAGAGCGCGAAGGCGGTGGTGGGGGTGGCCGCGTGGGCGTCGTGGACGAGGATCCGCGACTCGTTCTCGGGGGTGACGGTGACGACCTGGAGGTCGCCGGTCACCGGGTCGCGGACGACGCCCTTCTCGTCCTCGGCGCCGAAGCGGATCGGCTGCCCGTGCGTCAGCCGGATCACCGCCTCCTTGGCCTGGTCCTTGTCCTTGAGGACCTCGAAGGCGCCGTCGTTGAAGATGTTGCAGTTCTGGTAGATCTCGACGAGCGCCGTGCCGTCGTGGTCGGCGGCCTGCCGCAGCACCTCGGTGAGGTGCTTGCGGTCGGAGTCGACCGTACGGGCCACGAAGGAGGCCTCCGCGCCGAGCGCGAGCGACACCGGGTTGAAGGGCGCGTCGAGCGAGCCCATCGGCGTCGACTTGGTGATCTTGCCGACCTCGGAGGTGGGCGAGTACTGGCCCTTGGTGAGGCCGTAGATCCGGTTGTTGAAGAGCAGGATCTTGAGGTTGACGTTGCGGCGCAGGGCGTGGATGAGGTGGTTGCCGCCGATGGAGAGCGCGTCGCCGTCGCCCGTGACGACCCAGACGGACAGGTCGCGGCGGGAGGTGGCGAGGCCGGTGGCGATGGCCGGGGCGCGGCCGTGGATGGAGTGCATCCCGTAGGTGTTCATGTAGTACGGGAAGCGGGAGGAGCAGCCGATGCCGGAGACGAAGACGATGTTCTCCTTCGCCAGCCCGAGGTCGGGCATGAAGCCCTGCACGGCGGCGAGGACCGCGTAGTCACCGCAGCCCGGACACCAGCGGACCTCCTGGTCGGACTTGAAGTCCTTCATGGACTGCCGGCCCTCGGCCTTGGGCACCAGGCTCAGCAGCGTCTCCGTGGGCTCAGGCATCGATGGCCTCCTTGAGGACGGCGGCGAGCTGCTCGGCCTTGAACGGCATGCCGTTGACCTGGGTGTGGCTGCGGGCGTCGACGAGGTACTTCGCCCGGACGAGGGTGGCGAGCTGCCCGAGGTTCATCTCGGGGACGACGACCTTCTCGTACCCCTTGAGGACCTCGCCGAGGTTCTTCGGGAAGGGGTTGAGGTGGCGCAGATGGGCCTGGGCGATGTGCCCGCCGGCTCTGCGGATGCGGCGGACGGCCGCGGTGATCGGCCCGTAGGTGGAGCCCCAGCCGAGGACCAGGGTGCTGCTCGCGCCGTCCGGGTCGTCGACCTCGATGTCGGGGACGTCGATGCCGTCGATCTTGGCCTGCCGGGTGCGGACCATGAACTCGTGGTTGGCGGGGTCGTACGAGATGTTGCCGGTGCCGTCCTGCTTCTCGATGCCGCCGATGCGGTGTTCGAGGCCGGGCGTGCCGGGGACGGCCCACGGGCGGGCGAGGGTCTCCGGGTCGCGCTTGTACGGCCAGAAGACGTCGGTGCCGTCCTCCAGCGTGTGGTTCGGGCCGGTGGCGAACAGCGTCCGCAGGTCGGGGAGCTCCTCGACGTCCGGGATGCGCCAGGGCTCGGAGCCGTTGGCGAGGTAGCCGTCGGAGAGCAGGAAGACCGGCGTGCGGTACGTGAGGGCGATCCGGGCCGCCTCGATCGCCGCGTCGAAACAGTCCGCGGGGGTCTTCGGGGCGACGATCGGGACCGGGGCCTCGCCGTTGCGGCCGTACATGGCCTGGAGGAGGTCGGCCTGCTCCGTCTTGGTGGGCAGACCGGTGGACGGGCCGCCGCGCTGGATGTCGACGACGACCAGCGGCAGCTCCAGGGAGACCGCGAGGCCGATCGTCTCGGACTTGAGCGCCACGCCGGGGCCGCTCGTGGTGGTCACGGCGAGCGAGCCGCCGAAGGCCGCGCCGAGCGCGGCGCCGATGCCGGCGATCTCGTCCTCGGCCTGGAAGGTGCGGACGCCGAAGTTCTTGTGCCGGCTGAGCTCGTGCAGGATGTCCGAGGCCGGGGTGATGGGGTACGAGCCCAGGTAGAGCGGCAGGTCGGCCTGGCGGCCGGCGGCGATCAGCCCGTAGGAGAGGGCCAGGTTCCCGGAGATGTTGCGGTAGGTGCCGGTGGGGAAGGCCGTGGTCGCCGGGGCGATCTCGTAGGAGACGGCGAAGTCCTCGGTGGTCTCGCCGAAGTTCCAGCCGGCCCGGAAGGCGACGATGTTCGCCTCGGCGATCTGCGGCTTCTTCGCGAACTTGCTCCGCAGGAAGGTCTCGGTGCCCTCGGTCGGCCGGTGGTACATCCAGGACAGCAGCCCGAGCGCGAACATGTTCTTGGAGCGCTCGGCCTCCTTCCGGGAGAGACCGAAGTCCTTGAGGGCCTCCACGGTCAGCGTGGTCAGCGGCACCGGGTGGACCCGGTAGCCGTCGAGGGAGCCGTCCTCCAGGGGCGAGACGTCCCAGCCGATCTTCTTCATGGCGCGGGGCGCGAACTCGTCGGTGTTGACGATGATCTCGCCGCCGCGCGGCACGTCCCCGAGGTTGGCCTTGAGGGCGGCCGGGTTCATCGCGACCAGCACGTTCGGGGCGTCGCCCGGGGTCAGGATGTCGTGGTCGGCGAAGTGGAGCTGGAAGGACGAGACGCCCGGCAGGGTGCCGGCGGGTGCGCGGATCTCGGCCGGGAAGTTCGGCAGCGTGGAGAGGTCGTTCCCGAAGGACGCCGTCTCCGAGGTGAAGCGGTCACCCGTCAGCTGCATACCGTCACCGGAGTCACCCGCGAAGCGGATGATCACGCGGTCGAGACGGCGCACTTCCTTCTCGGCGCCGTGGTGCGGCTTCGCCGGGGCGCTGCGCTGCTCCCCCAGCAGGGCCTCACCGGCCTCGCTACTGACCTGACTGGTCACTGAACTGGACCTCCCTCGCGGCAAGGGGACTCTCCGCCGGAGGCGGAGAAGGCTCGGGACGCGGCCGGCCGATCACCGTCCGTCCCCGAGGCCCACCCTACGACGGTAGGGCGGGCCCTCCCGGGACTTCTCGCATCATGGACCTCTTTTTGAGACGCCCTCTTGTCCTGAATCGTCACGTTCTGTCGCCATGCGAACATTCCGGAATGTCGGATTCCGCCTCATCCTTTGGACCTAGGGCCCTCGGGGCGTACGACGGGCGGCCTCCGACCTCCGGTACCGCTCTCAACTGACAGAGTGTCAGATTCTCAGGATCTCAGATACGTCAACACTGCGAGTACCCGTCGATGATCGCCGTCACTCGGCGACAGGCCCAGCTTCAGGAAGATGTTGCTGATGTGCTTCTCCACCGCGCCGTCGCTCACCACCAGCGCCTTCGCGATCGCCGAGTTCGTCCGGCCCTCCGCCATCAGACCGAGGACCTCCCGCTCGCGCGGCGTCAGGTTCGCCAGCACGTCCTGCTGACGGCTCCGGCCGAGCAGCTGCTGCACGACCTCGGGGTCGAGCGCGGTACCGCCCCCGGCCACCCGGACCACGGCGTCCACGAACTCGCGGACCTCCGCGACCCGGTCCTTCAGCAGATACCCCACGCCCCGGCTGGAACCGGCCAGGAGTTCGGTGGCGTACTGCTCCTCCACGTACTGCGAAAGGACCAGGACGCCGAGCCCCGGATGCTCCTTGCGCAGCCGCACCGCCGCCCGCACGCCCTCGTCCGTGTGCGTCGGCGGCATCCGTACGTCCGCGACGACGACGTCCGGCAACGCGTCCTGAGCCGCCAGCTTCGCGACCGTCTCGACGAGCGCCTCCCCGTCACCGACACCGGCGACGACCTCGTGCCCCAGATCGGTCAGGAGCCGGGTCAGCCCCTCCCGCAACAACACCGAATCCTCGGCGATGACCACCCGCACCGCCCCGTCTTGCCCACCCACGCCGTACAGCCCCCATGTTGTCGTGTCGCCCAATGCGACCCCCAGCATGGCACTGTCCCCCCGTCGCGGGCATGCGTTACGAGCGCCAGGGCAGTTCCGCCGTCACCGTCGTCGGGCCCCCCGAAGGCGAGTCCACCGCGAGCACCCCGTCCACCGCACCCACCCGCTCCGCGAGCCCCGCGAGACTCCGCCCCGCCACCGTCTCCGCCCCGCCCACCCCGTCGTCCCGCACCTGGAGCATCAGCCGGTCGCCCGACCGCCACACGTCCACCCACGCCCGCCGCGCCCGCGCGTGCGCCGTGACGTTCCGCAGCAGCTCCGAGACCGTGAAGTACGCGATCCCCTCGATCGCCGGCACCGGCCGGGCCGGCAGGTCCACGTCCACCGACACCGGCACCGCGCACCGGGAGGCGACCGCCGAGAGCGCCGCGTCGAGCCCGCGGTCGGTGAGGACCGCCGGGTGGATGCCACGGGCCAGGTCCCGCAGCTCCTGGAGCGCGAGCTTCACCTCGCCGTGCGCCTCACCCACGAGCACCGCCGCCGCCCGCGGGTCCTCCGCGAGCTTCTCCTTCGCGAGACCCAGGTCCATGGCGAGCGCGGCGAGCCGCGCCTGCGCCCCGTCGTGCAGGTCCCGCTCGATGCGCCGCAGGTCCGCCGCGGCGGTGTCGACGACCACGCCCCGGTCCGACTCCAGCTCCGTCACACGGGAGGCGAGCCGCGAGGGGCCGAGGAGCCCGGAGACCAGGAGCCGGTCGACGGCGACGAACCCGCGCAGCAGCCACGGCCCCACCAGCACGAACAGCAGCCCGATCAGGCTGGTCGCGGTGACCTCGAAGGGCGAGTCGAGGTACAGGTCGTGGGAACCGTCGCCGTACAGCTGGAGGCCGTCCTGCCCCACGTACGCCGGGAAGGTCCACTGCCACAGCGGATACGTGAAGAGGGTCCAGCCCCAGGTCCAGAACGCCACCGTCACCCCGAACGAGAACACCGCCCACGGCAGGTGCACCACCGCGTACAGCAGGTGCCGCCACGACGCCCCGCTCTTCAACATGGCCCCCATCCACGAGAACGCCCCGCCGGTCTTCCCCCGCACCGGCTCGGGGGCCTCCACGTCGAGCCCGAGCAGCCCGCGCGCCCTGGCCCGCTCCACCGCGCCGAAGCCCCGGCACATCGCGAGGGCCCCGGCGAGGATCGGCACACCGAGGAAGGTGATGAGCAGCCCGGCGCCGACCGAGACGAAGGCGACGGAGAGCGCGAACCAGCAGATGCTGAGCGGCAGCCCGATCAGCACGTAGAGGAGGGCACGCCAGGTGCGGGCCTCGAACGGCGCGCGGATCGCGGCGGGAAGTCGGTGGGAGGCCATCGCGGGGGTCCTTCGCTGGGTGAGGTGGGTACGTGTTCCAGGGTTCCGTCCCGGGACCGTCCGGACCATGAGGCGGGTGGGCGTCTGGGGGCGGGGGTTTTCCCTACCTGGGTGGTGAGGGGGGCCTGCGCGAGGGCCCTAGGTCTGCGCGAGGGCCCTAGGTCAGGGCCCTAGGTCAGGGCCCTACGCCTCAGCGGGCCCCACGCCTCAGGGGGGGGCGCCCCCGCCGCTCACCGCCCGCCGCTCACTGCCCCGTCCGCGAGCGCCACGGCAGCTCCGCCGTGACCGTCGTGGGGCCGCCCTCGGGGGAGTCCAGGACGAGCAGCCCGTCCACCGCGCCGAGCCGCTCCGCGAGCCCCGCGAGCCCCGTACCGCCGTCGAAGCGCGCCCCGCCCGCCCCGTCGTCCCGAACCTGGAGCAGCAGCCGGTCCTTGGCCCGCCACACCTCCACGGACGCGGACCGGGCACGCGCGTGCTTGGAGACGTTCTGGAGCAGCTCCGACACCGTGAAGTACGCGATGCCCTCGATCGCCTCCGCCGGCCGCTCCGTCAGGTCCACGGTCACCTTCACCGGCACCGTGCAGCGCGCGGAGACGGAGGAGAGCGCGGCGCTCAGCCCCCGGTCGGTGAGGACCGCCGGGTGGATGCCGCGGGCGAGGTCCCGCAGCTCCTGGAGGGCGAGCTTCACCTCCCCGTGCGCTTCGTCGACCATGGCCGCGGCCGTCTCCGGGTCGTCGAGGAGCTTCTCCTTCGCCAGGCCGAGGCCCATGGCCAGGGCGACGAGCCGGGCCTGCGCGCCGTCGTGCAGATCGCGTTCGATGCGCCGCAGGTCGGCCGCGGCGGTGTCGACGACCACGCCCCGGTCCGACTCCAGCTCGGCGATCCGCCGCTCCAGCTCGTCGGAGGGCGAGAGGAGGCCCCGGACCATGCCCCGGTCGGCGTTGGCCAGGCCCCGGGAGAGGAGGGGGAGTACGGGCCAGAGGACGATGAGCGAGACCAGGGCGACCGTGAAGGTCACGATCCCCCACGGCAGCCGGATCAGCCCGTACAGCTGCGTCCGCCACGCCACCGGGTCCTTCAGCCTGCTCCACAGCCAGCCGAAGAAGCCGCCGCGCGAGGGCAGCGGGGACGGTTCGGCGACCTCGACCCCGAGCAGCCCGCGTGCCCGCGCCCGCTCCGACCGGCCGATCAGGCGGGCGCCGCCGAGCCCGAGGGCGAGCAGCGGGAGCCCGATCACGGTGACCGAGAGGGCGACGCCGAGGAGCACGCTGACGACCGCGTAGACGAAACCGGCCAGGGCCGTGAAGAGGTTGGAGAGGAGGAAGGCGATCTCCTTCCAGGTCTCCTTGCCGTAGGCGGTGCGCCGGGGCGGATGGGGGGCGGCGGCGGAGGAGCCGGGGGCCCCGGAGGCCCCGGCGGTGTCAAGATCAGCGGTCATGCTCCCCAGACTGCCGGTCGGGGACCGCACGACGCCATGGGGGAGGTGGGTGAGCGGCACGGGGGATAGCCCCACCAGCACCGCGCACCCGCCGCGTGGACGATCACGTACGCGACCGCGTACGCGACCACCTATGTGACTGCTTACGGTCCCTTTAGCAGGGCCTAGACTCGCGTCCGACAGAAGTGACTCCTGAGACTGGGACAACGAGACCGAGGGGTGGACGGCCGTGCGGGAACCGACCGTCGTCGCGGCCGACGCGGCGGACTACTTCCAGACGTACTCCGTCGTCGGCCTGCTCGCCGTCGTCGGCGTGCTCTTCGTCGCCGTGGCGTTCGGAGCGGGCCGGCTGCTGCGGCCCGTCGTGCCGACGCCCGAGAAGCTCCTCACGTACGAGTGCGGTGTCGACCCCGTGGGGGAGGGCTGGGCGCACACCCAGGTCCGCTACTACGTGTACGCCTTCCTCTACGTGATCTTCGCCGTCGACTCGATCTTCCTCTTCCCCTGGGCGACGGTCTTCGCGGCGCCCGGCTACGGCGCCACGACCCTGGTCGAGATGTTCGTCTTCCTCGGCTTCCTCGCCGTGGGGCTGCTCTACGCGTACAAGAAGGGCGTCCTGTCATGGACGTAACACCCCTGCCCGCTCCGAAGCTGGGGCCGCTCGCCCGCCTGGCCCCCGAGCCGATGAAGGTGGTCCTGAACTGGGGCCGCCGCTACAGCCTGTGGGTCTTCAACTTCGGGCTCGCCTGCTGCGCGATCGAGTTCATCGCCGCGTCGATGGCCCGGCACGACTTCATCCGCCTCGGCGTGATCCCGTTCGCGCCGGGCCCGCGCCAGGCGGACCTGATGATCGTCTCGGGCACGGTGACGGACAAGATGGCGCCGGCGGTGAAGCGCCTGTACGAGCAGATGCCGGAACCGAAGTACGTCATCTCCTTCGGCGCCTGCTCGAACTGCGGCGGCCCGTACTGGGACTCGTACTCGGTGACCAAGGGCGTGGACCAGATCATCCCGGTCGACGTGTACGTGCCGGGCTGCCCGCCCCGCCCCGAGGCGCTGCTCCAGGGCATCCTCAAGCTCCAGGAGAAGATCGCGCGGGAGAACCTGGCGGAGCGGTACGCGACGGCCGCCTCGGTCTCCCAGCTGACCAGCCCCCTGGTTCCGCGGCCGGAGGGCGGCACGACATGACGGTCTACGACACGCTCCCCGACTCCGTCACGGAGATCTTCGGCGAGGAGGCGGTGGCGGAGCAGGCGTACGACCTGCTGACGGTCGACGTCCCGCCGACGGCCTGGATCCAGGCCCTCACCACGGCCCGCGACACCCTCGGCTGCACGTACTTCGACTGGCTGAGCGCGGTGGACGAGCCGGGCACGGGCTTCCGGGTCTGCGCGCACGTGGTGTCGCTCGCGGAGGGCCGCCCGCGCCGCCTCCTCGTCCGTACGACGGTCCCGCACTCCGCCCCCGTCCTGCCGACGGCGCTCGGGGTGTACGCGGGTGCGGGCTGGCACGAGCGCGAGACCCACGAGATGTTCGGCGTGGACTTCACCGGCCACCCGCACCTCGTGCCGCTCCTCCTCCCGGAGAACTTCGAGGGCCACCCGCTGCGCAAGGACTTCGTCCTGGCGGCCCGGGTCGCCAAGGCGTGGCCGGGCGCGAAGGAACCGGGCGAGTCCCACGACGGCGGCCCGAAGCGCCGTCAGATGCTCCCCCCGGGCGTCCCGGACCCCAACGAATGGGGCCCCCTGAAGGGCCAGCTCCCCCCGGCCCCGACCCGCCCGACCCGAGCGGCGGGAGACCGCCCGACCCGCCGAGCCCGCTCGGTGTCGGAGGGCTCGACGACCCAGGCAGAAGCGACCACTCAAACCCCGGCGGAAGCGACCACTCCGACCCCGGACCCGACCGACACCCCACGCCCGCCGCGCCGCACCCGCTCGGTCTCGGAGGGCTCGGCGAGCCAGTCGGCCCCGGAGCCGGCCGTCGCGCCGGAGGAGGGCGCTGGGGCGGCTCGCCCGCCGCGCCGCACCCGCTCGGTCTCGGAGGGCTCGGCGAGCCAGTCGGCCCCGGAGCCGGCCGTCGCGCCGGAGGAGGGCGCCGGGGCGGCTCGCCCGCCGCGCCGCACCCGCTCGGTCTCGGAGGGCTCGGCGAGCCAGTCGGCCCCGGAGCCGGCCGGCGCGCCCGAGGAGGGCGCCGGCGCTCCGCCCGCGGCGACCCGCCCGCCCCGCCGCTCGCGGTCCGCCGCCGACGGTTCGGCGAGCCAGTCGGCCCCGGACCGCCCCGAGCCGCGCGAGGAGGTTGCGCCCCCGCGCAACCGCAGCTCCGACGCGCCCTGGCACCACGCCCGCCCGGCATTCGACGACGAGGCCACCACTCCGCCCACCCCGGCGAAGCCGGACGGCCCCGGCACACCGGCCACGGAGTCGGCGACGGCCGGACCCGACGCCGGGCCGAAGGCCCCGGAAACGGCGCCCGCGCCCGAGCCCGCCGAGCCGGCCGCAGGCCCCGACACCGCCCCGCAGGGCGACGACACCGACCCCACCACCCCCGCCGGAGGCGATCCCGCGTGAACGACGTACTCGACGTCGCCCTCCGGCTGCTCGACGTCTTCGCCGTCTTCCTCGTGCTGCCCCTCGTCGTCGGGCAGACCGAGCACAAGGTCATGGCCCACATGCAGGGCCGCCTCGGCCCCATGTACGCCGGTGGCTTCCACGGCTGGGCCCAGCTCGTCGCCGACGGCGTGAAGTTCGCGCAGAAGGAGGACGTGGTCCCCAAGGACGCAGACCGGCGGGTCTTCCAGCTCGCGCCGGCCGTCGCCCTCCTCCCGTACCTCCTCGTCCTCGTCGCGATCCCGATCGGCCCGAGCGAAGGGGCCGTCGGCCAGGTCGTCGACGCCGGCATCTTCTTCGTCCTCGCCGTGATGGGCGTCGGCGTCCTCGGCAGCCTGATGGCCGGCTGGGCGTCCGCGAACAAGTTCTCGCTGCTCGGCGGCCTCCGTACCGCCGCCCAGCTCCTCGCGTACGAGCTCCCGATGCTGCTCGCCGCCGCCTCCGTCGCGATGGCCGCCGGCACCGTCTCCCTCCCCGGCATCCTGAACGCCTTCGAGTGGTGGTGGCTGCCCTGGCAGATCGTCGGCGCCCTCGTCTTCTTCGTGGCGGGCCTCGCGGAGCTCCAGCGGCCCCCGTTCGACATGCCGGTCGCCGACTCGGAGATCATCTTCGGCGCGTACACCGAGTACACCGGCCTCCGCTTCGCCCTGTTCCTGCTCGCCGAGTACGCCGGCATCGTCGTCCTGTGCGGCCTCACCACCGTCCTGTTCCTCGGCGGCTGGCACGGCCCCTTCGGCGCGGACGGTCTCGGCTGGGTCTGGACCCTCCTCAAGACCGCCGTCCTCGCGTTCGTCGTGATCTGGCTGCGGGTGAGCTACCCGCGCCTGCGTGAGGACCAGCTCCAGAAGCTGGCCTGGACGACGCTCGTCCCGCTCGCCCTCGCGCAGATCGCGCTCACCGGCATCGTGAAGGTGGCGATCAACTAATGGCTCCGTTCCCCGGTTCCGGCCTCGCCAAGGGCCTCGCCGTCACCCTCCGCACGATGACGAAGAAGACCGTCACCGCGCAGTACCCGGACGTCCAGCCCGAGCTGCCGCCCCGCACCCGCGGGGTCATCGGGCTGTTCGAGGAGAACTGCACGGTCTGCATGCTCTGCGCCCGCGAGTGCCCCGACTGGTGCATCTACATCGACTCCCACAAGGAGACGGTGCCGGCGGCCGTCCCCGGCGGCCGCGAGCGCAGCCGGAACGTCCTCGACCGGTTCGCCATCGACTTCTCGCTCTGCATGTACTGCGGCATCTGCATCGAGGTGTGCCCGTTCGACGCGCTGTTCTGGTCGCCCGAGTTCGAGTACGCGGAGACCGACATCCACGAACTCACCCACGAGCGCGACAAGCTCCGCGAGTGGATGTGGACGGTTCCCGAACCGCCCGCGCTCGACCCGGCCGCGGAGGAACCGAAGGAGATCGCGGCGGCCCGCAAGGCAGCCGAGAAGGCCGCCGCGGCGGCAGCGGCCGCCGAGGCCCAGGCCGCCGAGGGAGACCAGCAGTGAACCTCGCCGCAGCCGCCCCCGGCTTCCTCTCGCCCACCGGCGTCGAGATCGCCTTCCTCCTCGTCGGTCTCGTCACCCTCGGCGCCGCCCTCGTCACCGTCACCACCCGCCAGCTCGTGCACGCCGCGCTCTGGCTGGTCGTGGCGCTCGGCGGCCTCGCCGTGGAGTACCTGCTCCTCACCGCCGAGTTCATCGCCTGGGTCCAGGTCCTGATCTACGTGGGCTCCGTCGTCGTCCTCCTCCTCTTCGGCCTCATGCTCACCAAGGCCCCCATCGGCCACTCCCCGGACGCCGACTCCCGCAACCGGCCGGTCGCGATCGCGGTCGCCCTGGCCGCCGCGGCCGCGCTCGTCTGGGTCGTCGTCGACGCGTTCCGTACGACCTGGATCGACCTGGACGGAGCCGTACAGGGCTCCACGAAGGTCTCCGGCGAGATCCTCTTCCGGCACTGGGTGCTGCCCTTCGAGGCGCTGTCGGTGCTCCTCCTGGCCGCCCTGGTCGGCGCCATCGTGCTCTCCCGGAAGAAGAAGGAGGGGGAGCGCTGATGCATCTCGCCTACCCGGCCGTCCTCGCCGCCCTCCTCTTCGCCATCGGCGTGTACGGCGTCCTCGCCCGCCGCAACGCGATCCTGGTCCTGATGTCCGTCGAGCTGATGCTCAACGCCGTCAACCTCAACCTGGTCGCCTTCGACGTCTGGCTCCGCGACACCCTCCACGCCGGCCAGGCCCTCACCCTCTTCACCATCGCCATCGCCGCCGCGGAGATCGGCATCGGTCTCGCGATCGTCCTGATGGTCCACCGCAACAAGGGCACCTCGGACGTCGACCGCCTCCGCGACACGGCGGAGCCCCCGGACGGCACGCCCGACGCCGACCTGCCCGACGACGCGCCCGACGACGGGCCCCACGGCCCCGACGGGCCCGCACCCGAGACGCCCACCGGCGAGAAGGCCGAGGCCACCGCGTGACCACCACGACCCTCGCCGTCCTCGTCCCCCTCCTGCCCTTCCTCGGTTCCGTCGCCGGTCTCCTGCTCGGCCGCACCGCGCCCGGCCTCGTCCGCCCGCTCGCCGTGCTGCCGACGCTCGCCGCCGCCGTCCTGGCCGTCCTCGTCGCCGCCCGACAGGGCGGCGGGAAGGCGATCGACGCCGCCACCCAGCTGACCCCCACCGGCTCGGTCCCCATCGACCTGGCCCTGCACATCGACGGCTTCGCCGCCCTCGTCGCCGTCCTCGTCGGCGTCGTCGCCACCTGTGTGCAGATCTACTCGACCGGCTACCTCCGTCAGGACCCGCGCTACCCCTCGTACGCCGCGCTCGTCTCCCTCTTCACCTCCGCGATGCTGCTCGTCGTCTACTCCGGCGACCTGATGGTGCTCCTGGTCGGCTGGGAGATCATGGGCATCTGCTCGTACTTCCTCGTCGGCCACTACTGGGAGACCCCCGAGGCGCGGGCCGCCTCCCTGAAGGCCTTCCTCGTCACCAAGCTCGGTGACGTCCCCTTCCTCATCGGTCTCTTCGCGCTCGCCGCCGACGCGGGCACCTTCCGGATCACGGGCGTCCTCGACGCCGTCGCGAGCGGCGGCCTCGACCACCCCACCCTGATCGCGCTGCTGCTGCTCGCCGGTGTGGCGGGCAAGTCGGCGCAATTCCCGCTGCACACCTGGCTCCCCGACGCCATGGCCGGCCCCACCCCCGTCTCCGCGCTCATCCACGCGGCGACGATGGTCGCCGCCGGCATCTACTTCACGGCCCGGCTGCTGCCCGTCTTCGCCGCCTCCGCCGCCGCGATGACCGTCCTCGCCGTGATGGCCGCCGTGACGATGGTCGGCTCGGCGCTCGCCGCGCTCGCCCAGGACGACATCAAGCGGGTCCTCGCCTATTCGACGATCGGCCAGCTCGGCTACATGGCCGGTGCCCTCGCCGTCGGCGACCGGGGCGCCGCCGTCTTCCACCTCCTCTCGCACGCCGCCTTCAAGGCGCTGCTCTTCCTCGCCGCCGGCGCCGTCATCCACGCCGCCGGCACGAACTCGCTGACCGCCATGTCCCGCATGAGCGGCCTCGCGAAGCGCATCCCCGACGCGTACTGGACGATGACCGTCGCCCTCCTCGCGCTCGCCGCGATCCCGCCCTTCGCCGGCTTCTTCTCCAAGGAAGCCGTCCTCGTGGCCGCCGAGCACACCGCGCTGGGAGACCAGGCCGTCCGGACAGCCCCCGCCGCGGCCGGCTGGACCGTCCTCGTCGCGGGCCTGCTCACCGCCCTCCTCACGGCCGCGTACGCGCTCCGCCTCTGGCTGCGGACCTTCCGCGGCCGAGGCGCCGAAGCCCCGGACCACGGCCGCCAGCCCATCGCCATGACCAGCGTCCTGTGGGTCCTCGCGATCCCCTCCCTCGGCTTCGGTCTGACCGTCACGTACCTCGACGACTGGTTCGACGGGCACGCCCTCACCCCGACCCTCACCACGGCCGTCCTGGGCACGGGCCTCGCCGCCGCGGGAGCCGCCGTCACCTACGCCGTCTGGCGCACCCTCGCCGCCAGGGCCCCGGCCGCCGCCCCCGCGCCCCGCGTCGCCCACCCCGACGCCGAAGCGGGACTCGTCGAGGCGGAGGCGCTGCACCTGCCGCACCCCGCGAAGGACCCGGCCGACCCCGGCCGCGTACTCCTCGGGCCGCTGCACGGCCCCGCCGCCGACGGCTTCCACCTGGACGCCGTTTACCGGGCGGCGTTCGTCCGGCCCGTCCTCGCCGCCGCCACCCTGGTCCGCTTCCTGGACCGCGAGGTCGTCGACACCTACGTCAGCGGCGCGGGCAGCGCCACCAAGGGGCTCGGGTGGCTCGTCCGCCGCGCCCAGACCGGCAACGTGCAGACCTACCTCAGCGCCCTGCTCGCCGGCTCCGTCGTCCTGGCGATCGTCGCCGTCGCCCTTGCCAACGCCGTCGCCGGAGCGTGAGCCGTGATCGATATCAGCGAATCCGTGATGCAGTTCCTTCTGGCGTTGATCGTCGCCGGACCGCTCCTCGGCGCGGCCGCCGCTCTCCTCCCGGCCCCGCCCGGGCTGAAGGGGAAGTCCCCGGACCAGGCGGTGCTCCGCCACGGCGTCACCGTCACCGGCGTGGTCCTCCTCGCGGCGATGGTCCTCGTCCTCGGCTTCGACCACGACCAGCCGTCGAGGATGCAGGCCACGACGGACATCAGCTGGATCAGGGCACTCGACGTGCGCATCCACCTCGGTGTCGACGGCATTTCCCTCCCCCTCCTGGTCCTCACCGCGCTCCTGAGCTTCCTCTGCGCGCTGTACAGCTACTACAAGATGCCGAGCGGGCCCTCCCCCAAGGGCTTCGTCGCGCTCCTCCTCGTCCTGGAGTCCGGCACCCTCGCCACCTTCGCCGTCCTCGACCTGATCCTGTTCTTCCTGGCCTTCGAGATGGTCCTCATCCCGATGTACTTCCTCATCGCCCGCTGGGGCGGCGAGGGCAAGCAGGCCGCGGCCTGGAAGTTCATCCTCTACACGCTGCTCGGCTCCGTCGTCATGCTGCTCGGCCTGCTCCTCATCGGTGTGAAGTCGGGCACATTCGACATGGTGGCACTCGCCACTGACAACGGCCGCGGGCTGACCACATCCGTGCAGGTCATCGCCGTTCTCGCGATCGCCGTCGGGCTCGCGGTGAAGACCCCGATGTGGCCGCTGCACAGCTGGCTCCCGGACGCCCACACTGCCGCCCCGACGGTCGGCTCGGTCCTCCTCGCCGGCGTCCTGCTCAAGATGGGCACGTACGGCTTCGTCCGGATCGTCCTGCCGATCGCCCCCGACGGCATGCGGACCTTCGCCCCCTACCTCGCCGCCTTCGCCGTCGCCGGGATCATCTACGGATCGCTCGCCTGCCTGGCCCTCGCCAGGCCCGGCAACAAGGGCGACCTCAAGCGCCTCATCGCGTACTCCTCCGTCGGCCACATGGGCTTCGTCCTCCTCGGCATCGCCACCATGACCCCCACCGGAGTCAACGGCGCCCTCTTCGCCAACATCGCCCACGGCCTCGTCACCGGCCTGCTCTTCTTCCTGGTCGGCGCGGTCAAGGACCGGTACGGCACCGCCGACCTCGACACCCTCGCGGGCGCCACGGGCGCCGCCCTCTACGGCCGTGCCCCGCGCCTCGGCGCCCTCCTCGCCTTCGCCGCCGTCGCCTCGCTCGGCCTGCCGGGCCTGGCCGGGTTCTGGGGCGAGATGCTGGCCCTCTTCGGCGCCTTCGAGCCGGCCGAGGGCCTCAGCCGCCCCGCCTTCCTCACCTTCATGGCCATCGGCGCGTTCGGCACGCTCCTCACCGCCGCGTACCTCCTCCTCGTCGTCCGCCGCGTCTGCATGGGCGGCCCCCGGCCCGCCGGGGAGACGCCGATCGCCGACGTCCAGGGGTACGAGCTCGCCGCCTGGACCCCGCTCGTCGCCCTCACCGTCCTCGCCGGACTCTGGCCCGCCGTCCTCCTCGGCCTCACCGACCCGGCCGTCCAGAAGCTCCTCGCCGGAGGCACCCAGTGACGTCGCCGCTCGTCCAGTCCGTCGACTGGCTCACGATCGCGCCCCCCACCCTGACGGCCGTGGTCGCACTCGCCGTGCTCGTCGCCGACCTCTTCGTCCCCGAGGAGCGCAAGCGGCTCCTCGGCTGGACCGCGATCGGCGGCCTCGTCGCCGCCCTCGCCCTGCTCCTGCCGCTGCGGGCCGGCGACCGCTCCACCTTCTGCCTCACCGCGGACACCCAGATCAAGGCCTGCAGCTACACCGCCGACCACTTCACCCTCGTCATCCAGCTGCTCGTCCTCGGCGGCGCGCTCCTCACGGCGCTGCTCTCGCTCACCGAGACGAGCGGCCCCCTCGGGTCCCGCAAGCCCACCGGGGCCCGCGAAGGCAAGCCCACCGGGACCCGCGAGAAGCTGCCGGCCGGCGAGTTCTGGTTCCTGCTGCTCGCCTCGGCCGCGGGCGCGGCCCTGCTGCCCGCCTCCCGGGACCTCGCGACCCTCGTCGTCGCCCTGGAGGTGGCCTCGCTGCCCGCCTTCGCGCTCGTCGGCCTCAAGCGCGGCGACCGCAGGTCCGGCGAGGCGGCGCTCAAGTTCTTCCTCTCCTCCGTGACCGCGACCGCCGTCACGCTCCTCGGCGTCAGCTTCGTGTACGCGGCGACCGGCACCCTCCACCTCACGGAGCTCGCCCAGCGCCTCGACGGCGTGCCCGCTCAGCTCCAGACCCTCGCCGAGGCGGGCGTGGCCCTCACCCTCGTCGGCTTCGCCTTCAAGACGGCCGCCGTCCCGTTCCACTTCTGGGTACCCGACACATACGTCGGAGCCCCGCTGCCCGTCGCCGCCTACCTCTCGGTGGTCGGCAAGGCCGTCGGCTTCACCGGGCTCATCCTGGTGACGGTCGTCGCGTTCCCCTCGTACGCCGACGTGTGGGGTCCGGCGCTCGCCGTCCTCGCCGCGCTCACCATGACCGCGGGCAACGTCGCCGCCCTGCGCCAGCTCTCCACGCGCGCGTGGAGCGCGGTCCGGCTGCTCGCCTGGTCCTCCGTCGCCCAGGCGGGCTATCTCCTGGTGCCGATCGCCGCCGCCGCGTACTCCAGCGACGACCAGATCGGCGCCACCGTCGCGTACGCCCTGATGTACGCCGTCGTGAACCTGGGCGCGTTCGCGGTCGTCGCGCTCGTCGCCCGCCGCCGCCCCAGGAACCGGATCGCGGACTACCGCGGTCTGTACGCGGCGAGCCCCGCCGCCGCCCTCGCGCTCGCGTTCTTCCTGCTGAACCTGGCCGGTCTGCCCCCGGGCATCATCGGCCTCTTCGCCAAGGTGACCGTCTTCTCGGCGGCCGTCGACGCGGGCCTCGGCTGGCTGGCCGTGATCATGGGCGTCAACGTCGTGATCGCCCTGTACTACTACCTCCGCTGGACGGCCCTGCTCTTCCGTACGCCGGAAGGAGCCGCCGAGGAGCCGTCGGCGCGGGCCGCCCGCAAGAGCCCCGTGCCGATCACCCTGGCGATCGCGCTGACCGCCGCCGCGGCGGTCCTCCTGTCGGGGTACCCCCAGTTCGCCCTCCGTTTCGCCGCCGACAGCCTCTTCTGACGGCCCTCCGGCAGCCCCTCGACCCGAACGGCCCACAGCGCCCCCGGTACGGCCGGGGGAACCCGAACCTCCCGCCTGGCGTTGACCAGTACGGAAGGGTCCACTGAATGCGTGGACGACCACGAAGCAAAGGGTTCCCCTGCCGCACCACTTGGAGGGCGTACCGTGCACCGCCGGCACAACGGGCTGAGGACCGCCGTACTCCTCGGAGGGCTCTCGGCCCTCATCATCGTCATCGGCAGCTTCTTCGGACGTACGGGGCTGATCGTCGCGCTCGTCGTGGCGCTCGGCACCAACGCGTACGCGTACTGGAACAGCGACAAGCTGGCGCTGCGGGCCATGCGCGCGCGCCCGGTGAGCGAGTTCGAGGCGCCCGCCCTGTACAGAATGGTGCGCGACCTCTCCACCCAGGCCCGCCAGCCGATGCCCCGGCTCTACATCTCGCCCACCCAGGCGCCGAACGCCTTCGCGACCGGCCGCAACCCGCGCAACGCGGCCGTGTGCTGCACCGAGGGCATCCTCGCGCTCCTCGACGAGCGCGAGCTGCGCGGAGTCATCGGCCACGAGCTGAGCCACGTCTACAACCGGGACATCCTCATCTCCTCGGTCGCCGGAGCGCTCGCCTCCGTGATCCTGTTCCTGGTCAACTTCGCCTGGCTGATCCCCGTCGGCCGCTCCAACGACGACGACGGCCCCGGCCTGCTCGGCATGCTCCTGATCATGATCCTGGGCCCGGTGGCCGCCTCGGTCATCCAGCTCGCCATCTCCCGCTCCCGCGAGTACGAGGCCGACGCCTCCGGCGCCCAGCTCACCGGCGACCCGCTCGCCCTGGCCAGCGCCCTGCGGAAGCTGGACGCCGGCACCAAGCAGCTGCCGCTGCCCGCGGAGCCCCGGATCGAGACCGCGAGCCACATGATGATCGCGAACCCCTTCCGACCCGGCCAGGGCATGTCCAAGATGTTCTCCACCCATCCGCCGATGGCCGAGCGAATCGCCCGGCTCGAACAGATGGCAGGTCACCGCCCGTGAAGACGATCCTCAACGTCATTTGGCTGATCCTGTGCGGATTCTGGATGTTCCTGGGCTACATGCTCGCGGGCGTCCTGCTCTGCATCACGATCATCGGCATCCCCTTCGGGCTCGCCGCCTTCCGCATCGGGATCTACGCCCTCTGGCCCTTCGGGCACACGGTCGTCGACCGCAGCGACGCGGGCGCCCCCTCCTTCGTCGGCAACGTCCTGTGGCTGATCCTCGCGGGCTGGTGGCTCGCCCTCGGCCACATCGCCACCGGCATCGCGCTCTGCGTCACGATCATCGGCATCCCCCTGGGCATCGCGAACTTCAAACTGATCCCGGTGTCCCTGCTCCCCCTGGGCAAGGACATCGTCCCGACGAACCGGTAGCCCTAACCCCGACCCGGTGCCGGCCGCCCCCGGCCGACCGCCCACGCCACCACCCCCGCCGCCACGACCCCCGCCCCCGCCAGCACCGACCCCAGGGGCAGCGCCAGCGCGAGTGCCCCGCAACCGGCGAGGCCGAGCGCGGCGAGGGGCCGGCTGCGGCCGCCCAGGGTCCAGGCGGACGCGTTCGCGATGCCGTAGTAGACGAGCACGCCGAAGGACGAGAAGCCGATCGCGCCCCGCACGTCCGCCGTCGCCGCCACCACGGCCACCACCGCACCCACCGCGAGCTCCGCCCGGTGCGGCACCTGGAAGCGGGGGTGCACGGCGGCGAGCGCGGTCGGCAGGTAGGCGTCCCGCGCCATCGCCAGGGTCGTACGGGACACCCCGAGGATCAGCGACAGCAGCGAGCCCAGCGCCGCGACCGCCGCGCCCACGGTCACCACCGGCACGAGCCAGCCGGCGCCCGCCGCGCGGGCCGCGTCGGTGAGCGGGGTGGCGGAGTCGGCGAGAGCCGCGGGGCCGAGGACGGTGAGCACGCTCACCGCGACGAGGACGTACACGGCGAGGGCGATCCCCAGGGCCACCGGCACCGCCCGGGGGATCGTCCGGGCCGGATCGCGGACCTCCTCGCCGAGCGTGGCGATCCGCGCGTACCCCGCGAATGCGAAGAAGAGCAAACCCGCGGCCTGGAGCACCCCACCCGCCGTGAGCTCCTCGCCGACCGCGAACGGCGCCGCCCCGCCGGCCCCGAGGGACACCGCCGAGACGGCGGCGAGGACGGCGAGGACCACGGCCACGATCACCCGTGTGAGCAGCGCCGACTTCTGGACTCCGCCGTAGTTGACGGCGGTCAGGGCCACCACGGCGGCCACCGCCACCGCGTGCGCGTACCCCGGCCAGGCATACGCCCCGACCGTCAGGGCCATCGCCGCGCACGAGGCCGTCTTGCCCACCACGAAGGCCCAGCCGGCCAGATAGCCCCAGAAGGATCCGAGGCATTCGCGACCGTACACATAGGTGCCGCCCGAGCGGGGGTAGCGGGCCGCGAGCCGGGCCGAGGCCATGGCGTTGCAGTACGCGACGACGGCGGCGACCCCGAGCGCCACGAGCAGCCCGCCCCCCGAACCGGCCGCTCCGGCGGCGGGCCCGAGCGCGACGAAGATCCCGGCCCCGACCATGGCGCCGAGGCCGATCACGACCGCGTCGAAGACGCCGAGGGACCGGCGCAGCTCTGGACTCATGCGCGGCAGCCTAGGGCTTGTCAGGACGGGCCCTGGAGCCCGGTCTCCCGAAGGGTGATGTTGAGCCGCCCGGTGAGACCCAGCGCCGGTTCGGCCGTCCCCGGGAACACCTTGGGCACCCCGTGGTGGACCCACCGCGAGGCCCCGCCGAAGACGAAGAGGTCGCCGGAGACCAGGTCGACGTCCTGGTACGGCTGCCCCCGGCCCTCCTCGTTGCCGAAGCGGAACACGCACCGGTCGCCGAGGCTCAGCGACACCACCGGCGCGCCCGAACGCTCCTCCCGGTCCTGGTGCATGCCCATCCGCGCCCCCGGCGCGTAGAAGTTCACGAGCGCGGTGTCGGGAGCGAAACCGCCGTCGTCCCCGTACGCCTCGGCGACCGCCTCACGCCCCAGGGCGACGAGCCAGCCGGGCAGTGCGACGCCCACCGTGTCGAGATAGCGGTACGGCACCCACTGCCGGCCGAGGCACAGCGACCGCACCGACATGACACCCCCGCCGGGCAGCACGGTCTGCCGGTACGGCACGGGCCCGCGCCCCCACTCCCGGCAGGCGTCCACCAGCTCCCGCTGCCGCGCGAACGGGAGCCACGCGGGCACGTGCACGGCGCCGGGCGCGATCTCGGCCCGCTCGCGGGGGAAGAGCCCCTCGGTCACACGAGGACCCCTTCGAGGGCGAGGAGCCGTTCCTTCCGCTCAAGCCCGGCGGCGTACCCGCGCAGGCTCCCGTCGGCCCCGATCACCCGGTGGCAGGGCCGCACCAGAAGCAGCGGATTGCGCCCGATCGCCGTCCCCACGGCCCGGACCCCGGCCCCGGCGGAACCGACCCGCCGGGCGATCTCCCCGTACGAGACGGTCGTGCCGTACGGGATCTCCTCCAGGGCCTCCCAGACCCGCCGCTGGAACCCGGTCCCGGCGTCGCTCGCGAGCGGCAGCTCGAACCGGTCCCGGCACCCGGCGAAGTACTCACCGAGTTGCCCGGCGACCTCGCCGAACGCCTCGGGCGCGAGCATCCAGCCGTCCTCGACCGCGACGGCGCCCTTCTGCCCCGGCAGGGACAGCGAACGCAGCACGGCACGGCCCCCTCCGGCGAGCTGCCCGACAAGCAGCATCTCGCCCAGGGGGCCGTCGACGTACGCGTACACGGTCATGGCTGGTTCCTTTCCCCGCACGGGTCTTCCATGTCCCAGTGTGCGGGGCCCACCAAGCCAGGGGCTGGCGCTTTTCGGACACGAGCCTCACGACCGACCCGCTACGGGGTCAGCGGTAGTTCACGAACTGGATCGCGAAGTCGAAGTCCTTGCCCTTGAGCAGCGTCTGCACGGCCTGCAGGTCGTCGCGGCTCTTCGAGCTGACCCGCAGCTCGTCGCCCTGGACCTGCGCCTTGACGCCCTTGGGGCCCTCGTCCCGGATGGCCTTCGCGACCTTCTTGGCGTTCTCCTGCGAGATGCCCTCGGTGACCGACGCGAAGAGCTTGTACTCCTTGCCGGACAGCTGCGGCTCGCCCTCGACGTCCAGCGACTTCAGCGAGATCCCGCGCTTGATCAGCTTGGTCTGGAAGATGTCGAGGATCGCGTTGACGCGTTCCTCGCCGTTCGCCTGCATCAGGATCTTCTCGCCGGACCAGGAGATCGAGGCGTTGGTTCCCTTGAAGTCGTAGCGCTGGGAGATCTCCTTCACGGCCTGGTTGAGGGCGTTGTCGACCTCCTGCCGCTCGACCTTGGAGACGATGTCGAAACTGGAGTCGGCCATGACTCGTGGCTCCTTGCTCGGATGCTGTGGGGTACAGCCCAAAGCCTAGGGGGTGTGCCACGGCCCGAACCGCTGATCAATCCGGTGGCGGACCACCCCCGGGGATCAGGTATTGTTTACGTCGTTGCCACGGAACACCGCCGAAAAGCGGCTCCACGGCAGCGATCTCATGGCGATGTGCCCGAGTGGCCAATGGGAGCGGACTGTAAATCCGTCGGCTTAGCCTACCCAGGTTCGAATCCTGGCGTCGCCACGCGATAAGAACGGCCCCTGATCTGCGGAAACGCGATCAGGGGCCGTCTGCGTGTAAAGGTGAGACCAGGGCCCGACTGTCTCGCCCTGTACCGCCCGATCACCCTCTCTACCAGCGTGTCTGGACGGGCTGTGGACGGGATATCCGGCCCGCCGTGAGCGGCTGCGACCGGGGCGCCGGTCAACTGCCGGCGGCGACGCTCACCGGTGCTGGTTCAGGCGGGCGGAGATCTTGGCGTTCGCGGCCTCGTCGCCCCCCTTGAGGAACTTCGCGTAGACGCGGAAGAGGACCCCGACCGAGTGCCCGGCCCGCTGGGCGACCAGCTGCGGCTCGACGCCGGAACTGAGCCACGTGGACACGGCAGCGTGACGAAGGTCATACGGCCGCTTGGCGAGCTTCGTCTCCCGCTCCGAATGGCTCAGGACATCCTCACGGGCGCCTGCCCAGACCTCCCCGTAGCCGCTCTCCTGGACCATGCCGCCCCGGGCGGTCCGGAACAGCCGGCCGTCGGCGTGGGTGCCGTACAGGGTGACGTGCCACCGGAGCATCGAGACCAGCTCGGGCGGGATCGGCACGTGCCGCACAGCCTTACGGGTGCGGTGCTTCAGCCCGCGCCGGTCATGGGCCTCGCCGGTATCCGTCCAGGAGCTACCCGAACGGGCCCGGCTCTCGCGGAGCCGGATGAGACCCCAGCCGCGACGGGGAAGGTCGCAGTCCTGGAGCCGTAATCCGACCAGCTCCCCGGGACGGCCGGCGGAGTAGTACATGCACCCGAAGAACGCTTCCAGGTGCCGCCCGCGGCTTCCCTGCTTCCGTACGCCGGCGAGGAGAGCGGCGGCCTGCTCCGGGTCCGGCACGGCTTCGGGGTCGACCTCCTCCTCGACTTTCTCGGGGGCCTTCCACTTGATCGCCGGGATCGGGTTCTCGGCTAGCAACTCGGCGTCGACGGCGAGGCCGAGGGCCTGGTGGAAGATGGCCCGCTTGCGGGCGATGACCGACCCTGCAGACGTCTTGCCGTCCAGGCGCCGGGTGCAGGCGTCCAGGGCCCGGCGTACGAGGATCCGATCCGCGAGCGAGGATGTGGGGACGGACTTGCGCTCCACCCAGGCGAGCAGCTCGGCCACGTCCTCCGGGGTCTCCTCCTTCCACCGGTTCACGTTGAAGCCCCAGGTGTAGAGCGCGCGGCGCACGGCCTTGTGGTCCGCCATGCCCTTCGTGTCTTTCAAGAGCGCGAGCGTCACGGTGGCCATGGCCTCAGCCAGGTTCCTGCGCGTGGAGGCGGGGGAGTGGTCCCACTTCATCTCCACGTAGTTCCGGGCGTGCTGGTACCAGGAGATGTCTTTAGCCTTCTGGACCATGGACTTCGGCAGGCCGCTGTCGACGTCCCAGGGCTCACCCTCGCGGGTCGCGGTGATGAACTGCGCGCGGCGGCTCTCCGCGAGCCCGAGCGTCAGGAACGACTCCGAGTGCGGCTTCGTACCGACCTGCCAGCGGAGCTGATAGGGCTTGCGGTACGGCCGCTTGCGGATGCTCCAGATCCGTACGGTGTAGCTCCAGTCGGTCACACGGTCTCCAGTTCGTTCAGGAAGGCGTCGAGCACGCTGCGGCGGATGCGCAGGTGTCCGTTGGGGAGGCGCTTCACCTCGGGGCCGTAACCGCGGTTGCGCCAGCGGTAGTAGGTGGCTCGGGTGATGCCGATCTCGGCGAGGACGTCGGTCAGGGGAAGCCACTCGTCCACGGGCTGACGGCGGCGGGCGGTGCGGGCCATCGGGTCTCCCTCTACGGAGTCGGGCGGGCGAATGTGTCCGAGGTGGTGATTTCTGCGTCACCCCGTCATCAGCGTCATTTGGGCCGCTGACCTGCGGGTTTGGGTGACACAAGGCGCGGAGTGCTGTGTCACCGGTGACGGAGCCGTCCGTCATCTGGTGACGCGAGTGACGAAGGGTGACGCAGACTTTGGGGCTCTGCGTCACCCTTGTTGATGCAGGTCAGGCCCAGTTTTCGGGGCCGTCGTGACGCAGGTGACGCAGCGTCTTCCTACTTAGGAAAAAGGCGGGGTCTGTGTCTGTTGTCGGGCGCGCCTTCGAGCGTGAATGGGGAGCCGCGAAGCGGCCCGCCTCTTGGGCGGCGGCGAGCCGCCGAAGAGCAAGAGGAGCACCCGCGGGCGATGGGCCGGGGGTGCTCCTCTTGCCTGTGCGGTGAGCCATACAGGGGCCCGGGGTGGGTCGCGGCACTTCCGTGGGCGGCCGGCTTCCTCGTGGATATTGCCGAGAGGTCACCGTGGGCCTGCTCGTAGTGTGAGCAGCATGTTTAGTTACGGTGTTGAAGACTTGGGCTGGGAGCTCATCGGGTGGGACGGTGACGAGGTCGAGGCCCATGTCATCAGTCTGACGTGGGACGAGATCCTGAGGCTCAACACGCTCTTTCCGGAGCGTGGGGAGGACAAGCTCCTCGCCACCGCCGTGTACCCGGTCGCGCCTGAGCGCTACGCGGCCATGCGGGCCGCAGTCCCTCGGCTGGAGTTCAAGGCTGGCCTTGATTACCAGCTCGGTGGATTCCGCCTGTCGTAGCTCCGGCGACGGGCGCGGCCTAAAGCAGTTCCTGCTGTTCGTCGGTCGGGGACTTGGGGCGGGTCATCTCGATGTAGCGGGCGGTGCGGGTGCGGCCCCAGTCGACGAGGACGCCGCGGGCGGCGAGAACGGGCTGGAGGCGCTTGAGACGGTCGGAGAGGACCTTTCCGGTGGTGGGCCACCCCTTGGGCAGGGGCCGGAACTCACCCTCCCCGGTGTAGAGCTGGGTGAGCGCGTGCAGCCACTCGGACGACGTCATCCGCACGTCGGTACCGGGTTCGACGCCGGCGGCGTGCTTGAGGACGGTCTGGGCCAGCAGGTCACCCTCGATGACGTCGTCGTTGAGGTCGTCCAGGCTCGCCCGGTATGCCCCCAGGGCCCCGAAGTTGCGGGCGGCATCGAGCTGCGCGCACAGGTGCGCGAAGTCCGCCATCCGCAGGTCGGTCGGGATGTCGGCCTGCGCGGCGCGGATCTCGACGGCGAGGTCGAGGACGGAGCCGAGGATCACAGGCAGCGCCTGGGCGAACTCCCGCCACAGCTCCGCCTCCGTCCGCCGCACCTGCGGCCGCTCCAGGCGGAGCGGAAGGAGACGCTCGGCGAGGTCGGGGCGGATGACGCCGACGTCGATCCCGGTCAGCAGCATCGGCCGGCGGTAGCGCGAGCGCACCACGTCGCCGTCGGTGAACAGGGCCCGCTTGATGTTCTCCGCGCCGGTGACGATGCAGCACATCAGGTCGGACAGGTCAGGGCCGAGGTGGGAGAGGTTGTCCAGGCCGGTGACCCATCCGGCGGCGACGGCGGTGATCAGGTTCTCCTCGTCCTTCGGCGCCCGGCGCAGGTCGCCGCTCATGCCCTCGATGATCCGCACCAGCATCTTCCCGGCCGTCGACTTCCCCGCGCCCTGCGGCCCGGTGAGGAACGGCGCGGGGACGGGAACGTCCGGGCCCAGGCACCCGACGAGCCAGGCCAGGGCCAGGCCTTCGGCACGTGCGTCGGAGAAGTTGCACAGCCGCATCAGCAGGTCGATGCCCTTGCCGTCGGTGTCCTTCACCGGAAGCGGCAGCTCGCCGGTGAGCTGGGTGCGGCGCCAGCAGATCTCGCGGGGGTCGGGGGCGAGGATGTCCCAGCCGCTGGGGTGGATACGGACGGACTTGCCGTCGTCGCGGCCGAGGTCGAGCCAGGTGGCGCCGTCGAATCCGGGGGCGACGCGGATGTGGACGGGCTGGACGCCCTCGGTGAGCGCGAGTGCTTCGATCAAGTCGAGTGCCTCCTTCAAGGCGGTTCCGTTGAAGACGCCGTGCCCGTCGCGGAACAGGCCGACCATGAGTTCCTGCCGGTGGCTTCCGGTCGTGCCCTGCGAGCGGATCGGACGGGCCACCGGGTGGCCGTTGCGCTGCGCGTACACGGTGCCGTCGACGGTCCGGAAGTACCGGAAATGGGCCTGCGCGTAGTCGGTGATGACCTCGCGGGCCGGGTTCTTCTCGTCCTCGGCCACGTCACATCCCCAGAGCGGTACGGGCGTTCGTCCACGCGTCCGTGCAGTGCCGGGGGGACTCCCCCTTGGCCTGCGCGGCGGTGAACAGGCGGGCGATGTGCGTCTCGGTGAGGCAGCCGCACCGGCCGTGGCCGGAGAGCACCGCGAGGAACGTCCGGTACACCGTCGCGTGCACCGCGCTGGTCGCATCGGTGATGCGCTGCTCCGCCATGGCGATGCCCCGCTCGAGGTAGGCGGGCGATCGGTGGCGGCACTCCGCGTCCCCGGCCGGGGCGGGCACGGTGACGGCACGCGGTGCGGGCTGGACGGTGGCGGGCTTCTTCACGGCGAGCGCGCGCACGACGTCCGGCAGGTCCGCCAGGGCGCCGGTGCCGGGACCGAGCCAGCGGGCGTAAGACATCGTGGACTTCAGGTCGACGCCCTCACGGACGCCGTTCACCGAACGCATGGCGCCCCGATAGATCCAGTGCTCGCCGCGGGTGGTGGTCACCGTCCGGGTGGGCGGGAGGGTCTGACGGGCCCAGGCGACCGCGTCGGCGTCGTCCAGGTCGACCACGGCCAGACCGGCGCCGCCGGGGTGGTAGGCGACGGCCCCGGCGTACCTCCATGCGGTCTTCCAGGCCGGGGAGGTGATGACGGCGGGGTCGGTGGTGGCGGCGGCCCAGGCGTGGCACGGCCACGGGCAGGCGCAGGGGCCGGGGGTCTTCATGTTCGGCCGTCCGCCGCAGGCGTTGTTGGCGCAGTTCCGGCAGTTGCCGAACGGGCCCTTCCCGACGCGCAGCGGCAGAACCGGCAGGCCGCCGGTGACCAGCCGCAGCGCCACATCGAGGTGTCCGGCTCGGGCGTCTCGCCGATCGAGGGTGGGTTGAGTCATGCTAGGTGTCTCCAGTTCTGTGAGATGTGCTGGTAGACGAGGGCGGCCCCAGGCTTTGGCGAGACGGGGGCCGCCCTCGGCGCAGCTAGCGATGGGCGTTGTAGCGGGCGTACTGCTGGCGGACGTAGTAGCGGGGGTCGCAGATGACGGCCGCGTCGTCGAAGTCCATGAGCTGGCGGGCGGCCTGGGTCGCGGCGTCGGTGGCGTCGCTGACGGCCGGGGCGACCTCGTCGCCGAGGGCGATGCGGTCGAGCAGGGCGGCCTTGCGTAGCCAGAACTCCCGGCCGGTGTGGGCGGTGAGCGGGTTGTCGGCGAGGGTGCGGACGGTCCAGCCGATCTCGTCGAGGATGCTCGGGGCGCCGGTGTAGGCCTGCGTCGGCGTGGGCCACTCGGTGGCCGGGTGATGGTCGGCGGTGACGTACAGGCGGGTCTTGTCGGTGCTGCGGGCGGTGTGGACGCGGGCCTGGCCGGTGGTGAAGACCTGGGCGAGCGCGGTGGTGATGCGGTCGGTGTCGGCGGGGTCGCAGATGATCCGGATCTCGAACACGGCGGTGGCTCCTCAGAGGTTCTGGACGGCCTGGATGAGGGATTCGGTGAGCTGGTTGATGGGCTTGGCGGCGCCGGTGGAGGCGAGGAAGAAGCCGAATCCGGCGGCGGTGAAGGCGGCGCCGGGGCTGAGGGTGTGGGCCCGGAGGAGGAAGAAGAGGACGAGTCCGAAGAGGGCGACCAGGGAGACGGTCACGACCATGGCGGGATCTCCTTCGACGGGGTGTGGGAGGGCTGGGTAGGGTGCGGGTACCTCGGGTGCTGACAAGCTCGGGGGCATGGCTGACGGCGCGTCCGCCTAGCTCCTGCTCGGAGCGGGGTACGTCTCATGACGTGTGCCGCCGGCCGCTTTCGTGTCCGGGGTCAGCGGGTGCCGGCGCGGTGGATCGCGCGGCTGTGGTTGCCCAGGCGCCGACCGACACGGAGGCGCTTGCCGTGGCCCTTGCAGCGGCGGCAGGGCTTGACCCGCTTAGGGCGGCCCTTGCGGTCCAGGACGGTCTTGCCGCCGAGTCCCGCGCACTTGCGGCAGGTCCCGAACGGCGACGCGGCACACAACAGCGTGTAACCGGCGAGAGTGGCGAGCAGGAGCAGCGTGCTAGCGATGAGCATGGACGGCCGTTTCCTCTCCAGGGCGGGATTCCGGAGTTTTCGCAGGTGAGCCGCTAGGCGCTAGTGCGCAGGTCAGCGGCCCTTTAGGGTGCTAGCGCGGCTGCTAGACCTAGCGGCCGGGGCCGCTAGGTCTAGCGGTGCTGCGACGGTCAGGCGGCGGCCCGATCGGCGTTACGGCGTGTGATGGCGGCGGTGATGTCGCTGCGGTCGATGCCGCGCCGGTTGGCACCCTTGCCCTCGTCCGTCGTGCCCCAGACCTGACCCGCCTTGATGCCGTAGGGCTTGAGCGCGGCGGTGACGTTCTCGCCCTTCCACCCGGCGTACGTGTCCGGCCGCAGACCCGTGAGGCGGGTGGCGATGCGCTCGCACCACACGGCTTTCTCGCCGTCGAGGATGACGTCGAGGACGTCGGCGAGGATGTCGGTGCCGGTGGTCTTGTCGGGTCCCTTGCCGATGGCGTGGCCGGTGACGTTGCCGTACTCCTCGCGGGCCTTACGGGCCCGGGCCACGACCTGCTCGGCGGCGACCGCGTCGACGAACGCGGAGGCGACGATGCGGGGGTCGTCGCCCTCGCCGGCCATCCAGCAAATGCCCCGGTCCGAGCGGGAGAACATCGTGGCCCGGTACCCCGACTTGTACATCGACGTACCGAGGACCATGTCGTTGGCGGGCTGGCCCATGACCTTCAGGCAGAACCGGAGGATCGCGTTCGCCGAGATGCCCGTGGGCAGCGACTTCGCGTCGGGGCGCTGGGTCCCGAACAGCGTCACGATGCCGAGGGCGGGGCCGCGCTTGACGAGGTCGGTGCAGATCGCTTCGATCTCCGCGCCGTGCTCGGCGTGCTCGAACGGGACCTGGCACTCGTCGAACCCGACCACGATCGGGTGCAGCCCGAGCGACTTGTCGTCCGCGAGGGCCGGGGTGACCTTCGATTCGGGGCAGCGGGAGCGCGGCAGGGACTTGATGACCTTCGCCCGGCGTCGCAGCTCTTCCTTCAGCTCCCGCAGGGCGGCGACGACGTAGCCGATGTCCTCGTCCTCCTCGCCGGCGCGGTAGCGGTGGCAGATGGGTTCCAGGGCGCCGAAGTCGCCGGTGCCCTTGAAGTCGAACGCGTGGATCTCCGCACGCGGGTCGAGGGCGGCGATCAGCAGGAGCAGCCGCATGAGGAAGGTCTTGCCCATGCGGGGGACGGAGCCGACGACGACGGCCGCGAACATCAGGGTCACCGACACGTCCCGCATGCGCTGGTCGTTGCCGAACACCACCGGCTTGAACAGGTCCACGGTGCCGGTCTTGAGCAGCGGCCAGGCGGGCTTGGTGGTCTCGTTCATCGGCTTGTCCCCGACCCATAGGGTCAGGCGGCCCTCGTGCTCGGTGGGGTCCGGCGAGGGCCACACGCAGCCGACCTTCCGCCGCAGACCGGAGGCCAGCGGCTTGCGGGCCTCCATGATGTCCTCCGGGGTGACGCCGTAGGGCAGGTCGAGATCGGCGCGGTATCCGGGCCCGTCGCGGACGATTTCGCTGGTGAACCTCAGGCCGTTCATGTCGCCGCCCTTCTTGATGGCGGCGGAGACCTTCGCGTTGCCGATCGAGTCCAGACCCCGGAGCACGATCGACCCGGTGAGCTTCTGGATCTCGGTCTTGAGCACGGCCGGACCGACGACCGGGGAGTCGGGCTGCTGCCCGGCCATGCCGAGCAGCAGGACCCCGCCGGTGGCGAACACGAACAGGTAGGCCGGGGCCACGACGTACAGCCACAGGGCGAAACCCGCGCCGAATACCAGGGACACGAGAGTGACCAGGCCACGCAGCCGGATACGGCCGGCGCGCAGCCGGGACAGCCGCATGTACTCCTCGACGTCCTCGGTCCGCACCGCGTAGTCGCGCAGCGGCGCGGCCTCCCGGTCCCACACCCACCGATTGGTGGAGGCGATGAACCGGCAGGTCCCCCGCGGGGACATCAGCGCCAGCCGTCCGGCATACACCGGGACGCGGACACCGTGGTAGAGCGCCGCGTAGCCGACATTGGCGCCGGTGTGGCGGGCTGTGGCGAGGAAGTCCCGGCGGTTGGTGAGCCACCCGGCCAGGACCGGCTTGCGCTTCTCGATGGTGACCTTCGGGTCGGGCAGGGACGGGTTGTCCACCGGCACAGGGGCGGTCGGGGTCTCGTCGTCATGGTCGATGTCGGGCACCGGCCGCAGGTGCGCGGTGGTGGGCGTCTCGGTCATGCTGGGGTTCTCCTGCTGCTCGTAAGGGCGAGGGAGGGGCCCGGGGCGGTCGGGATGCTTGCCGGCTGTCGGCCGCCCCGGGGCATAGCTACTTGCGCTTGCCGTCGTTGTTCTCGGCGCGCTTGCGGGCCTTGTCGATGACTCGCTCGATCTTCTTCTCCAGGTCGCCCTGGTAGACGGTGTCGCTGGCGATGGACCGCTTGCACATGCGGGCGACGTTGAGCGCGATGCGGGCGTGTTCTCCGGCGGTGAGCTTGGGGTAGTTCGGGTCCTGCTCGGTGCTCTTCTTGCTGGCCACGACCGGGTCCTTTCCGGTGCCGGGGCTGTCCCGACTCCCCACCCGCCCCCGGCGGTTGGCCAAGGGTGGGCAGGCAGGCGTCAGTCCTGCGGAAACGGAGCGGTGCGGGTCAGGACCCGACCTTGCGGATCTCGTGGGTGTGGACGAGGACCGGGGCGATCAGCCAACTGATCCGGTCGATGGTCCACCGGCCACCGGTGAGGGGGCCGGGCGGGACCTCGTCCAGGACGCGGCCGGTCTTGCCGATGGCGCGGGGGTCGTCCTCGCAGGCGACGATCAGCACCTTGTCTCCGGCACGGAACATGTCACTTCCCCTTCCGCGAGCGACGGGCCTTGCTGAGGGTCTTGGCGGCGGCCTGGCCGTCCGGTCCGCCGACCGACTTCACGACGGTCACGACGCCCCAGGTGAGGACGGTGGCGAGGAACGCGAGCAGGGCGAGGTTGGCGGCGATGGCGGTGAGTGCGCCGACCAGGAGGGGGCCGAAGTAGACCCCGGCGGCGACCGTGCCGGCGCCGATCCCGGAGCCGAGCGCGATCCGCTGGACCGTGCGGTCCGGTGGCGCCTGGTGGATGTGCTGGTGGACCACCTGCGGGGCGGCGGTCGGCTGGAAGGGGGCGGGGAGGTGGTCGGCGTAGGTGTAGGTGCCGTCCGGGAGCCGGATAACGGCGGCGGGTTCGGGAAGGTTCGACATGGGTTCTCCCAGGTCAGCCATGGCAGCTACAGTCACGGGCCATGGGGGCTCAGCAGAGGCGTACGAAGCCGTGCAAGTGGTGCGGGCGGCAGCTCGCGTACCGGTCGTGGTGGCGCTCGCGCCGGTACTGCAACCGGTGGCATCAGGTACGGAAGTGGATTTCACGGATCCTCGAAGCGGTCGGGGAGGCCGCCAGCGCCTGACCGCACGGCTTCAAGCCGCCGAAGCGTCGGGGTAGGCGCAGGGGCTGCACATGCCGAGCGAGGACGGGATGCGGTATCCGGCGTCCCGTCCGCACTCCGGGCAGACCCGCCGGGCCGCATTCGCCTTCGCGAGGGCGGCCCAGCGGGCCGGTGTCATCGGCCGGACCGGGCGGGCCAGATCGATCCGGTAAAGGAAGGCGACCAGCGGGCCGCGGCGTCGGCGGGGCCGTTCGAGCTGAGCCACGACCGGCTGACCGGCCGGCCGCAGCCCCAGCGCACGCAGCTGCCGGAACGTCGCCAGCCCTTCGGGGGCGAGACGCCAGCGGTAGACGGGCAGGGTGCTCATGAGGCGGTCGGGGTGACGCGCCGCCATGCGGCCCGCAGCCGCATCTCACTCGCACTGTGACCAGCCGCCCGGAACCGCAGCGACAGCTCGCGGTACGACAGCGGCGGCGTCTCACCGTCACGGAGATCCGTGACGATCCGGTCGAGTTCGGCATCGCTCAGGGCAGGTGCCGTGTCGAGGGCGCGGACGGGTTCGTAGGGGCCCCAGACGGGGAGTTCCCATCGGGGCTGTGACCCGGGTGTGACGCGGTCCGTCACGCAGGTCAGGGCGCGTGCGGTGCCCTCGCCCTGCCGGGCCGCCTCCAGCGTCGACCAGGCCCCGGAGAGGCGTTCGGCGGTCTCGGCCTGGATGCGCGCGACGCGTGCCCCGGCCTCCGTCACGGCCGTCAGCCGGGTCTCCTCCGTACCCGCCTGAGCCCGCAGCAAGGCACGCGCCACGGCCGCCTCATCGCGGGCCTCCTGCTGAATTCCCCGGATGGCGTCCAGTGCGACCGGGGTGAGCGCGGTGCGCTCCCACAGCCCGTGGACGAGCCACAAGGCCTTGGCCGCGATCGGCAGCCAGGACACGGCCAGCCACGCGCCGGTGGACTCCTCGCCGAGGGCGTGGGCGACGAGGACGCCGGTGGCGACGAGACCGAAGCCCCAGCCGACGGCCGTCACCGCGCTGTTGTGGTCGCCCTGTGCGGCGAGACGCCGCTCGTAGGCGAGGGTGGCCAGCCACCCGCCATCGAGCCCGAGGCCGACCACCAGGGCGATCGGCCAGGGCATCGAGGAGCCGAGCCACATCACGACCACGGCCAACGTCAGGACCATGGACACCACCGTCATGGCGACGGCGGGCGCCACGGTCACCAGCTGCTTCCTCACCACTGGGCACCCCCCTGGGCAGGGCGGACGCCCAGGGCTCCGAGGAGCCGTACCGGGCCGTGCACGTTCAGTTCCTGCCACTCCCACTCGCGGTCCACCGGTTCGAAACCGAGGACAGCGATGGCGGCGGCCCGCGACGCCGCCGAGGGGACACCCGCACCGTCCGCGAACTGTGTGGAGGGCCAGTTCGCGAGCGGGATGCTGTCGTTGGCGACGTACAGCACCCACACCCCGGACCGGGTTTGGGTGAGCTGCGCGCAGTACGCGGTGGGCCGGGCGTGCTGCCACAGCAGAAGCCAGTGGACGGAGACTACGCCGACGGCCGCGAGGGCACCGGCGTAGTGGACGTCCCGGCGGCCAACGGCCAGCCCCAGCACCTCCACGGCGACGCACAGGAGCACCAGGCTCCACAACAGGCGGCGGCTCATGCGGCACCCCCGGGCATCGGCGGGTTGGTCAGACCGGTCATGGCGGCGATCTGGTCGCCGGTGAGCTTGGTGTTCTCGTTCATGGCGTGGGCGGCGGTGCGGATCTCGCGCCACAGCAGCCCGATCTTCTGCCGGGCCATGCCCCGGACCATGTCCCAGGACTTTCCGCCGGCCGGGACGTGGTCGCGGCCGAGCAGGTAGCCATGGGCGGCGAGGGTGTCGATGGCCTGCTCGCGGTCGTGGACGGCGGCGCAGGCGGCGGCCCGCTGTGGCGTCCACAGGCCGTAGGCCATCAGGTACTGGACCTCGGCGAGCGTCCCGGCGGCGCACTGCGCGGCGAAGTGCCACGGCCAGACGTTGGCCGCCTGGAAGCCGGTCTTGCCGGTCAGGCTGTATCCGCCGTCGTCGGTGACGTTCCAGGCGATGACCTCGCTGGTCGTCACGTGGACGCCGTAGGACATGGCGAGCACCGCGTGTCCAGCCTCGTGGAACGCCATGCCGAGCCGGGCCGCCTCGTAGTCGAGCGACGTGTCCAGCCACGGCTTGGGCTGGCCGTTGTGGTCGAGCAGCGCGCTCGGTTCGGGGGCCGTGGCCATCACGCGGCACCGCCCGTCAGCATCGCGACGGCCCGGTTAGTCAGGTCCCGGCGCTCCGCCAGGACCCGGTTGCGGGCCCGGCGGATCCGCCGCTCGTCCAGCTCGGTGGTCGGACGGTCGAGGGTCATGATCTGCGCGTCGAGCAGGTCGACCTCCGCCAGGATCAGCGGCATCTCGGTCTCGATCACGTCCAGCTCCGCGTCCGACGGCTCACCGTCAAACGGGTTGGCCGTAACAACGGCCTGAAGTGCAGCGATGGACTTCATTGGGTGTGTTCCTCTCAGACAGGAACGGCCCGAACCGACCCCCCGGTGTTCCCGCACCGGGGGGTCACGCCGTTAGAACCAGAAACTCCGGCTCCCCTCGACCCCGCCCGTACGGAGCCCCAGGTACGGGGCCCGGACGGGCGGAGGAGGCAACCGGCCGCAGCCAAGCGGCTGCGCAGTCGAGTACGTGTCTGTGCCCCCTGAGGGACGCGCGATCTTTGCCCCTGTCTCACCGCACGTGGACGAACTCCACAGCGGCGGGGCCTACGGCTTGTCGCAGATGCCTGGGCTGTCTTGCTGACGGCCGCGCTCCCCTAGAGCAGGTTGCGGTCCGTCCTCTGTTCAGTTCTCAAGCCAGCTGTCGCTTCCTTAGAGCCGACCCGCTTTCACGGAGCTCTCCGGGCGCTGAAGCTCAGGCAGCACGGCTCATCGGACCGAAGTCCAATGAGGTACATGTATCACCTGTTCCTCATCATGGGGATGGAGGTTCGCGCCGTCAAGTCCCTTGGTTCTTTGGGGGGTGCGAGTCCGTTCCGCTTGATGTCTCAAGCGTGGCCTGAACAGGGCAGACGCTGGACTCCGCAGATGTACGGCTCCGAGACGACTCGCTACGGTGAAAGTCGTCCCAAGTCGTCCCGCCGGGGGGAGAGCACGGCATGGCCAATGAGCGGCTGCGTGGCGCAATCATCGAGAGCGGTCTGACGCTCGAACAAGTCGCTGAGCGTCTTGGGGTGTCCGCTAAGACGGTGGAGCGCTGGATCAACGAGCCCAAGCGGCAGCCGTACCGTCGGTTCAAGTACGCCGCGGCGTCGCTCCTGCAATGCGAGATGTCCTACCTGTGGCCGGAGGAGCGGACGTCCGCCGAGGTCACGGAGGCCGGAAACGCGGAACTGGTGAAGCTGTACCCCCACCGCTCCGTCGTGCCGAACCGGCTCTGGCCGCAGCTCTACGCCGGTGCGACTCGCCACTTCGACGTCCTGGTCTACTCGGGCTTCTGGCTCACCGAGGACGCTGCCTTCCATCAGGTGGTCAAGGAGAAGTCCGCCGCCGGCGTTCCGATCCGGTTCATGCTCGGGGACCCCGACTCCGCTGCGGTTGCTACGCGCGGGGCAGACGAGGGGATCGGCGGAGCGATGGCGAGCAAGATTCGCAACGCCCTGGTCAACTACGCGCCATTGTTCGGCCTCCCCGGTGTGGAGTTCCGGCTCCACTCCACGACGCTCTACAACTCGATCTACCGGGCTGACGACGAGATGCTCGCCAACGGGCACCTGTACGGCGTGGGGGCGTATATTGCCCCGGTCCTGCACGTTCAGCGCATCCCCGGAGGCGAACTGTTTGACGCCTACGCTGAGAGCGTCGAACGGGTCTGGGAGACCGCACGGCGGATCTCCTCACCCACTGACCTGGGAGGTTCCAGCGCATGAGCCGGATTGACTACTTCCGCGATCCTGCGGCCCCGAAGGCCAACTCGGTCGTGCCCTCGGTCACGGCCGTCGTCCGAGACGACGCCGGCAGGCTCCTCGTCATCCACAAGACCGACAACGACTTGTGGGCGCTTCCCGGTGGCGGCCATGACATCGGAGAGCGGATCGCTGACACCGTCGTGCGCGAGGTCCAAGAAGAGACCGGGATCAGGGTCGTGGTGGACGGGATCGTAGGGCTCTACACCGACCCCGAGCACGTGCTCGCCTACGACGACGGCGAGGTCCGGCAGCAGTTCTCGATCTGCTTCCGGGCCCACCCAGTCGGCGGGTCCCTCCGTACGAGCAGCGAATCGAAAGAGGTCCGCTGGATGACTCCAGCGGACCTCGATGAGTTGGACATCCACCCGTCCATGCGGCTGCGCATCCAACACGGCTTGGACGAGTCTCGGCACGAGCCTTACATCGGCTGAGCGCCAGCCGCAGCGGCGGCCAAACGACTCTCTACGCGCTCATTGGCCGCGTAGATCTCCGGGGCTGCCCGCTGGATGAACCGGCCCACGATTGTGTCCGGGCCGTACCGCTGCACGATCTCGTCCAGCCGGGCCGCCGGCGTCGTGTGCTCGCCGGTCGGTGTCGTCGTCATGTCGGACACGATGAGCGCGTCCACCAGCTCGGGCCGCTCCAGCTCGAACTCCATCTCCAGCTCATGCCGGAGCCCCCGCTCCTCGGCTTCCAGGAGAGCGCAGGAGTGATGCGCCACGAGCCGGACGACCCGCTCGTCGGCACCCTCCTGGTCCCTAAGGAACCGAGCCCCGTCGAGCGGGTGGAAGCCGGTGGTGGCGATGGAGGGGGAGTAGCCGATGTCGTGCAGGACGGCGGCGGCCTCCAGCAGCTCGGCATCCCGCCCGAGGATCGGACTCAAGCTACGCGCCCGCTTGGCGACCCCGAGGGAATGCGCCCAGCGGCGCGGCAACTGCTCGGACAGCAGCGATTCGGAGAGCGAGTACGCCCACTTAGTAAGCCCCATGGATGCCAAGGCTACGGCTGCTGGAGTCGGTCGGGGAGAGCACGTACAACGCGACCCTTGCCCCGGACTGTAGACAGTAGACCCGCACCTTCCATCAGCGCGAGGGCACGTCGGACTGCGGTGCGGGACACATCGAACCGATCGCAAAGCGCTGACTCGGAGGGGAACGTGTCACCTACCAGGAGCGAGTCTGCAGCAAGCACGTCAGTCATACGGTCAATGAGCGGAGGGGCGGATGTACCGGACACTTGCCATCCCACACCAGCGACCGGGCTGATTACTGCCTCAGCCTCAAGTGTCTTGAGCGCACGGCGGATGGTGTTACGCGAGACGTCGTACGTGCGCATGAGGGAGGCCTCTGACGGCAGTGTCCTGCTCGTGACGCCTAGCTCGATGTCCTTCCGGAGCATCTCAGCGATGAGTAGGTATGTCCCGCGCGGGCTGACCTGGGGCACGCTACCGATTCCTTCCCGAACGCTGTCCTGGCTCACAGGGATGGCTAGGCCGATGGGTGGGTGTGACTTTGCAGATTCTCGCACCTCCCGTCCACCACGGCGATAGCCTAACGCAACCAGACATATATGGAGGAAGTCATGGAGCCCTACGAGACCTCGGGAAATCCGGAAGAACTCTCAGTCTCTATTTCTTCCGTGCACCTTCAAAATGGAACTTCGATCACCCTCCCCAGGGCGGGAGTAACCGTAATCGTCGGTCCCAACAATGCGGGAAAATCAACGCTAATTCGAGAGATTCTGGCTCACGTCAAACACGGGGTTAGGCGTGAGTATCTCGTCGGATCGGAGAATGTTGTAAAGGAGGTGGATGTTGAAATTTCGGGCACCTTTGAGGATGCGTTCGCTTGGTTCTCTCGGCATGCGAAGCTGACCAAAGTTCCGAACGGTGACTACTTTTCTCGCCCGCAGGGGAGGGTTAGCGTATTGGCGCTGAAGCGCCTCTTTTCGTCCACGCGCCCGGAATCTGGACTAGATGACGCTGCTGAGATGTTCACCTTTTTTGGTGACGCGTGGCAGCGACTGGGAGGGATCAATTCTGTCGATAAGCGGGATGCTTATGATGCGCCAGCGGAAAACCCCCTACATGTCCTCCAGGATCGTCCCGATCTTTTTTCTGAGCTAAATGAGATCTGTCGGCAGATTTTCGGTGTCACTCTGACCCTCGACTCCTTGGGGCGAAGCCTCCATCTTCGCGTAGGTGAAACCGATCTCGAATCGCCTAAGTTCGATGAGGTGACGGAGGAGTACTGGAAAGCGGTATCTCAGCTTCCCATGCTTAGCGCCCAGGGGGACGGCATGAAGAGCCTCGTGGGGCTGATTACACCTCTAGTCACATCCGCATACCCTGTGATCTTTGTTGACGAGCCGGAAGCCTTCCTGCATCCGCCCCAGGCCCTGGCGCTAGGTCAAGTTTTGGGCTCGCAGGCGCGATCCAAAAGGACGCAGGTAATTCTCGCTACGCATGATCGGAACATCCTTTCTGGTTTGCTTCAGTCTGGAGTGGAGGTTTCAATAGTTCGACTGGATAGGTTGCCTGATGGGCGTAATCGAACGCATCAGTTGGAAGTGGAAAGCATCCGAGAGGTCTGGGGAGATCCGGTGCTCAGGTACTCGAATGCCCTGGAAGGGATTTTCCATAAGGCGGTGGTGCTGGCTGAAGCTGAGCGTGATTGCAAGTTCTATGCGTCGGCCCTGGAAAAGCTGGATGGAGCAGAGCCTTCCTTCATTCTCCCCGGAGACATCCTCTGTGTGCCCTCCGGGGGTAAAGATGGGTTTCCGCGACTGGCTAAGGTTATGAAATCTCTCAATGTCCCAGTGGCGGTGAGTCCAGACCTCGATATTTTGAATGATCGTAATAAACTGAAAACCCTGGTTCATTCTGTTGGTGGCGATTGGAGTGCCCTTGAGGGCCTTTACCAGAGGGCCACTGCGGAGTTCAGGAATCCACGTGAGGCGACTACGATCAACCATGTGCTTGAAGCGCTAAATTCCGTTTATGCGGCCAGGCTTGGAGAGCCTTTTAATTCTTCGGTTCGCGCAGAATTTGGCGTGCATATGAGAGCCAAGGAGAGTCCTTGGCAGGAACTCAAGCGATACGGGGTTGCTGCATTTCGAGCGGACAGGGTTTCCGCGAACCTACTCCTTGAGGAATTGCATGCCATCGGCATCGTTCCGGTGCATGTCGGTGAGCTGGAAGGGTTTGCTCCGGGAATTGGCGTAGCCAAGGGCCCCGCATGGTTGGCTGCCGCTCTCCAGGCCAAAGCGCATGAGCAAGAGCCGGCCCGCCAGCATGCTGCGGCGCTACTGGCTGCGGTTTCGAGCATGGCGCAGTACTGACGTCGCATCAGCTTGCGGCGTGAGGTCTGGACGCTGTGTGGACGGCAGAAGGCTTGACCGCCAGTTGCATGAACTGCGCTGCAGGTCAGACCTCTTGTAAGCCCCGACGCAGCAGAAGACTGTAAATCCGTCGGCTTAGCCTACCCAGGTTCGAATCCTGGCGTCGCCACGCGAAGAAGGTCCCCGGTGCTTGCACCGGGGACCTTCACTCGTTGTCCCGTCAGTTTCCGGCCACGTCCTTCACCGCGACCGACAGCGGGGTCGAGCCCGCGATCAGTTCAAGGGTGAGGCCGGCCGTCGCCGGGGTGTCGAGGATCTCCGCGAGGGTGGCCGCCACGTCGTCGCGGGGCACCGGACCGTTGCCCGTACGGGCCTCCAGCCGGACCATGCCCGTCCCCGCGTCGTTCGTCAGGGTGCCAGGGCGCAGGATCGTCCAGTCCAGGGCCGTCCGCGTGCGGACCTCGTCGTCGGCGGACCCCTTGGCGCGGAGGTACGCGTCGAAGATCTCGTCGCCCGGGTGGGACGCGTCCGCACCCATCGACGACACCACGACGAAGCGCCGCACGCCCGCGCGTACCGCCGCGTCCGCGAAGAGCACCGCCGCCGCCCGGTCCACCGTGTCCTTGCGTTCCGCGCCGCTGCCCGAGCCCGCGCCCGCCGCGAAGACGGCCGCGCCGGCGCCCTGGAGGACCGCGGCGACCATCTCGACCGACGCCGACTCCAGGTCCAGGACGACGGGCTCGGCCCCCGCGTCCCTCAGGTCCCCGGCCTGTTCCGGTCTGCGGATGATCCCCGCGACCTCGTGCCCGCCCGCCGAGAGCAGCCTCTCCAGGCGCAGGGCGATCTGTCCGTGTCCTCCAGCGATGACGATGCGCATACTCACGACCGTACGACGGGACCGGCCGGAGGGCTTCCCGGCTCGGGCGGACGCTCCGGGCGCGCCTGGCGCGGCAGGTCGAGGGCCGCCGCCGAGTCGCAGTACTCCCGCACCGCGCTCGTCCGCGCCACCACCCGCCCCCGGTGCACCACGATCCGGCTGTACGCGAGGGACAGCACGCCCGACAGGCGCTCGCCGCGCACCGCGAGCAGCTCCGCGGGGAAACCGGCCTCCACCCGCACCTCCGGCAGCCCCATCGCGCCCCGGGCCTCCGCGCTCACCGCCGCGTACGCCTCCTCGGGCGGCAGCCCGCCGAGCGAGGCAAGCAGGTACGCCGCCTCCAGCGGGTCCCCCCGCCCCACCGGGTTGGACACGTCCCGCAGCGCCCCGCTGCCCGCCGCGACCCGCACCCCGGCCGCCCGCAGCAGCCGTACGGGCGCCGCCCCGCGCCGCTCCGTACCCCCGCAGCCGCCCTGCGGCAGGCACACCACCGTCACGCCGGCCGCCGCCAGCTGGTCCGCCGCCCGCCGCGCCGCGTCGGCGGGAAGCCCGCCGAGGCCCGCGCACGGCCCGATCACCACCCCCGGCCGCAGCCCGCCGGCCATCGCCGCGAGCCGGGCGAGCCGGGCCGGGTCGTCCCCGTCGGTGTGCAGGTCGACCGGGACCCCGTGCTCCGCCGCGACCTCGAGGACCGCCTCCACGTATCCGGCCGGGTCAGGGTCGAGATCCGGACACCCGCCGACCACTCCCGCGCCCATCTTCACCGCGTCCCGCAGCATCGCGAGACCGTCCGCGCCCGCCACCCCGGTGAGCAGCCGGGGTACGGCCACGGCGGAGAGGTCCGCGAGGCCGCGCAGCGAGCGCCGGGCCTGGAGCACGGCTTCGAGCGGCCCGAGCCCCTGCACGTCGCCGATCCGCACGTGCGCGCGGAGCGCGGTCGCGCCGTGGCCGAGCTGGAGCAGCGCGGACTCGGTGGCGCGGCGCTGCACGTCCTCGGGCGCGTACGAGACGGGGCCGGGGGAGTCGGCGGAGAGCGCCGTGTCGGCGTGGGCGTGGGGCTCGGCGGCGGCGGGCAGCAGCAGATAGCCGGCCAGGTCCACGCGCGCGCCCCCGGCGGGGAGGCTCCCGGCCGTGCCGACGGCCTCGATCCGGCCGCCGACCAGCCGTACGTCCACGGTCCGGCCGTCGGTGAGCCGCGCGTGGGAGAGCAGGAGCGAGGCCGAGTCGGCGGTGGTGGCGGCCCCGTCGTCGGGCGGCTGGGGCTGCTTGCTTTCGGCTGACATCGGGGCTCCTCAAGGCTCCTCAAGATCAAGATCACGAAGCGTGGGGCCGAGCCTAGGGGCGCTCGCCACGACCTTCGAGGAGGAGCGCAATAGTCGTACCGATGAGGCCACGAGTGGCGTACGTGACGCCTGGTGAGGACGGTTGCCCAGGGGCCGCGAAACGGATTTGGGTGATGGGCCGGAGACCGTGTAATGTCTTCCTCGCTCGCCCCAATAGCTCAGTCGGTAGAGCGTCTCCATGGTAAGGAGAAGGTCTACGGTTCGATTCCGTATTGGGGCTCTGGTGAGAAGGAACCCGTCTTCGGACGGGATCCGGATCATCAAAGCGGTGTAGCTCAGTCGGTAGAGCAAGCGGCTCATAATCGCTGTGTCACCGGTTCAAGTCCGGTCACCGCTACACACGGTAGCCGATTGCGGGGTCGGTCCTTCGATCGGCTACTCTTTTATGCGTTCATCCGTCCCATCCGTCCAAGGAGCACTCACGTGGCTGCCACCGACGTCCGCCCGAAGATCACGCTGGCCTGCGTGGAGTGCAAGGAGCGGAACTACATCACCAAGAAGAACCGGCGTAACAACCCGGACCGACTTGAGATGAAGAAGCACTGCCCTCGCTGCAACTCGCACACTGCACACCGCGAGACGCGTTAATCAGGCTCGTACACGAGGCCGTCCCCACCAGGGGGCGGCCTCGTGTCGTTTGTCGGCAACATCGGCAAGACCGGCAACATCGGCAACCAATCCAGGAGGTATCGAGTCCATGGCGCTCGACCAGTCCTTCGTGGGCCGGACCTATCCGCCCACCCCGCCCTACGAGGTCGGACGCGAGAAGATCCGCGAGTTCGCCGAGGCGATCGGGGACGCCAATCCCGCGTACACCGACACCGAGGCGGCCAAGGCGCTCGGTCACCCCGAGGTGATCGCCCCGCCCACCTTTGTGTTCGCCATCACATTCAAGGCGGCCGGCGCGGTGATCGAGGACCCGCAGCTGGGTCTCGACTACAGCCGGGTCGTCCACGGCGACCAGAAGTTCGCCTACACCCGGCCCGTACGCGCCGGGGACCGGCTCTCGGTCACCTCCACCATCGAGTCGATCAAGTCCCTCGCGGGCAACGACGTCCTGGACATCCGCGGCGAGGTCCACGACGCCTCAGGCGAGCACGTCGTCACCGCCTGGACCAAGCTCGTCTCCCGCGCACCCGAGGGGGTCTGACCATGACCGCGAAGATCACCTACGACCAGGTCGAGGTCGGCACCGAGCTGCCCGCGCAGAGCTTCCCCGTGACGCGCGCCACGCTCGTCCGGTACGCCGGCGCCTCCGGGGACTTCAACCCCATCCACTGGAACGAGAAGTTCGCGGTGGAGGTCGGTCTCCCCGACGTCATCGCCCACGGCATGTTCACCATGGCCGAGGCGATCCGCGTCGTCACCGACTGGGCCGGCGACCCCGCCGCCGTCGTCGAGTACGGCGTCCGCTTCACCAAGCCGGTCGTCGTCCCCAACGACGACGAGGGCGCCCTCGTCGAGGTCAGCGCCAAGGTCGGCGCGAAGCTGGACGACCAGCGGGTACGGGTGGACCTCACCGCGATGTGCGCCGGACAGAAGGTGCTGGGGATGAGCCGGGCCGTGGTCCGCCTCGCCTGATGGCCGATGTTCCAACCGCAGGTGAAACCTTCCATCCGCGGTTGGAACGTACTCTTGAGCCCGTGCAGCTTCTCCACGACGCCCCCCTCGCCCCCCTGACCACCTTCCGGCTCGGCGGTCCCGCCGCCCGGCTCGTCACCGCCACCACCGACGACGAGGTCGTAGCCGCGGTCCGCGAGGCCGACGCCTCCGGGACGCCGCTCCTGGTCATCGGCGGCGGATCCAACCTGGTCATCGGGGACAAGGGCTTCGACGGCACCGCGCTGCGCATCGCCACCACCGGCTTCTCCCTCGACGGGACCCGGCTCGAGCTCGCCGCGGGCGAGGTCTGGACGGACGCCGTCGCCCGGACCGTCGAGGCCGGACTCGCCGGGATCGAGTGCCTGGCCGGCATCCCCGGCTCGGCCGGTGCGACCCCGATCCAGAACGTCGGCGCGTACGGGCAGGACGTCTCCGCCACCGTGACCGAGGTCGTCGCCTACGACCGGCGCGCCGAGGAGACCGTCACCCTCACCGGCGCCGAGTGCGCCTTCTCGTACCGGCACAGCCTCTTCAAGGACCACCCCGAGCGGTACGTGGTGCTGCGGGTCCGGTTCCAGCTGGAGGACGCGGGCGGCCTCTCCGCGCCGATCAAGTACCCGGAGACCGCCCGCGCCCTCGGCGTCGAGGCGGGGGACCGGGTGCCGCTCGCGCGGGCCCGCGAGACCGTCCTGGCGCTGCGCGCCGGCAAGGGCATGGTCCTGGACGCCGCCGACCACGACACCTGGTCGGCCGGATCGTTCTTCACCAACCCGATCCTTGACGACGACGCGTTCGCCGCCTTCCACGCGCGCGTGGCCGAGCGGCTCGGCGCGGACGTCAGCCCGCCCGCCTTCCCCGCCGGCGAGGGCCTCACCAAGACCTCGGCCGCCTGGCTGATCGACAAGGCCGGGTTCACCAAGGGGTACGGCTCCGGGCCCGCGCGGATCTCCACCAAGCACACGCTCGCCCTCACCAACCGGGGCGAGGCGACCACCGAGGACCTGCTCGCGCTCGCCCGCGAGGTCGTCGCCGGGGTCCGGGACGCCTTCGGGATCACCCTGGTCAACGAGCCCGTGACCGTGGGCGTCGCGCTCTAGTACGCCACGCCCACGCCCTGCTTGACCGTCGCCGGGTCGTCGATCATCGCCAGCATCGCGTGGGCCACGTCCGCGCGGGCAAGGGAGCGGCCCCGGGGCGGGGTGCCGCCGACGACCGTGCGGTAGCGGCCGGTGCGCGGCTTGTCCGTCAGCTTGGGCGGGCGTACCGAGGTCCAGTCGGCGGTGCTCGCGGCGAGGTCGGACTCCATGACCCGGAGGTCGGCGTAGACGTCCTTCAGGACCGTGTTGATGATCGCGAGGACGGCCTTGTCGAGCACCGCATGCCCGTCCGGGACCGGGCCGAGCGGGGCCGCGCTGACCACCAGGAGGCGGCGCACCTTCTCCGCCTCCATGGCCGTGAGTACCGAGCGGGTCAGCCGGGCGGCCACCCCCGCGTCCGCGCGGGAGCGGGCCCCGAGGCCGGAGAGGACCGCGTCCCGGCCCTTGACGGCGCCGCGGAGCGTCTCGGGGTCGGACAGGTCGGCGCGGAGGACCGTCAACCGTTCACCCGTCGCCGTGAGCCCCGCCGGGTTCCGTACCACCGCCGTCACCTCGTGGCCCGAGGCGAGCGCCTGGCCGACGATCTCCCGGCCGATGCCGCCGGTCGCACCGAAGACAGTGAGCTTCATGTCGCACCCTCCCGGGGTGGGTAAGTGTTCACTCACCCCCAGGGTGGGTGGATACTCACTCACGCGTCAAGCGTCGCTGGAGGATGCATGGAACAGAAACCGACCCGGGTACGGATCGTCGACGCGGCCCGCGACCTGATGCGGACGGCGGGGCTCGCCCGCACCACGACCAAGGAGATCGCCAAGGCCGCCGGCTGCTCGGAGGCCGCGCTCTACAAGTACTTCACCAGCAAGGAAGAGCTGTTCCTCGCCGTCCTCAGCGAGCGGCTGCCCCAGCTCGGCGGGCTTCTCGGCACGCTCGCCGTCGACCCCGGCGGCCGCACCGTCGAGGAGAACCTCACCGAGATCGCCCGGCGGGCGGCCCTCTTCTACGAGCAGACCTTCCCGGTCGTCGCCTCCCTCTACGCGGAACCGCAGCTCAAGCAGCGCCACGACGAGGCCATGCGCACGTACGGCAGCGGCCCCCACAAGCCCATCGAGGGCCTCGCCGCCTATCTGCGCGCCGAACAGCGGCACGGCCGCATCGCCGCCGACGCCGACCCGGTGGCCGCCGCGTCCCTGCTCCTCGGCGCCTGCGTCCAGCGCGCCTTCGCCTGGGAGACCACCCCGGACCGCCGACCGCCGGACTCCCTCGACGACTTCGCCCGCGCGCTCGCCCGCACCCTGCTCAGGGGACTCGGCTAGGGCGTGGCCCCCACCCGGCGGTCCGTCAGTCGGCGATCCAGTCGTCGATCCCCGCGAGCAGCTTCGTCCGGATGCCCTCCGGGGCCGCCGAGCCCCGCACCGACTGCCGGGCCAGCTCCGCCAGCTCCGCGTCCGTGAACCCGTGGTGCCGGCGGGCGATCTCGTACTGCGCCGCGAGCCGCGAACCGAACAGCAGCGGGTCGTCCGCGCCGAGCGCCATCGGCACCCCCGCATCGAAGAGGGTCCGCAGCGGTACGTCCTCGTGCCTCTCGTACACCCCGAGCGCCACATTGGACGCCGGGCAGACCTCGCAGGTCACGCCCCGCTCCGCGAGCTTCCGCAGCAGCCTCGGGTCCTCCGCCGACCGCACGCCGTGGCCGACCCGCGTCGCCCGCAGATCGTCCAGGCAGTCCCGTACGGACGCGGGGCCCGTCAGCTCGCCGCCGTGCGGGGCCGCGAGGAGACCGCCGTCACGCGCGATGGCGAAGGCCCGGTCGAAGTCACGCGCCATGCCCCGCCGCTCGTCGTTCGAGAGCCCGAAGCCCACCACGCCCCGGTCCGCGAACCGCACCGCCAGCCGCGCGAGCGTCCGCGCCTCCAGCGGGTGCTTCATCCGGTTCGCCGCCACGAGCACCCGCATCCCGAGGCCGGTGTCCCGCGCGGCCGCGTCGACCGCGTCGAGGATGACCTCGAGGGCCGGGATGAGCCCGCCGAGATGCGGCGCGTACGAGGTGGGGTCGACCTGGATCTCCAGCCAGCCCGAACCGTCCCTGACGTCCTCCTCGGCCGCCTCGCGCACCAGCCGCTGGATGTCCTCGGGCGTGCGCAGACAGGAGCGGGCGATGTCGTAGAGCCGCTGGAAGCGGAACCAGCCGCGCTCGTCGGTCGCCCGCAGCTTCGGAGGCGTACCGCTGCTCAGCGCCTCGGGGAGGTGCACGCCGTACTTGTCGGCCAGCTCGATGAGGGTGGTGGGCCGCATCGAACCGGTGAAGTGCAGGTGCAGATGGGCCTTGGGCAGCAGGGTGAGGTCGCGAACGTGCTCCATTGGCCGATCCTGCCGCACCCGAACGGACGAAGACACCCCGTTTCCACGATCGGGACCTTGCTAGAACGCAAAAACGGGCCCCCGGTTCCGAAGAACCGGGGGCCCGCAGTCCCCGAATTCGGGGACTGGTGTCAGTCGGTGGCCTCGGCGAGCAGCTTCTGCATCCGCGAGACGCCCTCCACCAGGTCCTCGTCACCCAGCGCGTACGACAGGCGCAGGTAGCCCGGCGTGCCGAAGGCCTCGCCCGGGACGACCGCGACCTCGGCCTCGTCCAGGATCAGGGCCGCGAGCTCGACCGAGGTCTGCGGACGCTTGCCGCGGATCTCCTTGCCGAGCAGCGCCTTCACCGACGGGTACACGTAGAACGCGCCCTCCGGGGTCGGGCAGAGCACACCCTCGATCTCGTTGAGCATGCGCACGATCGTCTGGCGGCGCCGGTCGAAGGCGCGCCCCATCTCGGCGACCGCGTCCAGGTTGCCCGACACGGCGGCGAGCGCGGCCATCTGCGCCACGTTGCTCACGTTCGAGGTGGCGTGCGACTGCAGGTTGGTCGCGGCCTTCACCACGTCCTTCGGGCCGATGATCCACCCCACCCGCCAGCCGGTCATCGCGTACGTCTTGGCGACACCGTTGACGACGATGCACTTGTCGCGCAGCTCCGGCATGACCGACGGCAGGGAGACCGCGGCCGCGTCGCCGTACACCAGGTGCTCGTAGATCTCGTCCGTCAGCACCCACAGACCGTGCTCGACGGCCCAGCGGCCGATCGCCTCGGTCTCGGCCTCGCTGTAGACGGCGCCGGTCGGGTTCGAGGGGGAGACGAAGAGGACGACCTTGGTCCGCTCCGTCCGGGCCGCCTCCAGCTGCTCCACCGAGACGCGGTAGCCGGTGGTCTCGTCGGCGACGACCTCCACCGGGACACCGCCGGCGAGGCGGATCGACTCGGGGTACGTCGTCCAGTACGGCGCCGGGACGATGACCTCGTCGCCCGGGTCGAGGATCGCGGCGAAGGCCTCGTAGATCGCCTGCTTGCCGCCGTTGGTCACCAGGACCTGGGAGGCGTCGACCTCGTAGCCGGAGTCGCGCAGCGTCTTGGCGGCGATGGCGGCCTTCAGCTCCGGCAGGCCGCCGGCCGGCGTGTAGCGGTGGAACTTCGGGTTCTTGCAGGCCTCGACGGCCGCGTCGACGATGTAGTCGGGAGTCGGGAAGTCGGGCTCACCCGCGCCGAAACCGATCACCGGGCGCCCGGCGGCCTTGAGGGCCTTGGCCTTGGCGTCGACGGCGAGGGTGGCGGACTCGGAGATCGCACCGATCCGGGCGGAGACCCGACGCTCGGTGGGAGGGGTAGCAGCGCTCATACGGCCCATCGTCCCAGACCGCTTCCGGGCCCGGCACACAGGTTTCACGGACCGGACACGAACGGGCATTCCCGGTCGTACGCGCGTCCGACAGCAGGTCGCCCGTGGTTTCTGTTCGACGCGGACCCCTCTGACCACGTATGCTCACTGCTCGTTGGCCCGCACCGACCACATCTCACGATGCGGTAGGTTGGGGGACACCAACAAAGGGTCGTAGCTCAATTGGTAGAGCACCGGTCTCCAAAACCGGCGGTTGGGGGTTCAAGTCCCTCCGGCCCTGCTACACACACCGCCAGGTGTTGTGCGCATGTACGTACTTCATTGCACCGCCGTGCGGCTCCACCCGGGCGCGGCACGGCCGACCCGGAATCAGGTGAGAGATCGTGACGGACGCCGTAGGCTCCATCGACATGCCTGATGCCGATGACGAGGCCTCCGACTCGAAGAAGAAGTCCCGTAAGGGCGGCAAGCGCGGAAAGAAGGGCCCTCTGGGCCGTCTCGCGCTCTTCTACCGCCAGATCGTCGCCGAGCTCCGCAAGGTCGTCTGGCCCACGCGCAGCCAGCTGTCGACGTACACCACTGTGGTGATCATCTTCGTCGTCATCATGATCGGCCTTGTCACCGTGATTGACTATGGCTTCCAGGAAGCAGTCAAGTACGTCTTCGGCTGACTTTTTGTTCCACCACTCTGTATCGCAGGAAGAAGCAGCCACCGTGTCTGACGCGAACCTGAACGACGCCTTCGAGTCCGAGTCCGTCGAGGACGAGCTGGACATCGTCGAGGCCGCCGACGAGGACCAGGCCGACGCTGCTGACGACGCTGCCGGCGAGGCCGCCGAGGAAGCCGCTCTCCACGTCGAGGACGAGGACGAGCAGGAGACCGACGAGGACGTCGACGCCGCCGAGGGCGACGAGGACGAGACCGTCGAGGCCGCCGAGGAAGAGGCCGGGGCCGAGGACGAGGACGCCGAGGAAGAGACCGACGAGGAGGCCGAGCCGGCCGCCCCGGTCGACCCGGTCGCCGCGTTCCGCGAGGAGCTGCGCACCCTCCCCGGCGAGTGGTACGTCATCCACACCTACGCGGGCTACGAGAAGCGCGTGAAGGCCAACCTCGAGCAGCGCGCCGTCTCGCTCAACGTCGAGGAATTCATCTACCAGGCCGAGGTCCCCGAGGAAGAGATCGTCCAGATCAAGGGCGGCGAGCGGAAGAACGTCAAGCAGAACAAGCTTCCCGGGTACGTGCTCGTCCGCATGGACCTGACGAACGAGTCCTGGGGCGTCGTCCGCAACACCCCCGGCGTCACCGGCTTCGTGGGCAACGCCTACGACCCGTACCCGCTGACCCTGGACGAGATCGTCAAGATGCTCGCCCCGGAGGCCGAGGAGAAGGCCGCCCGCGAGGCCGCCGAGGCCGAGGGCAAGCCGGCTCCGGCCCGCAAGCTGGAGGTCCAGGTGCTGGACTTCGAGGTCGGCGACTCGGTCACGGTCACGGACGGTCCCTTCGCGACCCTCCAGGCCACGATCAACGAGATCAACCCCGACTCGAAGAAGGTCAAGGGCCTCGTCGAGATCTTCGGTCGCGAGACCCCGGTCGAGCTCAGCTTCGACCAGATCCAGAAGAACTGATCCCACAGGTTTCCGACCAGGTCAGAGTGGCTCTCACAGCCGCTCTGACCTGCTCGGTTTTTAGCCGCGCGTCTATACCCGTTATCGTTGTGCGGTATGCCTCCATCCGGATGACCGGATGGCGGGCTGAACACTCTCACTAGGACCCGGAGAGAGCAATGCCTCCCAAGAAGAAGAAGGTCACGGGGCTTATCAAGCTCCAGATCAACGCCGGCGCGGCGAACCCGGCTCCGCCGGTCGGCCCCGCGCTCGGTCAGCACGGCGTCAACATCATGGAGTTCTGCAAGGCCTACAACGCCGCGACCGAGTCGCAGCGTGGCATGGTCGTGCCGGTGGAGATCACGGTCTACGACGACCGTTCCTTCACCTTCATCACCAAGACTCCGCCGGCCGCCAAGCTGATCCTCAAGGCCGCGGGTGTGGACAAGGGCTCCGGCGAGCCGCACAAGACCAAGGTCGCCAAGCTCACGGCCGCCCAGGTCCGCGAGATCGCCACGGTCAAGCTCCCCGACCTCAACGCCAACGACCTGGACGCCGCGTCCAAGATCATCGCTGGCACCGCCCGCTCCATGGGCATCACGGTCGAGGGCTGATCAAGCCCCCGTTCGACCTCAGTGGTAGGGCCGGCGCGGCCCGCACCACGACTCCATACCTGAACCAACAGGAGAAGCAGTGAAGCGCAGCAAGGCTCTCCGCGGCGCGGACGCCAAGATCGACCGTGAGCGTAACTACGCTCCCCTCGAGGCCGTCCGCATCGCCAAGGACACCGCCACCACGAAGTTCGACGGCACCGTCGAGGTCGCCTTCCGCCTGGGCGTCGACCCGCGCAAGGCCGACCAGATGGTCCGTGGCACCGTGAACCTCCCGCACGGCACCGGTAAGACCGCCCGGGTCCTGGTCTTCGCGACCGGTGACCGTGCCGAGGCCGCGATCGCCGCGGGCGCCGACATCGTCGGCTCCGACGAGCTCATCGACGAGATCTCCAAGGGCAACCGCCTGAACGAGTTCGACGCCGTGGTGGCCACCCCGGACCTCATGGGCAAGGTCGGCCGCCTCGGCCGCGTCCTCGGCCCGCGTGGTCTCATGCCGAACCCCAAGGTCGGCACCGTCACCCCCGATGTCGCGAAGGCTGTCAACGACATCAAGGGCGGCAAGATCGAGTTCCGCGTCGACAAGCACTCGAACCTGCACTTCATCATCGGCAAGGTCTCCTTCGACGAGACGAAGCTGGTCGAGAACTACGCCGCGGCTCTGGAGGAGATCCTCCGTCTGAAGCCGTCCGCCGCCAAGGGCCGCTACATCAAGAAGGCGACCCTGACGACGACGATGGGCCCCGGCATCCCGCTGGACTCCAACCGCACCCGCAACCTCCTCGTCGAGGAGGACCCGGCAGCTGTCTGACCGGGCCGAACCCCCCGGGTTCACTGAGTGGTCAGCCGGCCCCGCACCTCTCCTGAGGTGCGGGGCCGGCTTCTTGTCGCGGTCCGGAGCACGGTCCGCAGCAGGGTCCGGAGCACGGTTCGGAGCCTTGATCAGGGCGGATTTGCCCCGGGGCGGCCCGATCGCGTACTCTTCCGAAGAAGCCAAAGACCGCTGGTCGTTACTGCGCCCCCAGGGTGCGGTGGCCGAAGGATTCGCTGAGACGCGAACGACCCGCGCAGGTGATTGAGGAAGAGTTCCCGGATCTTCGTGATGCGGTAGAGCTGAGCCCCGAGCGCCTGCGCCGGGGCGTTTTGTTTTGTCAGCCCCTTCTGAGCGGTCCTCATCACCCGGAAGGAGGCCGACGCTCTATGGCAAGGCCCGACAAGGCTGCCGCGGTAGCCGAGCTTGAGGACAAGTTCCGCAGCTCGAACGCCGTCGTGCTGACCTCGTACACGGGGCTCACCGTGGCGCAGCTCAAGACGCTGCGTCGTTCGCTCGGTGAGAACGCCCAGTACGCCGTGGTGAAGAACACGCTGACCAAGATTGCGGCCAACCAGGCCGGGATCGCCGTGCTCGACGACCAGCTTGCTGGTTCGACCGCGGCCGCCTTCGTCACCGGTGACCCGGTGGAGTCGGCGAAGGCTCTGCGTGACTTCGCCAAGGACAACCCGAACCTCGTCATCAAGGGCGGTGTCCTTGATGGCAAGGCGCTGTCCGCCGACGAGTTCAAGAAGCTCGCGGACCTCGAGTCCCGCGAGGTTCTGCTCAGCAAGCTGGCCGGCGCGTTCAAGGGCAAGCAGTCTCAGGCTGCCTCGCTCTTCCAGGCGCTGCCGTCGAAGTTCGTCCGCACCGCGGAGGCGCTTCGCGTCAAGCTCGCCGAGCAGGGCGGTGCCGAGTAATTCGGCTCGCGCATTGATCCGCGCCGCCTAGTGCGCGGGTCGCAGCGGGCCGTTACGCCCGCCTCTACATACATCCGGCACCTGCCGAATTAGTGGAAGGATCGCCCATCATGGCGAAGCTCTCTCAGGACGACCTCCTCGCCCAGTTCGAGGAGATGACCCTCATCGAGCTCTCCGAGTTCGTGAAGGCGTTCGAGGACAAGTTCGACGTCACCGCCGCCGCGGCCGTCGCCGTTGCCGGCCCCGCCGCCGGTGGCGCTGCCGCCGAGCCCGAGGCCGAGCAGGACGAGTTCGACGTCATCCTCGAGGGTGCCGGCGACAAGAAGATCCAGGTCATCAAGGTCGTGCGTGAGCTCACCTCCCTGGGCCTCAAGGAGGCCAAGGACCTCGTCGACGGCACCCCGAAGCCGGTCCTCGAGAAGGTCGCGAAGGAGGCCGCCGAGAAGGCTGCCGAGTCCCTCAAGGCCGCCGGCGCCTCCGTCACGGTCAAGTAAGACCGTTTCGAGTCGCTGAAGCTGACTCCCGCCCCCGTGTAACGCGAGGGCACCGAAAGGCGATCACCCTTCTGGGTGGTCGCCTTTCGGCGTTCCCCGGGAAGGGCGTGGCGGGGGCCTTGAGGGCCGCCGGAAGCGGAGTATGGTGATCTTCGCCGTGCGCCCCGCAGACCGGGGGGCCTTGACGAACCGCACGCAGCGCGCAATTCTCAGGACGCGTCGTCACAACGATCCGTTTCCGAGGCATGGATCGACGGCTGAACGGGCAGTATCGAGGTGCGCCACACGGCGCGAGGTACCGCGGAGTTGAGAGCAACGAGGGTCGCGAATTATTCGCCCTGGACATCAGTGAGCCAAGTGGCTACACTGACCCTTTGCGCTGCCTGTTAGCTGCCCCCTGCCCGTCACCAGGGGCATACCTTCGCATCCGCTTCGTGGACCGACCCCGTCTGAACTGGCCCTTTCGGCCATATCAGGAAAAGTCTGCCGTGAAGCGATACAAGGGACCGGTACGCGCGTAGTGAGTCCGAGCCCTCGGAAGGACCCCCTCTTGGCCGCCTCGCGCAACGCCTCGACCAATACGAACAACGGCGCCAGCACCGCCCCGCTGCGCATCTCCTTTGCAAAGATCAAGGAGCCCCTCGAGGTTCCGAACCTCCTCGCGCTGCAGACCGAGAGCTTTGACTGGCTGCTCGGCAACGCCGCCTGGAAGGCTCGCGTCGAGGCTGCCCTTGAGTCGGGACAGGACGTCCCCACGAAGTCCGGCCTGGAAGAGATCTTCGAGGAGATCTCGCCGATCGAGGACTTCTCCGGGTCGATGTCGCTGACCTTCCGCGACCACCGCTTCGAGCCGCCGAAGAACTCGATCGACGAGTGCAAGGACCGTGACTTCACGTACGGCGCCCCGCTCTTCGTCACCGCCGAGTTCACCAACAACGAGACCGGCGAGATCAAGTCCCAGACGGTCTTCATGGGCGACTTCCCGCTCATGACGAACAAGGGCACCTTCGTCATCAACGGCACCGAGCGTGTCGTGGTGTCGCAGCTGGTCCGTTCGCCGGGTGTCTACTTCGACTCCTCCATCGACAAGACGTCCGACAAGGACATCTTCTCGGCCAAGATCATCCCGTCCCGGGGTGCCTGGCTGGAGATGGAGATCGACAAGCGCGACCTGGTCGGTGTCCGCATCGACCGCAAGCGCAAGCAGTCCGTCACCGTCCTCCTCAAGGCTCTCGGCTGGACCACCGAGCAGATCCTCCAGGAGTTCGGCGAGTACGAGTCCATGCGCGCCACCCTGGAGAAGGACCACACCCAGGGCCAGGACGACGCGCTGCTCGACATCTACCGCAAGCTGCGTCCGGGCGAACCGCCGACCCGTGAGGCCGCTCAGACGCTGCTCGAGAACCTCTACTTCAACCCGAAGCGCTACGACCTCGCCAAGGTCGGCCGCTACAAGGTGAACAAGAAGCTCGGCGCCGACGAGCCGCTGAACGCCGGCGTGCTCACCACCGATGACGTCATCGCCACGATCAAGTACCTGGTCAAGCTCCACGCGGGCGAGACCGAGACGATCGGCGAGAACGGCAACGAGATCGTCGTCGAGACCGACGACATCGACCACTTCGGCAACCGTCGTCTGCGCAACGTCGGCGAGCTCATCCAGAACCAGGTCCGCACGGGTCTGGCTCGTATGGAGCGCGTCGTGCGCGAGCGCATGACCACCCAGGACGTCGAGGCGATCACGCCGCAGACCCTGATCAACATCCGGCCGGTCGTCGCCTCCATCAAGGAGTTCTTCGGCACCAGCCAGCTGTCGCAGTTCATGGACCAGAACAACCCGCTGTCGGGTCTGACGCACAAGCGTCGTCTCTCGGCGCTGGGCCCTGGTGGTCTGTCCCGTGAGCGGGCCGGCTTCGAGGTCCGAGACGTGCACCCGTCCCACTACGGACGCATGTGCCCGATCGAGACCCCCGAAGGCCCGAACATCGGTCTGATCGGTTCGCTCGCCTCGTACGGCCGCGTCAACGCGTTCGGCTTCATCGAGACGCCGTACCGCAAGGTCATCGACGGTCAGGTCACCGACGAGGTCGACTACGTCACCGCCGACGAGGAGGACCGCTTCGTCATCGCGCAGGCCAACGCCGCGCTCAACGACGACATGCGGCTCACCGAGAACCGCGTCCTGGTCCGCAAGCGCGGCGGCGAGGTCGACTACGTCCTGCCGTCCGAGGTGGACTACATGGACGTCTCGCCGCGCCAGATGGTGTCGGTCGCGACCGCCATGATCCCGTTCCTCGAGCACGACGACGCCAACCGTGCCCTCATGGGCGCGAACATGATGCGTCAGGCCGTCCCGCTCATCAAGAGCGAGGCGCCGCTGGTCGGCACCGGCATGGAGTACCGCTGTGCCACCGACGCCGGTGACGTGCTCAAGGCCGAGAAGGACGGTGTCGTCCAGGAGCTGTCGGCCGACTACATCACGGTCGCCAACGACGACGGCACGTACATCACGTACCGCCTGCACAAGTTCTCCCGCTCCAACCAGGGCACCTCTGTGAACCAGAAGGTCGTCGTGGACGAGGGCGACCGGGTGATCGAGGGCCAGGTCCTCGCCGACGGTCCCGCCACCGAAGACGGCGAGATGGCGCTCGGCAAGAACCTGCTCGTGGCGTTCATGCCGTGGGAGGGTCACAACTACGAGGACGCGATCATCCTGTCGCAGCGCCTCGTGCAGGACGACGTCCTCTCCTCGATCCACATCGAGGAGCACGAGGTCGACGCCCGTGACACCAAGCTCGGCCCGGAGGAGATCACCCGGGACATCCCGAACGTCTCCGAGGAGGTCCTCGCCGACCTCGACGAGCGCGGCATCATCCGTATCGGTGCCGAGGTCGTCGCCGGCGACATCCTCGTCGGCAAGGTCACGCCCAAGGGCGAGACCGAGCTGACCCCGGAGGAGCGCCTGCTCCGCGCGATCTTCGGTGAGAAGGCCCGTGAGGTCCGTGACACCTCGCTGAAGGTGCCGCACGGCGAGATCGGCAAGATCATCGGCGTCCGCGTCTTCGACCGCGAGGAGGGCGACGAGCTTCCCCCGGGCGTGAACCAGCTGGTCCGCGTCTACGTCGCCCAGAAGCGCAAGATCACCGACGGTGACAAGCTCGCCGGCCGCCACGGCAACAAGGGCGTCATCTCCAAGATCCTGCCGATCGAGGACATGCCGTTCCTCGAGGACGGCACCCCGGTCGACATCATCCTCAACCCGCTGGGTGTCCCGTCCCGAATGAACCCGGGACAGGTCCTGGAGATCCACCTCGGCTGGCTCGCCAGCCGCGGCTGGGACGTCTCCGGCCTCGCGGACGAGTGGGCGCAGCGCCTCCAGGCGATCGGCGCCGACCAGGTCGCCCCGGGCACCAACGTCGCCACCCCCGTCTTCGACGGTGCGCGTGAGGACGAGCTCGCGGGTCTGCTGAACCACACCATCCCGAACCGCGACGGCGAGCGCATGGTGCTCCCGACCGGTAAGGCGAGGCTGTTCGACGGCCGCTCCGGCGAGCCGTTCCCCGACCCGGTCTCGGTCGGCTACATGTACATCCTCAAGCTCCACCACCTGGTCGACGACAAGCTCCACGCTCGTTCGACCGGTCCGTACTCGATGATCACCCAGCAGCCGCTGGGTGGTAAGGCCCAGTTCGGTGGCCAGCGCTTCGGTGAGATGGAGGTGTGGGCGCTGGAGGCATACGGCGCCGCGTACGCCCTCCAGGAGCTGCTGACGATCAAGTCCGACGACGTGACCGGCCGCGTGAAGGTCTACGAGGCCATCGTCAAGGGCGAGAACATCCCTGAGCCCGGCATCCCCGAGTCCTTCAAGGTGCTCATCAAGGAGATGCAGTCCCTGTGCCTCAACGTGGAGGTGCTGTCCTCGGACGGCATGTCCATCGAGATGCGCGACACCGACGAGGACGTCTTCCGCGCAGCGGAGGAGCTCGGCATCGACCTGTCCCGGCGCGAGCCGAGCAGCGTCGAAGAGGTCTGACGGGAGTCCGGCCGGGGGGACCAGTCACGGTCCCCCCGCCGGCCCCAGGACCCCCGTATCAGACCCCAAGCCTTACAACCCTGAGAGGGATTGACGCATAGTGCTCGACGTCAACTTCTTCGACGAGCTCCGGATCGGTCTGGCCACCGCTGACGACATCCGTCAGTGGAGCCACGGCGAGGTCAAGAAGCCGGAGACCATCAACTACCGCACGCTCAAGCCCGAGAAGGACGGACTCTTCTGCGAGAAGATCTTCGGTCCGACCCGGGACTGGGAGTGCTACTGCGGCAAGTACAAGCGTGTCCGCTTCAAGGGCATCATCTGTGAGCGGTGTGGCGTCGAGGTCACCCGCGCGAAGGTGCGCCGTGAGCGGATGGGCCACATCGAGCTCGCCGCTCCCGTCACCCACATCTGGTACTTCAAGGGCGTCCCGTCGCGCCTTGGCTACCTGCTCGACCTCGCCCCGAAGGACCTCGAGAAGGTCATCTACTTCGCGGCGTACATGATCACGTTCGTCGACGACGAGCGCCGTACGCGTGACCTGCCCTCCCTCGAGGCGCACGTCTCCGTCGAGCGCCAGCAGATCGAGAACCGTCGCGACTCCGACCTGGAGGCCCGCGCCAAGAAGCTCGAGAACGACCTCGGTGAGCTTGAGGCCGAGGGCGCCAAGGCCGATGTGCGCCGCAAGGTGCGCGAGGGCGCCGAGCGTGAGATGAAGCAGCTGCGCGACCGTGCGCAGCGCGAGATCGACCGTCTGGACGAGGTCTGGTCGCGCTTCAAGAACCTCAAGGTCCAGGACCTGGAGGGCGACGAGCTCCTCTACCGCGAGCTGCGTGACCGTTTCGGCACGTACTTCGACGGTTCGATGGGTGCTGCTGCGCTGCAGAAGCGCCTGGAGTCCTTCGACCTCGAGGAGGAGGCCGAGCGCCTCCGCGAGATCATCCGTACCGGCAAGGGCCAGAAGAAGACCCGTGCGCTCAAGCGCCTCAAGGTCGTCTCCGCGTTCCTGCAGACCGCGAACAGCCCCAAGGGCATGGTTCTCGACTGCGTGCCGGTGATCCCGCCGGACCTGCGTCCGATGGTGCAGCTGGACGGTGGCCGCTTCGCGACCTCCGACCTGAACGACCTGTACCGCCGCGTGATCAACCGCAACAACCGTCTGAAGCGGCTTCTCGACCTCGGCGCGCCCGAGATCATCGTGAACAACGAGAAGCGCATGCTTCAGGAGGCCGTGGACGCCCTCTTCGACAACGGTCGTCGTGGTCGTCCGGTGACCGGTCCCGGTAACCGTCCCCTGAAGTCCCTCAGCGACATGCTGAAGGGCAAGCAGGGTCGATTCCGTCAGAACCTTCTCGGTAAGCGTGTGGACTACTCCGCGCGTTCCGTGATCGTCGTCGGTCCGCAGCTGAAGCTGCACCAGTGCGGTCTGCCCAAGGCCATGGCCCTGGAGCTCTTCAAGCCGTTCGTGATGAAGCGCCTGGTGGACCTGAACCACGCGCAGAACATCAAGAGCGCCAAGCGGATGGTCGAGCGCGGCCGCACGGTCGTGTACGACGTCCTCGAAGAGGTCATCGCCGAGCACCCGGTTCTGCTGAACCGTGCGCCCACGCTGCACCGCCTCGGCATCCAGGCCTTCGAGCCGCAGCTGGTCGAGGGCAAGGCCATCCAGATCCACCCGCTCGTCTGCACCGCGTTCAACGCGGACTTCGACGGTGACCAGATGGCCGTGCACCTGCCGCTCTCCGCGGAGGCGCAGGCCGAGGCCCGCATCCTGATGCTGTCCTCGAACAACATCCTGAAGCCGGCCGACGGCCGTCCGGTCACGATGCCGACCCAGGACATGGTCCTCGGTCTGTTCTTCCTGACCACCGACGGTGAGCTCCGTGACACCAAGGGCGAGGGCCGCGCGTTCGGCTCCACGGCCGAGGCGATCATGGCGTTCGACGCCGGGGAGCTCGCTCTGCAGTCGCAGATCGACATCCGCTTCCCGGTCGGCACCGTCGCTCCGCGCGGCTGGGTCCCCCCGGTCGCCGAAGAGGGCGACGACCACGTCGGGGCAGCCGAGTGGCAGCAGGGTGACTCGTTCCGCCTGCGTACGTCCCTGGGCCGCGCGCTCTTCAACGAGCTGCTGCCCGAGGACTACCCGTTCGTCGACTACTCCGTCGGCAAGAAGCAGCTCTCCGAGATCGTCAACGACCTCGCCGAGCGCTACCCCAAGGTCATCGTGGCGGCGACGCTCGACAACCTGAAGGCGGCGGGCTTCTACTGGGCGACCCGTTCCGGTGTCACCGTGGCCATCTCCGACGTCGTCGTGCCCGAGGCCAAGAAGGCCATCGTCAAGGGCTACGAGGAGCAGGACGAGAAGGTCCAGAAGCAGTACGAGCGCGGTCTCATCACGAAGGAAGAGCGCACTCAGGAGCTCATCGCGATCTGGACCAAGGCGACCAACGAGGTTGCCGAGGCGATGAACGCGAACTTCCCGAAGACGAACCCCATCTTCATGATGGTCGACTCGGGTGCCCGAGGAAACATGATGCAGATGCGTCAGATCGCGGGTATGCGTGGTCTGGTGTCGAACGCCAAGAACGAGACGATCCCGCGTCCCATCAAGGCGTCCTTCCGTGAGGGCCTCACCGTTCTGGAGTACTTCATCTCCACGCACGGTGCCCGTAAGGGTCTGGCGGACACCGCCCTGCGTACCGCCGACTCGGGTTACCTGACCCGTCGTCTGGTGGACGTCTCGCAGGACGTGATCATCCGCGAGGAGGACTGCGGCACCGAGCGCGGTCTGAAGCTGCGGATCGCCGAGCGCGGCGCCGACAACGTGCTGCGCAAGACGGACGACGTCGAGACCTCCGTGTACGCGCGGATGCTCGCCGAGGACGTCGTCGTCGACGGCAAGGTCATCGCGCCGGCCAACGTCGACCTGGGTGACGTGCTCATCGACGCCCTGGTCAACGCGGGCGTCGAGGAGGTCAAGACCCGTTCGGTCCTGACCTGTGAGTCCGCCGTCGGTACCTGTGCGTTCTGCTACGGCCGTTCGCTCGCCACCGGCAAGCTGGTCGACATCGGTGAGGCGGTCGGCATCATCGCCGCCCAGTCCATCGGTGAGCCCGGTACCCAGCTGACGATGCGTACCTTCCACACCGGTGGTGTGGCCGGTGACGACATCACCCAGGGTCTGCCCCGTGTCGTCGAGCTCTTCGAGGCTCGTCAGCCCAAGGGTGTCGCCCCGATCTCGGAGGCGGCCGGCCGCGTCCGCATCGAGGAGACCGAGAAGACCAAGAAGCTCGTCGTCACCCCGGACGACGGCACCGACGAGACGGCGTTCCCGATCTCGAAGCGTGCCCGTCTGCTCGTGGGCGAGGGCGACCACGTCGAGGTGGGCCAGAAGCTCACCGTGGGTGCCACCAACCCGCACGACGTGCTGCGGATCCTCGGTCAGCGCGCGGTCCAGATCCACCTGGTCGCCGAAGTCCAGAAGGTCTACAACTCGCAGGGCGTGTCGATCCACGACAAGCACATCGAGATCATCATCCGGCAGATGCTGCGCCGTGTGACGATCATCGAGTCCGGCGACGCGGAGCTGCTGCCGGGCGAGCTCGTCGAGCGCTCGAAGTTCGAGACCGAGAACCGTCGTGTGGTCACCGAGGGCGGTCACCCCGCCTCCGGCCGTCCGCAGCTGATGGGTATCACCAAGGCCTCGCTCGCCACCGAGTCGTGGCTGTCGGCGGCGTCCTTCCAGGAGACGACCCGAGTTCTGACGGATGCGGCGATCAACGCCAAGTCCGACAGCCTCATCGGCCTCAAGGAGAACGTCATCATCGGTAAGCTCATCCCGGCCGGTACGGGTCTGTCCCGTTACCGCAACATCCGGGTCGAGCCGACCGAAGAGGCCAAGGCCGCGATGTACTCGGCCGTCGGCTACGACGACATCGACTACTCGCCGTTCGGTTCGGGCTCCGGCCAGGCCGTTCCGCTGGAGGACTACGACTACGGTCCGTACAACCAGTAAGTAGTGCGAAACCGAAGGGCGGTCACCCCGATTGCGGGGTGGCCGCCCTTCGGCGTGCGTCGGGAAAGGGGTTACCTGGCGGTCAGCTCCCACACCGCGACGAGCGCGCCGGCGCTCGCGGCGAGCGCCATGATGCTGGTCAGCGGCCAGCGGGCGCGTTCGAGGGTGTCGAGGCGGGCCTCGTGGTCGGCGAGCTGCCGGTCGGTCTGGTCGCTGCGCTGGACGAGCAGGGCGAGCGCCCCGTCGACGCGGGCGAAACCGGCTTCCAGGGTGCCGCGGAGCCGTTCCAGTTCGACGGCGACGGCCACGGGATCGTTCGGATCAGACTCGGTCATCGGCGCCGTCCGGGGTGGTGCGCAGCCAGGTGGGCAGCAGCTGCTGGACGCCGTCGAGGGCCATCACCCGGGTGAGGGCCCCGGAGACGGCGAGGGCCCCGGCGACCCAGGGGAGGGTGGCGGGGAGGCCGGAGGCGTCGACGATGGCGGGGAGGACGACGGCGATGCCGACGGCGGACTGGAGGACGGTACGGGCCGTGCGCTGGGCGGCATCGGACATCGGTGTGCTCCTTGGGTGAGGGTTACTTCGTGTACGGGACTTTCAAGGCGCTCCACGACGCGGCGCCGGGGATGCCGTCGGCGTCGGAGCCGCGGAAGCCGAGCTTGCGCTGCCACTTCGCGTAACTGAGCCGGTCGGCCTCGCTCCAGCGGGGGCCGGGGCCGACGGTGTACGCGGAGCAGCCCTCGGCGACGAGTCGGCGGCCCATGGCCGTGATGACCGGGGAACTCGTCTCCTTGCGGAAGAACGAGGTGCCGGGGAACGGCTGGAGGCGGGGTGCGGCCGGCTTGCCGCTGCCGGGGGTGTTCTTGGCCGGGGCCTTGGCGAGCCGGGCCTGGACGCGGCCGCGGAGGGCCGGCATGCCGAAGCCCTTGGGGTCGCTCTTCCAGTCGGACCACTCCAGGTGGCCGATGACGGACTTGGCGCCCCAGCCGTGGGCCCGGCACAGGGCGGCGGAGGCCCGTTCGATGGCGTCGAGCTGGGCGGCCGGCCAGGGGTCGCGGCCGTCGCCCAGGTTGACGCACTCGAAGCCGTAGAAGCGGGAGTTCCCGTCGACGGCTCCGGGGCTGCCCTGGTGGACGCGCGGGGCCGGGGGCCGGTCGCCGTACGTCTCGGTGATCACGGCCTGGAGGACGGACGGGTCGCCGCCGCCGGCGTGGTTGGCGCGGCCGTTGCCGACGAGGTGGACGGTGCCGTCCTTGGTGATGACGCCGTGGCAGAGCGGTCCGGGCAGGCCGTCGTAGCCGTTGGAGCAGAGCTCGACGGAGGAGGCGCTTCCGGTGGAGACGGTGTGGTGGATCATCACGCCGGTGACCGGGCCCCAGGCGCCGGTGTGGTTGCGGTGGTGGGAGCGCCAGCCGGGGTGTTCGACGACGGTGACGCCTTCGGCGCGGAGCGCGGCGACGAGCCGGTCCGCGGGGAGGGGTGTGGCCATCTGGTGTCCTCCGGACATGAAAAAGGCCCGCGGGGGGCGGGCGGGCGTACGGGTGGGGCGGGGGTGCACTCGGTACTGCTCGCCGGGCTTAGGGGGCGGGCGCGGGCTCCGGGGTGGGCTCGGGCTCCGGTGCCGGGGCCCAGGTCGCGCACAGTTCGGCGTAGGCGGAGCGGCGGTCCTCGAAGTCGGCGAGCGCGGCGGCGACGGCCCGCTGGACGGCGGTCGGATCCGGTACGGCCGGGACGCCGTCCCTCGCCTCGACGACGGCGAGACCGTAGCCGCGGAGGGTGGCGTCACCGCCACTGCCGGTCTTGGCGAACTCGGCGGTGACCTGCACCGACGGGTACTGGCCGGTGAACGGGTCGCGTTCCAGGGTGTACCCGAGGCTGTTGTCGTGCACGCGTACGGAGAGGGTGTGGCCGTTCTCGGTGACGGTGGCCCGGCCGGCGTAGTCGATGACCAGGCCCCAGGGCTGGGTGGGGTCGATGTCCATGGTGGGTGCTCCTCGCCGGTTCAGGTCTGGGTGCCGTACATGCTGACGGGCTGGGCGTACACCGTGCCGGTGCCGCTGGCGATCCTGGCGTGGATCTCGACGGTCATGACCTTGCCGAACTTGGTCGCGAAGTCGGCGAACGGCAGCAGGCCGGTGTGGTCGAAGGTCTGTCCGGCGGCGACGGTCGGGCCGAACTGCACGCCGTCGACCATGACCTGCACCTGGCCGGTCGCGGTGCCGGACACCTTCGTGTACATCGCGAGACGCATCTTGGGCTGCCAGACCGGATTGAAGGACTGGGCGATGGCGGTGAAGGACGTGCTCGTGGTGGACGGCCACTTCGCTTCCTTCAGGTGGTCCACCGGCGGCATCAGCTGGAGCCACGGCCTGGCGAGGCCGCCGGTCACCAGGTCGTCGGCGAACAGCTCGTGGTGGTGGGCGTCGAAGATCCGGAGGACCGGTTTGGTGGGCGGCGGCTTGTCGGGGTCGGGGCGGATCTCGCTGATGAGGGGACGGGTGTTGACCGCTGTGGACAGGGCCTGGATCCGGCGCTCCATCTGGATCAGCCGGTCGATGATGTCCTCGGGCAGCAGTGCCATCAGGTCCCCTCAAGTGCGAGTTCGGCGGTGTCGGGGCGGCCGCGTTCGGCCGGCCGGACCTTGACGCCGACGATGCGGTAGCGGGCGTCGAGGCCCGTCGGGTGCCATTCGTCGGTGATGCGGATGCGGGCGGTGCGGCCGAGGAGCGCCGGGGGGACGATCCCGCCGAGCCGGATGCTGATCTCGGGGATCTGCACATGGCCGGAAGCCTCGTTGACGGCGGCCTGGGCGAGCGAGTTCAGCGTGGCCTTGTCGCTGACGTCGTTGTGGTCCGAGGACAGGTCGAGCTGGGGCCAGGCGTCCGGGAGCGGATCCGTCGGCTCGAACAGGTCGGACAGGGTCGGCCTGGACTCGGCGCCGGCGTTGCTGTTGGTCGAGGCGCCGCGGGCCATGGCCACGGTGCCGCCGCGAGTGGCGTCGTCCGGAAGGGAGTAGGACAGGATCGCGCCGGGCCGGTCGAAGATCATGTCGGTGGCGCCGTTGCTGATGGGCGAGCCGAGCCGCAGTTCGCGGATCCGCTTGCCGTCGTCCGGGTCGCGGTAGACGAGGATCTGGTACTCGAAGCCGTCCTTCTGCGAACCGAGCTGGTCGAGGGCGTCCTGGTAGACGGTCTCGTCGCCGTACCGCCAGGAGGCCGTCCGCGTGACGCCGGACAGCGCGTTCTCGTCGCCGAGGTCGATCTTGCTGCGACCCAGGCCCGGCGTCGACAGGCTCTTCCAGAGCTCGCGGGCGATGACGTACTGGTCGGTCGGCTGGGTGAACCGGGTCGCGAACTCGTTCGTGCGGATGCGTCGCCGGGCCGCGTAGGAGTCGAAGGTGGAGGCCTGGATGCCCAGGGTCACCACGCCCCGGTCGCCGCCCTGCAGGTTGGCGGTCCAGACGATGCCGCCCCACCACAGGTCTCCGCCGCGCTCCAGGTAGACCGTGGTGCGGCCCGGCTTGATCTTGTGGGCCCGCTCGGCGATGGTGCGGTCGGGGATGGGGACGGTGCCGGAGAGGGACCCGGCCCGGCCGATGTAGTCCTCGAACGAGACGTCCCGCAGCGGCAGGATGTCGAGGGCCGTGTCGCTCATGAGGTCGCAGAAGATGGCCCGGTAGGGCGTGTCGAGTGCCATGGGACAGCCCCCTTACAGGACGTAGGTCGCGGCGAGGCGAATGTTCCGGCCGGCGACGAGGGCGCCGTTGGACGACCAGGTGCGCAGGTTGACCTGTCCGCCGGGCGTGATGAAGCCGCCGCCGTTGCCGAAGCCGTCGCAGGCGGAGGCCTCGTAGTCCATGGCCGGACGCCAGCCGGCGGGCAGGGTGCACAGCCCCTCGTCGTTGAAGTTGCCCGCGCCGTCGACGTTGATGGTGGCGCCGTTGCGGGTGACGGTGACGAGGACGGTCGCGAGGCCCCGGGAGCGCCGGCCGGAGAAGGCCACCACCGTCCAGCCGGTCAGCGCGGTCGCGCCGCTGGTGGTGGTCTCCACCTCCACCGGCGGCTGGTAGGTGACCCAGGAGCTGCCGTTCCAGCGCTGGAGGGTTCCGACGTGGTCGCGGAACTGGCCGGCGTAGCCGCCGGTGGAGAGCACTCCGGAGGGAGCTATGCCACCGATCTCCTTCGGGTAGGCGACCCAGCCGTTGCCGTCCCAGCGCTGGAGGAAGTGCGCGTTGTCGTTGTCCTGGTACTGGCCGGGGTAGGAGCCGGGCACACCGGCGTTGTTGTAGACGGGCAGGATGCCGCCCACGCCGACGAGGGTGGTGCGCAGGTCGGTGATGGCGGTGGACCAGGCGATGCCGCCGGTGCCCGCCGACGTCTGCTTCTCCACCCTGACCGAGAAGAGGGGGAGGGAGAGCGCGGGGGCGCCCGGGGCGGTCGGCAGGGCCTTCGGCTCGCCCCTGATGACCTCCAGGGCGGCTTCGCTCCTGGTCTGGTTGTCGAACTCGTCGTCGTACACGCGCAGGACGACGAGGTCGACGCGCGGGTTGATCGGATCGCCGTCCCCGAAGGTGAGGACGGTGTCCGCGTCGAGGGTGACGGGGTAGGCGCCCTGGGCGTTGGGGCCCTGGACGACGGCGCGCCCGGCGTAGACGGTCGCGCTCATGGGGCCGCTGTCGGCCATCTTGAAGCCGCTGACCCGGTACTTGCCGTCGGCCGCGCCGGGCAGGATGCCGGAGCGCGAGGCGAGCGGGTTGACCGGGGTGGTCGCGCCGAGGGCGGTGAGGCGGGTGGTGACACGGGTCTGCCCGGTCGGCGGGAGCCATCCGCTGCGCAGTGCCATGGTTTTCTCCTGTCGGTGTGGGTGGATCCGGGCTACGGCAGCGGGTCGACCCTGATGAACGTGTTGTCGAAACCGGCCTTGAGGACGGGAGTGGTGGGGGAGTTGACCTTGAAGAAGGCCGTGAGCGTGTACGTCGCGCCCGCAGTCAGGCCCGACTGACGGGTCGAGGTGGACACCGAGACCATGTGCTGGCTGGCGGCGAGCGCCGCGTAGTCGTCCTCGAGGTCGCTGATGACCGTGGCGCCCTGGGTGAGCTTGAGCGCCATGAGCGCGTAGTGGTCGGCGCTCGTCGACCGGAGCTTGCAGCCGAAGCTGATGATGACGGCCCTCGACGGCGGGGCGACGAAGGAGAGCGAGAGCGGGTTGGTGACGCGGCCCCCGAGCGTCGAGGTGTACGTGGTCGACGTGGTGTCGCCGTAGTCGCGGTTGTCGATGAAGTACGGGCCCGCCACGACCGGGACCCAGCTGGTGCCGTTCCAGCGCTGGAGCTTGCCGGTCGTCGAGTCGCGGTACTGGCCCGTGTAGCTGGCCGGCGTGGTGGACGCGGACGACGGGATGACGCCGCCGAGCGCCGCCGGGTACGACACCCAGGCGCCGCCGTCCCAGCGCTGGAGCGCGCCGCCCGCGTCCTGGTACTGGCCGGGGTAGGCGCCCGGCAGGGACGCGCCCTCGACCGGGAGGATGCCGCCGAGGGCGACGACCGGGGTGCGCAGGTCCTTGAGTGAGCTGTCCCACGGGATGCCGCCGTTGCCCGCGCTGGCACCGGCGGGGACCAGCACCTCGTACAGCGGGAGGCAGCGCGGCGGGACGACCGGGGGCTTCGGGGCCTGCTCGGCCGCGCCCTGGATGACCTCGAGGACGGCTTCGGTGCGCGTCCCGGCGTCGTAGAGCTTGTCGTAGATCCTCAGGACGAGCAGGTCGATGCGGTTGTACGTGGCGTTGCCCGGCGCGAAGGTCACCACCTCGGAGTTCGGCAGGGTCACCGGGAAGACGCCCTGGGAGATCTCGCCCTGGATGACGGCCCGGCCCTCGGAGACGGTCGCCGACATGGCGGCGGACCCGAAGGTCCAGAAGCCGGAGAGCCGGTACTGGCCGCCGTACGAGCCGGGCAGGACGCCGGAGCGGACCTGGACGGGGTTGGTCATGGTGGTGACACCGGTCTGGGTGAGCCGGGTGTCCTCGCGGGTCTGGCCGGTCTCGGTGACCCAACTGCTGCGCAGGTTCATGGGGTTTCTCCGTTCGGGGAGTCGGGGGGCGAATCGGTGGTCGGGGGCGTCAGGACCTGACCCATTCGGCGGTGAGGTTGCAGGCGTAGCCCGAGCCGCCGAGGGTCTTGATCGCCGCGGTGTGGCTGTGGAAGCCGGCGAGCTGGAGGGTCTCGCCCGCGACGAGCCTGACCACGCCGCCGCCGCCCACGGAGATGGCGCCGTTGCCGGCGGGGGTGAGCCAGGTCATCCGGGACTGGCCGGCGCCGCCGACCAGGACGCGGGCGCCGCGCATGCCGGTCTGGGAGTCGTTGGCCCAGGTGGCGTGCGCCGAGATGCGCCACCAGCCGGTGCGCGGCACGACATAGGTGGTGTTCGACGTCCAGCCGGCGGCGTCGTCGACCTCGACGGTGGGCAGGATGAGCACGGTCCAGGTGTTCGGGGCGATGCTCTGCTGCTGGCCGGTCAGCCACTGCGTGGCGCTGAGCAGCACGGTCGAGGCGCCCTGGACGTACTGCCAGGCGGAACCGCTCCAGCGCTGCAGCCCGCCGCCGTTGTCCCGGTACTGGCCGGTGTAGCCGCCGGCGGTCGTGGTGCTCGGGGCGATGCCGCCGATGGCCTTGGGGTACGAGGTCCAGGTCGTGCCGTCCCAGCGCTGGAGGAGGCCCGCCGTGTCCCGGTACTGGCCGACGTAGGCGCCCTTGAAACCGCTGGCGGGCAGGATGCCGCCGAGCGCGACGGCCGGCCAGTGCTGGGTGGTGACGGCGGTGGACCAGGCGATGCCGCCGGTGCCGGCCGAGGTGCCCTTCGGGACCCGGATCGTGTAGAGCGGGATCGTGCTGCCGGGCCCGCTGAGCGGGACGGTGGGCGTGGCCGCCGGAGTGCCCTCGACGAGCCGCACGACCGCCTGGGTGTCGCCCGAGCGGTCGTAGGTGTCGTCCATGACGGCCAGTTCGATCAGGTCGATCCGGTCGTACTGCGGGTCGCCGTCCTTGAGCGTGAAGCTCTCCGGCGCGGTGACGGCGACGAGGTAGGCGCCCTGGGCGGTGTCGTCACCCTGGACGACCGCGCGGCCGGTGCCGATGGTGGCCTGCATGGGCGCGGTGTCGGCCAGGACGAAACCACCCGGGACGATGCCCGCCCGCGAGCGCAGCGGGGTCTCGTCGGGGCTCTGGCCGCTGGGGGTGAGCAGGGCGGCGAGGGTCAGGCGGGTGTCCTCGCGGGTCTGGCCGGTGGACTGGAGCCAAGCGGCGCGTACGGTCATGGGTCACCTCTCCGAAGGGGGTCGGCTCGGGGTGGTCTGCGTGGGCCGGTGGTTCGTGGGCCGGTGCGGAGAACCGCCCCCGGCCGCCGCTCAAGGGCGGCGGCCGGCGGACGTCTGGCGCGTCCTCGTCACCACTCGGCGCTGCGCCAGCGCACGGTCATCAGCGCGTCCTCGGTGCCCGCTTCCGGCCGGAAGGACAGGTCGTGGCGACCGGGATCCAGCACGAACAGCTCCTCCGGGGTGGAGTCGGCCATCGCGGTGTGCAGGCGGGAGGCGGAGTTGTTGAGCATGACCGTGCCCGCCCGGGTGTCGACGGTGAGTTCGTCGCCGGCGGTCAGGTCGATCGCGTACCGCAGTCGGCGCCTGCTGATCCGCTCGGTGACGGTCGGCATGGAGCACGGGCCGCGGAAGACGATCACCGGGTGGACGGGGGCGGAACCGGTGTTCTCGACGACGGCGTCACCGGTGCTCTTGGCCTGGCCCCAGGAGAGCGGCCACTTCAGCCCGTCCGGCAGCCAGTTCAGCCCCGACTCCGGCTGCGGGGGAGTCGTCGTGGCGGTCTGCTCGTTGGCGACGTACCGGCGCGGGTCGGTGGCCAGCCACTGGACCGACATGCGGGAGCTGCCCTGGGTGGCGAAGCCCTGGTCGGCCGGGACGACGCGCTGCGCGATCCGGGCCCGGACGCAGAGCAGCTCGCCGTGCAGCCGCACGGTGAGCCACCGCTCCTCGTCGAGGAGGGCGAGCGACTGCCGCAGGGCGCGGACGGCCGCCGCGGTGCCGCCGTACTCGGGCATCAGCACGATCGTGCCGCCGACCTTGCGCGGCTTGGCGTACCGGGCGCCCGGCCAGGCGCCGTGGGAGGTGGGGCGGTCGGCGTCCGAGGAGTCGTACTCGGGCAGGTCCTCCCAGCCCGACAGGCCGGACTTGTCGACGGCGAAGGGGGTGCCGGGGCCTATGAGGAGCCCGGCCCACTGCATCTGCCCGTCCTGGGTGATGAGCGAGCCGGGCGCGAGGTCGGCGGTGTAGGAGTTTCCGGCGTACGGGGTCGTGGTCTCGGCCATGGGGCCGTCACCTCACTTGGGATGGGGTCGGCGGTTGGCGGTCAGCGGGGTCCGGCGACGGCCGGCGGTCAGCGGCGGGCGGTTCGCGGTCGGCTGTGTCCGGCGGTCAGCGGTGGGCGGCCGTCGGTCAGCGGCCGGCGGTTCGCGGTCGGTCGCGTCCGGCGGTCAGCGGTGGGCGGTCGCGAGGAAGAGCAGGTCCTCGGCGGTCGACCGGGGACCGGCGCCGGGCTCCTCGCGGAACTCCCGGATGCGGTGCGGCCGCGGCAGCGGCTCGGTGAGGGCCGGGACGCGGCGGTTCTCCAGCTGGGAGAGCGAGTCGATGCGGTAGTCGTCCGCGGTGCTCGGGGAGACGATGCCGCCCTCGGCGAGCATGGGGAGCTTGTCGAGTTCGACGCCGAACTTCTTGCCGGTGAGCGGGATCTCGAAGCTGAGCTTGTTGAGCCCGTCGATGATCCAGTTGGCGAACGCGATGAGACCGTTGATCGGTCCCTTGACCACCCCGAGCACGGCGCTCAGCGCGCCCTTGATCAGGTCGCCGATGCCGCGCAGCGACGTGCTCACCGCCTCCTTGGCGGTGCGGAAGAAGCCGGGGATCTTGTCGGTGATCCAGGCGACGACCGACCGTACGGCGCTCTTGATGCCGCCGATCGTGCGGGAGGCGATGCCGCGCAGCGCGTTCGAGGCGGAGCGGACGGCGGAACCGATCCTGGAGATGCCGCCGATGGCCGATCCGACGATCTTGAGCGCGGTCTTGAAGAGGGTCAGGTACGCCTTGACGTAGGTGCCGATGGCCTGGCCGAGGGCCTTCATGAGCGGCTGGATGAACGTCCAGACCGCCTGGAAACCCTTCAGGGCCTGCTGGAAGACCTGCCTGATGATCCGCTGGCCGGTCTCGGAGTTGACGGCCAGTTCGATCAGGTACGCGGCGACGGGCACGATCAGGCCGACGAGGAAGCCGAGCGGGTTGGCCCGCATGGCGACGTTGATGCCTGTCATGGCGACCGACGCGATGGTCATGACGGTGCCGAAGGTGCCCATCATCGTCGAGATGACGTCCGTGACGGGCAGCAGCGGCAGCAGGATGCCGAGGATCGCCCCGGCGCCGGTCCCGATCTTGCGGGCGGCGCCGCGGGCCTTGCCGGCGGCGGTGCCGATCCGCTTGACGCCGGCGGGGGCGGTGGAGCGGCGGATCCTGCCCATGGCGGTGGCGGCGCCGGAGGCGTTCTGACCGAGGGTACGGAGGGGGGCTCCGGCGTTACGGGCGGCGCCGGCGAGGGCGCTGACGCTGCCGTCCGCGCGTCGGACGTCCTGGGTGAACCGCCGCAGGGAGTCGCCCGCCTGGCCGAGCCCCCGTTTCAGGGAGTTCATGGACGGGGTGGCACCCCGGAAGGGGTTGCGTATGCCGCCGCCGATGGCCACGGCACTCATGCGCGTGCTCCACGCGCCTTCACGAGGTACATGAGCGCTGCGGCGGTGGCGTGCGGGTCACTGTTGCGGGCCGCGTGGTAGTGCTCGATGTGGAGCCCGGTACCGGCGCCCGCGCCCTGCTGGCCGCCCTGCGCCATGCGGGCGCGTCGGGCGGTGGAGGCGAGCAGCCGGTCCAGCTTGGAGAGCGGGAGGACGGCCTCGGCCTCGCCGGCCTCGGCGAGGATCGCCGGGACACCGCCGTGGCGGGGCATGACGACACCACCGGTGGCGAGCATGGGGATGGTCGGCAGGTTGACGCCGAAGGTCTTGCCGCCGACGACCGGGACCCAGCCGGGAACGCTGACCTTGACGCGGTTGAGGCTGCCGATCATCGAGTTGATGAGGCCGATGACGGCGTTGATCGGGCCCTTCACACCGCTTTTGATGCCGTCGAACGCCCGGGACGCGATGTCCTTGAGGCCGTTCCAGGCGGCCGACATCTTGTCCTTGACGGCGCTGAAGGCCTTCGGGATCGCGCTCTTGATCCAGTTGACCACCGGCATGATGACGGCCTTGATGCCGTTCCAGACCGCGCTGATCACGGTCTTGATCGCCTTCATGACCGTGGTGATGACCGTCTTCCAGATCTTCACGTAGGTCTTGATGACGGTCGCGACGGCCTTGACGACGGTGGAGATGGCCTTCTTGATGCCGTTCCAGACCGTCTTGATCAGAGCGCCGGCCTTCTTCATGATCGGCCCGACGGCCTTCATGACGGAGCTGATCACGGACTTGATGGCGCTGAAGGCCTTCTTCAGGACCGTCTGCATCGTCTTCGAGCGGAGCGCCATCTCGACGATCTTCTCGATGAGCGGCATGAAGAGTTCGAGCAGCCGGACGAGGAAGTTGCCCTTCATCGACCGGTTGAGCTTGTCCTGGCCCTTGGCCGCCTTGCCGGCCCCGGACTCGTACTTGGAGAGCTTGCCGCCGGCCGACTGAGCGGTGTCGCCGGCCTTCTTCATGGCGCGCTCGGCCTGGTCGGACGCGGTCTTCAGGTTCTTGAGCTGGGTGGTGGAGCCCTGGGCGTTGGTACGGAGTGTCTTGAGCTGCCCGGACGCGGACTTGCCGGCGTCGCCGACCTTCTTGACCGAGGTGCCGGCGCCGGACGCCTGCGTCTTGAGATTGCGCAGGGAGTCGGACGCCTTCTTCATGGAACTGACGAGAGACATGGGGGTACCTCCTTTCGTGGTGTGGTGGGGTCAGCCGGTGGCGATGACGCGTTCGGCGGCCTGGGCCGCGGCCTTGAGGTTGTCGAACGCCAGCTTCACCGCGTTTCCGGCGTCGGCCAGCCGGTTGGCCTCCGTGGCGGCGGACGCGAGGCCGCGGGCCTTGGGCAGCTTCTTCGGGTCGAACTTGTCCTGGGCGTCGCCGAGCTTGTCGATGGCCTTGGCGAGCGTCTCGATGTCCGTGGGCTTGGCCGCGTCGGTCGCCTTGGTCACCGCCTCGACCCCGCCGGCCAGCTTCTTGAGCGCGGAGGCGCTCTTCATCTGGCGGATGGCCTTGTTGAAGTTGATGATCCGTCGGTTGACCTGGCCGAGCGCTTCCTTCAGAGGGTCCAGGTCCGCGGGGTTGCGGGTCTCGGTCTGGCCGATCCCGAGGGCCGCGTCGTCCCGACCCCGGATCTGGTCCTTGGTCATGCGCGTGAACCAGGTCTGGCGTTCGTTGAGGGTGACCGCCTTGCCGCCCAGGCCCGGCATCTTGTATTGGAGCTGGCGGAAGCCCTCGAGGATCGCCTTCCGGAAGACGAGGACCAGGGCGCCGATGGTCATCGGGACGATGATGCCGGCGACGGCCCACCGCATGTACTCCCACCTGGCCTCGTGCCCCTCCTTGAACTTCTCCCACGCGGCGGCGAATCCGTCGAGGCCGAAGGCTTCGAGGAGCTCGGACGACTTCTCCTTCTGGAGCTCCTCGTACATCTCCGCGAACCGCTTGGTGAATTCGAACGGCAGCAGATGGGTCGTGATGATCTTCGGCTCTTCATCGATGAGAGCCTTCTTCAGTGCGGAGACGTAGTGCTTCTCCTTCTTCCCGTCCCGCTCCTCCTTGGTCTTCCCCTGGTGGTCTCCGTCGTAGTGGAACTCGACCTTGGACGGCTCGTGGTCCTTGGGCGTGGTGAGGGAGCTCTTCAGTGCGGCGATCTCCGCCGAGAGCTCCGGAATCGTTGTTGCCATGGTCGCTCCGCTTCCGGCCTGTGAAGGCCAAGCGCCGAAAAGCCCCCACCGGTCCCGGCAGGGGCTCGTTCGTCAGGGCAGCGGGTGGTGGCTAGGCGCCCTCGTCCCGGCGGGATCCGCGTCGGGCCGTCGCGAGGGCGTCGTTCCAGCCGGCCGTGTACGCGAGGGTCTCGCAGCGGGAGACCTCGGCGTAGAGGCTGCCGAGCAACGCTCTCTTGTCGAGGGCGACGGGTCCGTCGAGGAGCTGGCGGAGGCGGTCCTGGAGCGGGATGTGCGGTCGCGATGCCTCGGCCTGCTGAGTCATGGACGCCTGCCTTCCGGTTGCTTGCCCGTGCGTGTGTGGCGGCGCCGCGGAGTCAGGAGCGGGGGCACCACGTATGTTCGAACTACTGTGCGAACAGAGTGTGGAACATCTGTTCGAGGTTTGTCGAGCGGGAAACATCTGACGGCGTGTCTTTTGGCTGGTTTCCCGAACGGGTTGGCGGCTGATCGGAGCTTCTGTTCGACCGGGTAACCTGGAGGACGCGTTCCTCGGGCCCGACCATCTCGGGGGGCGAGGGGCGCGAGGGGCGCGCGGGGACCCCAGGGGGCTGGAAGGCAGTACGGACGCATGGACACGGAGCCGGGAGCGAACCCACGGGAGCGAGCCGTCGACTGGCTCGCGACCCACCCCGATCTGCCCCACCTCTTCGCACGCCTCTCCGAGCTCGTGCACGTCCATGGGCACGCCCCCGAGGACCTCGTCGTGATGCTCCGAAGCGAGGTGGACCGCCGCGAGACGACCGCCTTCACCTCCGGCTGGGCCGAGGCCGTGTCCGACGAACTCCCGCGCATACGCCGGGAGTACGAGAAGCGTGTCGCGGACGCCTACGCGCAGGGGCAGGGTGACGCGCGTGGAATCCGCCGCCCCCAGCGCCGGCTGGACAGCGGCCAGGACGGCGCCCGGGTCATCACCCTGCCCTTCGCCCGTCTCCTCGAACCGCCGGCCGCCGTCGTCGAGGCCGAGGAGCGTGTACGCAGGGAACGCGAGCTGTTCGACCAGCGGTCCGGGCCGGAGCCCGAGCCCCCCGCTCCCGCCCCCGCACCGGATCCCGAGCCCGAACCCGAGCCCGAACACCAGAAGGAGCCGGGACCGGAGTCGGAGCCCGACGTCCTGTTCACCGCACAGGAGAGCCGTACCCGAAGGAACGCCCAGCCCGTACGGAAGGTCGTCCGCGGCAAGGGCGGACGCCCGATCGTCCCGCCGCTGGGCGACGTACCCGCGCAGCCCCCGACCGGCGGCGAGCGCCGGGCCGCCGAGTCCGCCGGAGCGGAGACGCGCGCCGGTCAGCCGCGCCGGCTCTCCGAACGGGCCAGGGCCCTGGAGCAGGAGCTGACCTCCGAGCGAGCACAGGAAGCGCCCCCGGAGTCCGCTCCCTGACGGGAACGGGCGCCGGGGGCTGCGGGGGTGCGGAGATGTGGCTCGCCGGCGTCAGCCGAAGAACCGGACGAGGTGTCCGGGGGAGATCTCGGGAGTCTCCGCCTCGGATGAGCGCACGTCCTGTCCTTCGGCTTCCTCGCCTTCGTCCTCGTCCGTGCCGCCCGGACGGGGGACGGGCTTCGGCGGATCGGGCTGGTCGCTGTCCTCGGACCCGTTGACGCACTGGAACATCCAGTTCGCGACGGCCAGATGGTCCACCGTCGCCGCGAGGAGGTGGTCGGTGATCGACCACTCGGCGGCCTCGCCGTGGAGCTCGCGCTGGAGGGCGCTGTCCCGCGGCAGGTGCTTGATCAGCGCCAGGACGCGTCTGCTGGAGAGCTCCTCGCGGTGCCAGTCGAGGATGTCGATCCCGTAATAGCGGATGAAGTCCGCCTCAAGGGCCTCGGCGTGTTCGTCAACGAACTCGACGAGGCTCAGTCTTCCCCCAGGCCGAGCCCGGTCTCCTTGCCGTAGGCCTCCAGGATGGCGGCGATGTCCTGCACGGTGACGTCGTGCTGCTCGAAGCGGTTGAACTGCTCCTCACCCATCAGGAGTGCGAGCAGGCCGTCCACGTCGTTGTCGTCGAGCTTGCGCAGCCCCTTCGCGGTGGCGCGGCTCAGCTCCGTCGGCAGGGTGTAGGACTCGCCGTCCAGTTCGAAGGACCACTTGCGGCCGTGTGCCTCCTGGCGCTGGGCGCGGGCGGCGTTGACGTCGAAACGGGCCATGGGATGCGTACTCCTTGATTCGGGTGAAGGGAAGGAAGAAGGAGGAGGGGTGGGGCGGGACGGCGATCGGCCGTCCCGCCCCGGGTGGAGAAGGATCAGACGGTCGCGGAGTACTGGCTGTCCTTCATGAGGAAGGTCGCCAGCGGCTTGCCGTCGCCCTTCGACATGGCGGAGAAGGTGACACCGAGCTGGGAGGCGGCCTTGCGGGCCAGCTTGATGTCGTCGGAGGCGGTGACCTGGCCGCGCGGGATGATGAAGCGGTACTTCACCGCGGTCGTGCTGCCGGCCTTGACGTCGGTGAACTCCAGGCCGAGGGCGCGCACATCGGCGTACGGGCGCTCGGCGATCTCGTAGCGGTAGGTGTCGACGGCCGGGGTCGGCTCCGCCTTGACGGCGTCGCCACCCATGAAGAAGGGCAGCGTGTCCTCGTTGAACTGGAGCAGCGAGAACTTCAGCGAGAGGTCACGGCTCGAGTAGATGTAGTGGATCGGGGAGACCGACTGCCACGAGTCGATGGCCTCCAGCTTGTCCTTCTTGGAGAAGGTGACGCCGTCGCCGGAGGTGAAGCCGAGGTCCTTCCAGCCCGCACCGGTCCAGTCGGCGGCCGAGTCGGTGCCGAAGGTGGCCGGGGCGGACGTACCGGCGTCGGCCACGTAGAGCTTGCCGGTGCCGGCGACGCGGATCTCGGCCGAGTTGTTTCCTGCCATGGTGGATTTCTCCTTGTGATGGGGTGAGGGCACCGCCCCGGGCGTGGGTCCCGGGTACGGCAAAGGCCCCGCCGGACGGCGGGGCCTGGTCTGTGGGCGAGCATCCGAAGGGCGCTCGGTGGGCGTCTGGAAGACGCCCGTTCGGTGGGCGTCTAGAAGACGCTGAGGGAGAGGCGGATGACGCAGAGGTAGCGGTTGGCGCCCCGGTAGAGGTAGTCGGGCAGCCAACGCGGCCCGTCCTGCTCCTCCACGTCGTGGACGACGTTGTTGGCGCCGATCTGCTTGCCGATGGTGGCGAGCAGGCACCGCCGGGCCGCGTTGGCGAGGAGGTGGGCCGCGCTCTTGCTCGGGCCGTACACCTCGAACTCGACCAGCGGCATGTCGACGTGCAGGTCGCCGATCCAGGCGCCGCCGCGGCGGTTCACCAGGACCGCGCTCTGCGTACCGTCGAAGCCGGCCGGTGCGTGGACCGCGATGGTCGCGCCGGCCAGGGCGGGGTCGGCCTTGAGGACGTCGACGACCAGCTTCTCGACGTCCGGGAAAGCACTCGGGGGAGTGGTCATGACGGTTCTCCTCGGGAGAGGGGAGGGGCGGGATGGCGGGACGGGGTGCCGCCCGGGGCGCTCCGGCGGGAGGGCGCGGGGCGCGGCAGCGCACCCGGACGGCGGACGGCGGAGCCGCGTCCCGACCTGCGGGCGCAGCTCCGCCGCTGCACCAACTGTGACAGCGATCGTGCGCGCACGCAACTAGAACGGTGAATCCGCTCCCGCCCGCGACGCACCGGGCGGGATCCCCGAGCCGCATCCGCCCGCACCTCGCCGACCCGGGGGCACCCGCCACCGATAAGTTGACCGTCACCGAACCGAGGGAGCCGCCCCGTGCCCGCCGACCGTCCCCGCCTGCTCTACGTGACGGACCTGACCTACCCGGCCAAGGGGCGGCGCTACGGCGACGAGGACGTGCACCTCGCCGCCCGGCTCCGGGCCGACTTCGACCTCGCCCTCTGCCACCCGCTCGACGCCGCCGCCCTCATGCCGGGCTTCGACGCCGTCGTCGTCCGCAACAGCGGCCCCGTCCTCGGGTACCAGAAGGAGTACGAGGCCTTCCGCGAGCGCGCCCTGGCCCTCGGCGCCCGCGTCTACAACCCCCTCCACGGGCGCGGTGACATGGCCGGAAAGCAGTACCTGCTCGACCTCACCGCCGCCGGGTACCCCGTCATCCCCACCGTCGACCGCCCCGAGGACCTCCACCGGCTGCCCGCCGCCCTGCAGTACGCGGTCAAGCCCGTGGCCGGAGCGGACTCCATAGGACTGCGCTTCATGGCGTACGAGGAGCTCACCGGGCTGACGTACGGCGGACTCCTCGTCCAGCCGCGCATCGACTTCCGCTACGAGGTCTCCTTCTACTTCGTCGACGACCTCTTCCAGTACGCCCTGTACGCCCCCGACCCCGAGCGCCGCTGGGTCCTGGAGCCGTACGAACCGACCGGGGACGACCTCGCCTTCGCCCGCCGCTTCGTCGACTGGAACACCCTCGACCACGGCATCCAGCGCGTCGACGCCTGCCGCACCCCGGAGGGCGGGCTGCTCCTCGTCGAGCTGGAGGACCTCAACCCGTACCTCTCCCTCGACCGCGTCGCCGAGCCGGTGCGCGAGCGCTTCGCCGGCGCCCTGACCCGCTCCCTCCACTCCTTCCTGGCGGCATGACGAAGCGCCCCGGGTCCGGATCAGGACTCGGGGCGCTTCGGTGACGGACGATCAGACGGTGTGCGCGGTACGGCGACGGGCCAGCCGCTCCGCCGCGAAGACGTCCTCCAGGCGGAACAGCTGGGCGCGGCCCGCCTTCCCCGCGGCCCGCAGGTGGCCCAGCTGGACCCACTTGCGGATCGTCGCGGGGGCGACCCCCGCCTCTTCGGCGGCGAGCGGCCCGGGGATCAGCGCGGGCAGCGCGGGCGTGCTCAGCATGAAGTCTCCTTCGTGTCGTCCATCGCCGCCTCGATCTCCTCGGTACGGGTCCCCGAGGCCTCCGTCAGTTCGGCCCACGCGTCCTCCGGCCACAGATGGCGGTACGCGGGGTCGTCCTGGCAGCCGCACGCCGCGTCCGTGCACACGCACGCCGGATTCACGCAGAGCACCGCGCGCCGGTCGGGGAACGCGCGCAGCGACACCGAGTCGCACCAGGGGCAGCGCCCCGAGACCCGGACGATCGTCTCCGAGTCGCCCAGGGTCCGGGCGCACCGGCGGGCCATGCGCCGGATCTCGTCCCGGACGTGCCGGGCGAGGACCGGGTGGGCGGCGACGGCGTCGAGCAGGCCGACGATCCGGCGCAGCCGCTCGATCACCCCGGCCCGGCGCGGCCGCGGCAGGGCGAGCCGGGCGCAGACCGCCTCCTCCAGTTCCACCACACCGTCGGTGATGTCCCGGATGGCGTCGGAGATGTGGAGCCGGATCGGGGCGGCGCCGTGCCCGGGTACGGAGAGGCCGTGCCGCTGTTCGAGGAGCAGTGCCTCGCGCCGCTCCTGGCGGATCAGCTCGTCGCGGCCGGGGTGCGGGGCGCTGGGGGCGGTCCCGGCGGGGGAGCGGCGGCCGGGCGCCAGCTCCTCGGAGAGCTCGGGGAACTGCCGCACGAGGGAGGCGGTCCAGAGGGCGATGTCCCGCAGCACCAGCTCGACGGCGGGGCCGGCGGGGACGGCGGGGCCGACGGGGCCGACGGCGGCGGCAGGGCCGACAGAGCCGACAGGGCCGGCATGCCCGGAGTGGCCGGTTCCGGCGTCGTCCGTGTTCGTGCGGTCGGTGAGGTCAGCCACGGCGGTGGCCTCCCGCCTGCGCGACCGCCTTCGCGACGCGCTCCGAGTCCGCCGGGCGGCCGTTGCGCCACAGGCGGCCCGCGCAGACGCCGTCGAAGTAGCTCTCGGCGGGGGCGACGGCCGTCTCGCACTCGCGGCGGACGGGGCAGTCGGCACAGGCGCGCAGTGCCGGGACCGCGTCTTTGGGGCGGCGGGCGAAGACGACGGAGGGGGAGAGGCCGGCGCACGCGGCGGAGGCCTGCCAGGGGGACGGGTCGGTCGGGAACAAGAGGTTTCTCCACGGGCCGGGGCCACCAGGGCGTCCATGGGGCCGGTGGGGCTTCTGGGGCTCAGGGGGCCGACGAGTGCGGCGACGAGCAGCCTGACACGTTGCGTGCGAGCGCGCAACAAGCTGTGGAGGGGGGCCCTGGTCAGGTCTTCATTGATTCGACACGATTGCGCTCCCGAAAGCACGTAATTCTGTGCGCGCAAGCACGCTAAGGTGTGGAATCCGGAGGGTGGGGAGTGAGGGAGCGCTACACATGACCAGTCAAGGGCTCGACGAATTCGCGGGATGGGTCGAAGGCCTGATGAGGGCGCGGGGCTACGACATCGACAGTCCGCGCGGCGGTGGCAAGTCCCGGATCGCCGACGAGGCGGGAGTCCACCGTGCCGCCGTGACGCGCCTGCTCCAGCGGCAGAGCATGCCCGACCTGGAGACCATGCGCAGGATCGCCCCGCTGCTCGGCGTCTCCGTCCGGGACATGCTGATCCGGTCGGGCCGCGTGACCCCGGAGGAGCTGCCGATGGCGGCGGACCTGCTGCCGCCGACCGACTGGCAGCCCTCCATGGAGGACTTCGCCCGCTGGCTCGGCGTCCCCGACGAACGCATGGGCGTCTTCATCAAGGTCGTGAACCAGTTCCTGGAGCCCGACACGGAGGCGGAGCGCCCCGCCGAGGCCGCCGAACCGCGCCGCACCGCCCGGGACTGACCCCGGGACCGACCCGATCCCGCCCGGCCCCGGCCCGCAACGGCCGGGGCACGCGTGCGCGTGGGCATTTGTTTTGACCGGAGTCCGTGCGATAGGTACGCTCATGCCTTGTGCCTGGGGTGTGCCTGGGCTCGCGTGCGTGTCCTCAACCGCAAGGCGAGTCCGAGTACCGGCCACCGTGATCCGTGCCATTTCCGCCTCGGCGGAAGTCCGCGTGATTCGACACACCCGACCGCGTGGGTCGGCGAATGTTCCAGGTTAGTTTTACGACGGCACACAGAAACCGGAGAAGTAGTGCCTACGATCCAGCAGCTGGTCCGGAAGGGCCGGCAGGACAAGGTCGAGAAGAACAAGACGCCCGCACTCGAGGGTTCCCCTCAGCGTCGCGGCGTCTGCACGCGTGTGTTCACGACCACCCCGAAGAAGCCGAACTCGGCCCTCCGTAAGGTCGCGCGTGTGCGTCTGACCTCGGGCATCGAGGTCACGGCCTACATCCCGGGTGAGGGCCACAACCTGCAGGAGCACTCGATCGTGCTCGTGCGCGGTGGCCGTGTGAAGGACCTGCCGGGTGTTCGCTACAAGATCATCCGCGGTTCCCTCGACACGCAGGGCGTCAAGAACCGTAAGCAGGCTCGCAGCCGCTACGGCGCCAAGAAGGAGAAGTAAGAATGCCTCGTAAGGGCCCCGCCCCGAAGCGCCCGGTCATCATCGACCCGGTCTACGCCTCTCCTCTTGTCACCTCGCTGATCAACAAGATCCTGCTTGACGGCAAGCGTTCCACCGCCGAGCGCATCGTCTACGGCGCCATGGAAGGCCTCCGCGAGAAGACCGGCGCTGACCCGGTCATCACGCTGAAGCGCGCGCTTGAGAACGTCAAGCCGGCCCTTGAGGTCAAGTCCCGCCGTGTCGGTGGCGCCACCTACCAGGTGCCGATCGAGGTCAAGCCGGGCCGCGCGTCCACGCTGGCCCTCCGCTGGCTCGTCGGTTACTCCCGCGCCCGTCGCGAGAAGACCATGACCGAGCGCCTCATGAACGAGCTCCTCGACGCCTCGAACGGCCTCGGTGCGGCCGTCAAGAAGCGTGAGGACACGCACAAGATGGCCGAGTCCAACAAGGCCTTCGCGCACTACCGCTGGTAGTCGCAACCCACATCGAGACCGAGAGAAGACTGAGCCGATATGGCTACCACTTCGCTTGACCTTGCCAAGGTGCGCAACATCGGCATCATGGCTCACATCGACGCGGGCAAGACGACCACCACCGAGCGGATCCTGTTCTACACCGGTGTCTCGTACAAGATCGGTGAAGTCCACGACGGCGCTGCCACGATGGACTGGATGGAGCAGGAGCAGGAGCGCGGCATCACGATCACGTCCGCCGCGACGACCTGTCACTGGCCGCTCGAGAATGTCGATCACACGATCAACATCATCGACACGCCGGGTCACGTCGACTTCACCGTCGAGGTGGAGCGTTCGCTGCGCGTGCTCGACGGTGCTGTCACCGTGTTCGACGGTGTGGCCGGTGTCGAGCCCCAGTCCGAGACTGTCTGGCGACAGGCGGACCGCTACGGCGTCCCGCGCATCTGCTTCGTCAACAAGCTCGACCGTACGGGCGCCGAGTTCCTCCGCTGCGTCGACATGATCGTGGACCGCCTCGGCGCCGTCCCGATCGTCATGCAGCTCCCGATCGGCGCCGAGATGGACTTCCAGGGCGTCGTCGACCTCGTCCGCATGAAGGCTCTCGTCTGGTCCGCCGAGGCCAGCAAGGGCGAGATGTACGACGTCGTCGACATCCCGGCCTCGCACACCGAGCTCGCCGAAGAGTGGCGCGCGAAGCTGGTCGAGACCGTCGCGGAGAACGACGAGGAGCTCATGGAGCTCTTCCTCGAGGGCGTCGAGCCCACCGAGGAGCAGCTGTACGCGGCTGTCCGTCGTATCACCATCGCTTCCGGCAAGGGCAACGGCGAGAAGACGGTCACCCCCGTCTTCTGCGGCACCGCGTTCAAGAACAAGGGCGTTCAGCCCCTGCTCGACGCTGTCGTCCGTTACCTGCCTTCGCCCCTGGACGTCGAGGCCATCGAGGGCCACGACGTCAGGGACGCCGAGGTCGTCGTCAAGCGCAAGCCGTCCGACGACGAGCCGCTGTCGGCCCTCGCGTTCAAGATCGCGAGCGACCCGCACCTCGGCAAGCTCACCTTCGTCCGGATCTACTCCGGTCGCCTGGAGGCCGGCACCGCGGTGCTGAACTCCGTCAAGGGCAAGAAGGAGCGCATCGGCAAGATCTACCGCATGCACGCGAACAAGCGTGAGGAGATCGACTCGGTGGGCGCCGGCGACATCGTCGCCGTCATGGGCCTCAAGCAGACCACCACTGGTGAGACGCTGTGCGACGACAAGAACCCGGTTGTCCTGGAGTCCATGGACTTCCCGGCGCCGGTCATCCAGGTCGCCATCGAGCCCAAGTCCAAGGGTGACCAGGAGAAGCTGGGTGTCGCCATCCAGCGTCTCGCGGAGGAGGACCCCTCCTTCCAGGTGCACTCGGACGAGGAGACCGGCCAGACCATCATCGGTGGTATGGGCGAGCTTCACCTCGACATCCTCGTCGACCGCATGCGTCGCGAGTTCAAGGTCGAGGCGAACGTCGGCAAGCCGCAGGTCGCGTACCGCGAGACGATCCGCAAGGCCGTCGAGCGACTTGACTACACCCACAAGAAGCAGACCGGTGGTACCGGTCAGTTCGCCAAGGTGCAGATCGCGATCGAGCCCATCGAGGGCGGCGACGCCTCGTACGAGTTCGTGAACAAGGTCACCGGTGGCCGCATCCCGAAGGAGTACATCCCTTCGGTCGACGCGGGTGCGCAGGAGGCCATGCAGTTCGGCATCCTGGCCGGCTACGAGATGACGGGCGTCCGCGTCATTCTTCTCGACGGTGGCTACCACGAGGTCGACTCCTCCGAGCTGGCGTTCAAGATCGCCGGTTCGCAGGCCTTCAAGGAGGCCGCGCGGAAGGCTTCGCCGGTCATCCTCGAGCCCATGATGTCCGTCGAGGTCACCACGCCCGAGGACTACATGGGTGAGGTCATCGGCGACATCAACTCCCGCCGTGGCCAGATCCAGGCCATGGAGGAGCGCAGCGGCGCCCGCGTCGTGAAGGGCCTCGTGCCCCTTTCGGAGATGTTCGGCTACGTCGGCGACCTCCGCAGCAAGACCTCGGGTCGCGCAAGCTACTCGATGCAGTTCGACTCCTACGCCGAGGTTCCGCGGAACGTCGCCGAGGAGATCATCGCGAAGGCCAAGGGCGAGTAACTCTCCCGAGTTCACGCTTTAGGCTTGACACCAATCACCGGGGCTCGACCCCCGCAACCCGAGGAATCGGGCCCCGGCGGATGGCATCCCAGCAAAGATCACCTGGCGCCGATGAAGCAAGGCGTACAGAACCACTCCGCAGGAGGATTCAGTGGCGAAGGCAAAGTTCGAGCGGACTAAGCCGCACGTCAACATCGGCACCATCGGTCACATTGACCACGGTAAGACGACCCTCACGGCCGCCATTACCAAGGTGCTGCACGACGCGTACCCGGACCTGAACGAGGCCTCGGCCTTCGACCAGATCGACAAGGCTCCCGAGGAGCGCCAGCGCGGTATCACCATCTCGATCGCGCACGTCGAGTACCAGACCGAGTCGCGTCACTACGCCCACGTCGACTGCCCCGGTCACGCGGACTACATCAAGAACATGATCACGGGTGCCGCGCAGATGGACGGCGCCATCCTCGTGGTCGCCGCCACCGACGGCCCGATGCCGCAGACTAAGGAGCACGTGCTCCTGGCCCGCCAGGTCGGCGTTCCGTACATCGTCGTCGCCCTGAACAAGGCCGACATGGTGGACGACGAGGAGATCCTGGAGCTCGTCGAGCTCGAGGTCCGTGAGCTCCTCTCCGAGTACGAGTTCCCGGGCGACGACCTTCCGGTCGTCCGTGTCTCGGCGCTCAAGGCGCTCGAGGGCGACAAGGAGTGGGGCGAGAAGCTCCTCGGCCTCATGCACGCGGTGGACGAGTCCATCCCGCAGCCCGAGCGTGACGTCGACAAGCCGTTCCTGATGCCGATCGAGGACGTCTTCACGATCACCGGTCGTGGCACCGTCGTCACCGGTCGTATCGAGCGCGGTATCCTCAAGGTCAACGAGACCGTCGACATCATCGGTATCAAGACCGAGAAGACCACCACCACGGTCACCGGTATCGAGATGTTCCGCAAGCTGCTCGACGAGGGCCAGGCCGGTGAGAACGTCGGTCTGCTCCTCCGTGGCATCAAGCGTGAGGACGTCGAGCGCGGCCAGGTCATCATCAAGCCGGGTTCGGTCACGCCGCACACGAACTTCGAGGCCCAGGCCTACATCCTGTCGAAGGACGAGGGTGGCCGTCACACCCCGTTCTTCAACAACTACCGCCCGCAGTTCTACTTCCGTACCACGGACGTGACCGGCGTCGTGACCCTCCCCGAGGGCACCGAGATGGTCATGCCGGGCGACAACACCGCCATGAGCGTTGAGCTGATCCAGCCCATCGCCATGGAGGAGGGCCTCAAGTTCGCCATCCGTGAGGGTGGCCGGACCGTCGGCGCCGGCCAGGTCGTCAAGATCACCGCCTGATCTTGAACTGACCCGGTGGCTCGCACGAGCTGCTAGCAGTTGAAAGAAGGCCCCGCACCTTTCGGTGCGGGGCCTTCTCGCGTTCCCGTCCTCCTGCGACCGCCGCCCCCTACGGCCGCCAGCTCCACGGGTGTCCGTCCGCACCGAGGCCCACCACGGTCGCCCGGCGCGCCCCCAGGTGCAGAGCGGCCGACACCGCCGCCGGACCCTTCGTGCGGGTATGCGACCGGCCACCGAGCCGTACCGTCACCCGGCCCCGCGTGTCCGTGCCGAGCAGCACGGTCCCGAGCGCCGCCGAGCGCGCCGCGACCACCCCTCCGTATCCGTCGAGACCGGTGTTCCTGCCGCCGGGGCCGCGCAGCTTCGCGGCCGCGGGAGCCCGGTGGTACAGCTCGCCGCCCGCGCTCGCCACCGTCGACCCGGAGCGCGGCAGCCGGCCCGCCCGCTCCTCCCCGTCCACCCAGTGCCGTACGGACTCCCGCCCCGCCGCGTACAGGTGCACCCGGCCCGCCGCGTCCAGCGAGACCGCCAGGCCGTCCTGGACCTCCGCCGCACCCGGGAGCACACGCCACGGGGTCCAGGTGCCGTCCGTCGCGCGTACCCGCGTCGACACGCCCTTGTCCGCGTTCCGTACGAAGAGGTGGACCCGGCCGTCGGGCGCCGCGATCGCCACCGGGGCGCCGATCCGCCGGCCCCGGTCGTCGAGGTTCTCCGGGCAGCCGAGCCCCCGCCAGGCGAGGAACGGGCCGCCGGGGGAGCGCTGCTCCAGGAGCACCACCTCGCGCTGGTTCGCGCCGCCGTGCCCGTCGAGCGCGGCGAAGCGTATGCCGAAGAGCAGGACCCGGCCGTCGCCGAGCACCGCCGAGCCGAGCGCGGGCGCGAGCGGACCGCCGCCGAGGTCCGCCGGTTCGCTCCAGACGCCGGGCGCCGACTCGCGCCAGCGGACCGCGCGCAGCCCGACGACCCCGTACGCCGTGAGCCGCCCGTCCGGCCCTTCGGCGAGCGCGGGGCCCGTCGTCGGCCAGCGGTGGTGGGTGGAGCGGACCCAGCCCTTGCGGTTGGTCAGCGGCCGGTCGCCGCCGACGCCGTAGTCGCCGCAGCCCGAGGGGTTCCCGCACTGCCAGTCCGGGTCCCCGCCGTACGGAATGAGATGAGCGGCCTTCTCCTTGAGGACCGCGGGCGGGAGGTTCTTGGGCCAGTGCCGGTTGTAGTAGCCGCGGAAGGCCTTCGCTGTGAACGCCGGTATGGGTTCGCCGTCGCGGACCGCGTCCGAGACCCAGCGGTTGAGCGCCGCCCAGGTGAAGCAGGCGACCGCCGTGTGGTCCGGGTGGTCCGAGTAGCCGGGCTGCTCGGCGTCCCGCCGCCGGGCGGCGTCGTCGCCTTCCTGGATGTCCGGGTCCGGGTCCAGGGTGTGCACGACCGTGGGCCGGTAGCGGGCGAGCAGCCCGGCGAGGGTCCCGACCAGCTGGTCGTAGTCGTAGGTGTCCGTGTCAGTGACGGGGGAGCCGGCCGACCGGTGGGTCCGTACCTCCAGGGCGCGGTCGCCCCAGAGCGCGGGCATGGCCAGGTACCGGCGGGGGGCGTGCATCGGCAGGTTGAGGAAGACCAGCTCGACCCGGCGGCCGCCGTGGGCGAGCGTGTCGACCTCGGCCCGGCGCCCGCCGGGCAGCGTCAGCGCCTCCCGGCGCCACGGCGTGAACATCGGAAGGCCGAGCGCCACGGCGTACGACTGGCGCAGACCCTGGTGGCGGGCGGCCGAGTACGCGGCCCGGTCCGGGGGAGTCTCGGGCATCCCCGCTATTCGGTTCCGGCCGTTGTGCTCGCCGGCCGTCACGTACACCGAGACCAGCGGAACCCCCGCGTCGAGCAGCCGCTGCGCGTCCGGGTTCATGAAGTACAGGTCGTCGTCCGGGTGTGCGCAGAACTGCATGAGCAGCGCCCGCCGGGCCCGTGCCGACGCGATCGGCTTCCCCGGCGCCGGATCGGCGGTCGGCGCGGTCCGGCGCGGCTCCGGTACGGAACACCCGGTGGCGGCCGTCAGGACGGCGAGGGCGGTGGCGAGCACCGCTCGTCGGCGGGGTGGTGTGGGCAGCACGTACGGGTCCTTCGCTCAGAGGTTCGCCTGGAAGACGGGCCCGTGGGCGAAGAGGTTGTGCCGTACGGCAGGGTGAGACAAAGATCAAAAGAATCTGTAGCCGGATGTCGAACGAGCGATCACGGCTCCGACCAATGGGTGACAGCGCGCCACGAGGGCGCGCGGGACGGGGAGGACACCCGAGATGAAGTACGTCGCGATGATCTACGGCAACCAGGCCAAGTGGGACTCCTTCCCCGCCGAGGCCTGGCCCGACGCGATCGCCCGGCAGGAGGCCTTCAACCGGAAGTACCGGGAGAGCGGCGAACTGATCGGCGCGTACGGGCTCGCCGACGCGGCCGCCGCCCAGCTGGTACGGCGCGAGGGCGGCGCCCCCGCCGTCACCGACGGCCCGTACCTGGAGACCAAGGAATACCTGGCCAGCTTCTACCTGCTCGACTGCGACAGCCTGGAGCGGGCGCAGGAGATCGCCGCCGACATGCCCTTCGCGGACGTCGACCCGGTCGAGCTGTGGCCGGTCCTGCACGAGTCCGCGGCGGACGTGTGACCGGCACCGACGGCATCGAGGACCTGCTGCGCACCTACGCGCCGCAGGTCCTCGGCGCGCTCGTACGGCGGTACGGCGACTTCGACCTCTGCGAGGACGCCGTCCAGGAGGCCCTGATCGCCGCCGCCGAGCAGTGGCCGGAGCAGGGCGTCCCCACGTACCCGCGCAGCTGGCTGATCACCGTCGCCGGCCGCCGGTACATCGACCTGGTGCGCAGCGAGGCCGCGCGCAGGCGCCGTGAGGACACCGCCGCCCTCGCCACCCCGGACTCCGAGCTGCTCGCGCCCGCCGCCGACGACGCCCCGGGGACCGACCGGGACGACTCCCTGCCGCTGCTCTTCCTCTGCTGCCACCCGGACCTGTCCCCGCCCAGCCGGATCGCACTCACCCTGCGGGCCGTCGGCGGTCTCACCACCGCGCAGATCGCCGCCGCCTTCCTCGTACCCGAGTCGACCATGGCCCAGCGCATCAGCCGGGCCAAGCAGACGATCAAGGCGGCCGGCGGCTCGCTCGCCCTGCCCGAGGGGGAGGACCGGGCGGCCCGGCTCGCCGACGTGCGGCACGTGCTCTACCTCGTCTTCAACGAGGGCTACACGGCCAGCGCCGGGGACGAGCTCACCGCGCCCGAGCTGTCCACGGAGGCGATCCGGCTCACCAGGCTGCTGCACCGGCTGCTCCCCGAGGACCCCGAGACGGCCGGCCTGCTCGCCCTGATGCTGCTCACCGACGCCCGCAGGCCGGCCCGTACGGGCCCGCACGGAGAACTGGTGCCGCTCGCGGAGCAGGACCGGGGGCGCTGGGACGCCGGGCTCGTCGCGGAGGGCGTCGAGCTGCTCAGCCGCACCCTGCCCCGCGGCCGGGTGGGCCCGTACCAGCTCCAGGCGGCGATCGCGGCCGTCCACGACGAGGCGGAGTCCGCCGAGGCCACGGACTGGCCGCAGATCCTCGCGCTCTACGAGCTCCTGGAGCGGACCGGGCCGAACCCGATGATCACCCTGAACCGCGCGGTGGCCGTCGCCATGGTCAAGGGCCCCGCGGCCGGACTCGCGCTCCTCGACGAGCTGGCGGAGGACCGGCGCACTTCCCGGCACCACCGGCTGCTCGCCACCCGGGCGCATCTGCTTGAACTCCTCGGCGACACGGAGGCCGCGGCCGAGGCCTACCGGGAGGCGGCCCGCCGGACCACGAGCGCCCCCGAGCGGCGCCATCTCACGGAGCGCGCACGGCGCTTGGGGTGAACCGGACGGGGGGCGCCCGGACCGGACGCTCGCGCCCCGGCGCATGACCGTACGTGACGTGGGGTACAGTCTCCGGTTCCGATTGGCGGCCGGATGCCCCCGTATGGCAGACTGTCGGGGTTGCTCGGTTGAGTGCCGATGCTGCGCGCCTCCCGTCGGGAGGACCGGAAGCGAGTCCCACAGTACTCGTCGCTCCCTTCACGGGAGCGGACGTACGGGAATCTTTCGGGAAGCGTCAGCGGGGTGCAGGCCAGGCACTCGGGTGGTGTTCTGCCCCCGGCTCGCGGTTCTGGGACCGCACCCCCTTGGTTGGGAAATCCTTCGGGATTTCTGCGTAGAGGGAGTGCGACACGCCCGACCGCGTGGGTCGGAGACAGAGTCAAGAGAACCCCCGAGTCCAGAGCGTTTACGAGACAAAGGACTACTAGTAGCCATGGCGGGACAGAAGATCCGCATCCGGCTCAAGGCCTACGACCACGAGGTCATCGACTCCTCGGCGAAGAAGATCGTCGAGACGGTGACCCGCACTGGTGCGTCGGTCGCGGGCCCGGTGCCGCTGCCCACTGAGAAGAACGTGTACTGCGTCATCAAGTCGCCGCACAAGTACAAGGACTCGCGCGAGCACTTCGAGATGCGCACGCACAAGCGCCTCATCGACATCCTCGACCCCACGCCGAAGACGGTTGACTCGCTCATGCGTCTCGACCTCCCGGCGGGCGTTGACATCGAGATCAAGCTCTGAGGGCGCGCGAGATGGCTAAGAACATCAAGGGCATCCTGGGCGAGAAGCTCGGCATGACGCAGGTCTGGGACGAGAACAACCGGGTCGTCCCGGTGACCGTCGTCAAGGCCGGCCCCAATGTCGTGACCCAGGTCCGTACGAACGACGTCGACGGCTACGAGTCGGTCCAGATCGCCTTCGGCGAGATCGACCCTCGCAAGGTGAACAAGCCCCTCAAGGGTCACTTCGCCAAGGCCGACGTCACCCCGCGCCGCCACCTGGTGGAGCTCCGCACCGCTGACGCCTCCGAGTACACGCTCGGCCAGGAGATCACCGCCGAGCTCTTCGAGGCCGGCGTGAAGGTCGACGTCACCGGCAAGAGCAAGGGCAAGGGCTTCGCTGGTGTCATGAAGCGCCACAACTTCCGTGGTGGCAAGGCTTCGCACGGTGCCCACCGCGTGCACCGCAAGCCCGGTTCGATCGGTGGCTGCGCCACCCCGGGCCGTGTCTTCAAGGGCATGAAGATGGCCGGTCGCATGGGCAACGAGCGTGTGACCACCCAGAACCTGACCGTCCACGCCGTTGACGCCGAGAAGGGTCTGCTGCTCATCAAGGGCGCCGTCCCCGGCCCCAACGGTGGCCTCGTCCTGGTCCGCACCGCGGCCAAGGGGGTTTGAGGAACCGATGAGCACCATTGACATCCTTTCGCCGGCAGGCGACAAGGCCGGGACCGTCGACCTCCCCGAGGAGATCTTCGGCGCCAAGGTCAGCATCCCGCTGATCCACCAGGTCGTCGTCGCGCAGCTGGCCGCGGCCCGTCAGGGCACGCACAAGACCAAGCGCCGTGGCGAAGTCCGCGGTGGTGGCAAGAAGCCGTACCGCCAGAAGGGCACCGGCCGCGCCCGTCAGGGTTCGACCCGCGCCCCGCAGTTCGCCGGTGGTGGCGTCGTCCACGGCCCGCAGCCGCGTGACTACTCGCAGCGGACCCCGAAGAAGATGAAGGTCGCCGCCCTCCGCGGTGCCCTCTCGGACCGGGCCCTCCACTCCCGCATCCACGTCGTCACCGGCGTGGTCGAGGGTGACATCTCCACCAAGGCCGCGAAGACGCTGTTCGGCAAGATCTCGGAGCGCAAGAACGTGCTCCTGGTCGTCGAGCGCTCCGACGAGGCCGCGTGGCTGTCCGCTCGTAACCTGCCCCAGGTGCACATCCTGGAGCCGGGCCAGCTCAACACGTACGACGTGATCGTCTCCGACGACGTGGTCTTCACCCAGGCCGCCCTCGAGTCCTTCGTGTCTGGCCCCCAGACCGCTGAGACCGAAGGGAGCGACGCCTGATGACTGAGGCCGTCGTCACCAGCAAGACCTTCTCGGACCCGCGCGACATTCTCGTCAAGCCGGTCGTCTCGGAGAAGAGCTACGCCCTGCTGGACGAGAACAAGTACACGTTCATCGTCGCGCCTGGCTCCAACAAGACCCAGATCAAGCAGGCCGTCGAGGCGGTCTTCTCGGTCAAGGTCACCGGGGTCAACACGATCAACCGCCAGGGCAAGCGCAAGCGCACCAAGGCCGGTTTCGGTAAGCGCAAGGACACCAAGCGCGCCATCGTGACCCTTGCTGAGGGCAACCGTATCGACATCTTCGGCGGTCCGACCGCCTAACGGCGGTCTGGATCGTCCGGAATCGGACGAGGACTGAGAAATGGGAATCCGCAAGTACAAGCCGACTACGCCGGGCCGTCGTGGCTCCTCCGTAGCCGACTTCGTCGAGATCACGCGGTCCACGCCGGAGAAGTCGCTGGTTCGCCCTCTGCACAGCAAGGGCGGCCGTAACAACACCGGCCGGATCACCGTGCGCCACCAGGGTGGTGGCCACAAGCGCGCCTACCGTCTGATCGACTTCCGTCGTCACGACAAGGACGGCGTGCCGGCGAAGGTCGCTCACATCGAGTACGACCCCAACCGCACCGCCCGCATCGCGCTGCTCCACTACGTGGACGGCGAGAAGCGCTACATCATCGCCCCCAAGGGTCTGACGCAGGGTGACCGCGTCGAGAACGGCCCCGGCGCTGACATCAAGCCCGGCAACAACCTGGCCCTCCGCAACATCCCGGTCGGTACCACGATCCACGCGATCGAGATCCGTCCCGGTGGCGGCGCCAAGTTCGCGCGCTCCGCTGGTGCCTCCGTGCAGCTGCTCGCGAAGGAGGGCACGATGGCCCACCTTCGTATGCCGTCCGGCGAGATCCGTCTCGTCGACGCCCGCTGCCGCGCCACCATCGGCGAGGTCGGCAACGCCGAGCAGTCGAACATCAACTGGGGCAAGGCCGGCCGTAAGCGCTGGCTGGGCGTTCGCCCGACCGTTCGCGGTGTGGCGATGAACCCGGTGGACCACCCGCACGGTGGTGGTGAGGGTAAGACCTCCGGTGGTCGCCACCCGGTCTCCCCGTGGGGTCAGAAGGAGGGTCGTACTCGCTCGCCGAAGAAGGCTTCGAGCAAGTACATCGTCCGCCGCCGCAAGACGAACAAGAAGCGCTAGGAGCGGGTTTAGATGCCGCGCAGTCTCAAGAAGGGACCCTTCGTCGACGGACACCTCGTAAAGAAGGTGGACGTACAGAACGAAGCCGGTACCAAGAACGTCATCAAGACCTGGTCCCGTCGCTCGATGATCATCCCGGCCATGCTCGGCCACACGATCGCGGTGCACAACGGCAAGACCCACATTCCGGTGTTTGTCACCGAGTCGATGGTCGGCCACAAGCTCGGTGAGTTCTCGCCGACGCGCACCTTCCGGGGTCACGTGAAGGACGACCGGAAGTCGAAGCGCCGCTAGTAGCGGGGTGGAATCGACCATGACAGACACTGGAAGGACAACCATGGAAGCCAGGGCCCAGGCGCGGTACATCCGCGTCACGCCCATGAAGGCCCGCCGCGTGGTGGACCTTATCCGTGGCATGGACGCCACGGAGGCTCAGGCGGTCCTGCGTTTCGCCCCGCAGGCCGCGAGCGTGCCGGTTGGCAAGGTGCTTGACAGCGCCATCGCCAACGCTGCACACAACTACGACCACACGGACGCCTCTTCGCTGGTCATCAGCGAGGCGTTTGTGGATGAGGGCCCGACCCTGAAGCGGTTCCGTCCGCGTGCTCAGGGCCGCGCCTACCGGATCCGTAAGCGGACCAGCCACATCACCGTGGTCGTCAGCAGCAAGGAAGGAACCCGGTAATGGGCCAGAAGGTTAACCCGCATGGGTTCCGGCTCGGCATCACCACGGACTTCAAGTCCCGCTGGTACGCCGACAAGCTGTACAAGGACTACGTCAAGGAAGACGTCGCCATCCGCAGGATGATGACGTCCGGCATGGAGCGCGCCGGCATCTCGAAGGTTGAGATCGAGCGCACCCGTGACCGCGTGCGGGTGGACATCCACACCGCGCGTCCCGGCATCGTCATCGGCCGCCGTGGCGCCGAGGCCGACCGCATCCGCGGCGACCTCGAGAAGCTCACGGGCAAGCAGGTCCAGCTGAACATCCTCGAGGTCAAGAACCCCGAGATGGACGCTCAGCTGGTTGCTCAGGCCGTTGCCGAGCAGCTCTCCTCCCGCGTCTCCTTCCGTCGCGCCATGCGTAAGAGCATGCAGGGCACGATGAAGGCCGGCGCCAAGGGCATCAAGATCCAGTGCGGCGGTCGCCTCGGCGGCGCCGAGATGTCCCGCTCCGAGTTCTACCGCGAGGGTCGTGTGCCGCTGCACACGCTCCGCGCGAACGTGGACTACGGCTTCTTCGAGGCCAAGACGACCTTCGGTCGCATTGGCGTCAAGGTCTGGATCTACAAGGGCGACGTCAAGAACATCGCCGAGGTCCGCGCCGAGAACGCTGCGGCCCGTGCGGGTAACCGCCCGGCCCGTGGCGCGGGTGGCGCTGGCGACCGTCCCGCCGGCCGTGGTGGCCGCGGTGGCGAGCGTGGCGGCCGCGGCCGCAAGCCGCAGCAGCAGTCCGCGCCGGCTGCCGAGGCCCCCAAGGCCGACGCTCCCGCCGCCGCTGCCGCTCCGGCTGAGAGCACCGGAACGGAGGCCTGACCGAAATGCTGATCCCCCGTAGGGTCAAGCACCGCAAGCAGCACCACCCCAAGCGCTCGGGTATGAGCAAGGGTGGTACGCAGGTTGCGTTCGGCGAGTACGGCATTCAGGCCCTCACGCCGGCGTACGTGACGAACCGCCAGATCGAGGCTGCTCGTATCGCGATGACCCGCCACATCAAGCGTGGCGGCAAGGTCTGGATCAACATCTACCCGGACCGTCCCCTGACGAAGAAGCCCGCCGAGACCCGCATGGGTTCCGGTAAGGGTTCTCCGGAGTGGTGGATCGCGAACGTCAAGCCGGGTCGGGTGATGTTCGAACTGTCCTACCCGAACGAGAAGATCGCGCGCGAGGCCCTGACCCGTGCGGCCCACAAGCTGCCGATGAAGTGCAAGATCGTTAAGCGCGAAGCAGGTGAGCTGTGATGTCGGCCGGTACCAAGGCGTCCGAGCTGCGCGAGCTGGGCAACGAGGAGCTTCTCAACAAGCTCCGCGAGGCCAAGGAAGAGCTGTTCAACCTCCGCTTCCAGGCGGCGACCGGTCAGCTCGAGAACCACGGGCGGCTCAAGTCCGTCCGCAAGGACATCGCGCGGATCTACACCCTGATGCGTGAGCGCGAGCTGGGCATCGAGACGGTGGAGAGCGCCTGATGAGCGAGAGCAACGTGACTGAGAAGACCGAGCGCAACGCCCGCAAGGTCCGCGAGGGCCTGGTCGTCAGCGACAAGATGGACAAGACCGTCGTCGTCGCCGTTGAGGACCGCGTCAAGCACGCGCTGTACGGCAAGGTCATCCGCCGTACGAACAAGCTCAAGGCTCACGACGAGCAGAACGCTGCCGGCATCGGCGACCGCGTCCTCCTGATGGAGACCCGGAAGCTGTCGTCGACGAAGCACTGGCGCGTCATCGAGATCCTCGAGAAGGCCAAGTAGGTATTTCGCGCAAGCGAAATCCAATAACCACAGCTTGAAGGGGTAACCCTTCGAGTTCGTTCCGCCAGGCTCGGCCGGGGCTTCCTCGTGAAGCCCCGGCCGGGAACCGGCAGACAATCAGGAGATAGACGTGATCCAGCAGGAGTCGCGACTGCGTGTCGCCGACAACACTGGTGCCAAGGAAATCCTTTGCATCCGTGTTCTCGGTGGCTCGGGTCGCCGCTACGCGGGCATCGGTGACGTCATCGTCGCCACCGTCAAGGACGCGATCCCCGGTGGCAACGTGAAGAAGGGTGACGTCGTCAAGGCGGTCATCGTTCGCACCGTCAAGGAGCGCCGCCGCCAGGACGGCTCGTACATCCGCTTCGACGAGAACGCCGCTGTCATTCTCAAGAACGACGGCGACCCTCGCGGCACCCGTATCTTCGGCCCGGTGGGCCGTGAGCTGCGCGAGAAGAAGTTCATGAAGATCATCTCGCTCGCGCCGGAGGTGCTGTAAGCATGAAGATCAAGAAGGGCGACCTGGTCCAGGTCATCACCGGTAAGGACAAGGGCAAGCAGGGCAAGGTCATCACGGCCTTCCCCCGCGACAACCGCGTCCTCGTCGAGGGTGTCAACCGGGTCAAGAAGCACACGAAGGCCGGCCCCTCGCAGGCCGGTGGCATCGTCACGACCGAGGCCCCTGTCCACGTGAGCAACGTTCAGCTCGTGGTGGAGAAGGACGGCAAGAAGGTCGTCACGCGTGTCGGTTTCCGCTTCGACGACGAGGGCAACAAGATCCGCGTTGCCAAGCGGACGGGTGAGGACATCTGATGGCTACCACCACTGCGCGTCTCAAGACGAAGTACCGCGAGGAGATCGCGGGCAAGCTGCGTGAGGAGTTCTCGTACGAGAACGTCATGCAGGTTCCCGGCCTCGTGAAGATCGTGGTCAACATGGGTGTCGGCGACGCCGCCCGTGACTCGAAGCTCATGGACGGTGCCGTCCGTGACCTGACCACGATCACCGGCCAGAAGCCGGCCGTCACCAAGGCTCGTAAGTCCATCGCGCAGTTCAAGCTGCGTGAGGGCCAGCCGATCGGTGCGCACGTCACCCTCCGTGGCGACCGCATGTGGGAGTTCCTGGACCGCACCCTGTCGCTCGCGCTTCCGCGCATCCGCGACTTCCGTGGTCTGTCCCCCAAGCAGTTCGACGGGCGTGGCAACTACACCTTCGGTCTCACGGAGCAGGTCATGTTCCACGAGATCGACCAGGACAAGATCGACCGTGTCCGGGGTATGGACATCACCGTGGTGACCACGGCGACCAACGACGACGAGGGCCGTGCCCTTCTGCGTCACCTCGGCTTCCCGTTCAAGGAGGCGTAAGCGAGATGGCGAAGAAGGCTCTCATCGCGAAGGCTGCCCGCAAGCCCAAGTTCGGCGTGCGCGGCTACACGCGCTGCCAGCGCTGTGGTCGACCCCACTCCGTGTACCGCAAGTTCGGCCTGTGCCGCGTGTGCCTTCGTGAGATGGCTCACCGTGGCGAGCTGCCGGGCGTGACCAAGAGCTCCTGGTAATCCCTTACTTGGGATGACCGGAGTCTCTCGGTAAGCACTGGGTTGGCGGATGCCCAGGCCTCCATGGCTTAGGCTAGGAGGGTTGGGCGTCCGCCGCCCGTACGACTTACTACGCCGTAGGTCCCCGCGCCGCACCCGTCCCGCCCCTGTGTGGGGAGAGGGATGGCGCATACAGGAAACCCCGGCGAGAGAGGCCGAAGGCCAATTCATGACCATGACTGATCCGATCGCGGACATGCTGACTCGTCTGCGTAACGCGAACTCGGCATACCACGACTCCGTGACGATGCCGCACAGCAAGATCAAGTCTCACATCGCGGAAATCCTCCAGCAGGAGGGCTTCATCACGGGCTGGAAGGTCGAGGACGCCGAGGTCGGCAAGAACCTCGTCCTCGAGCTCAAGTTCGGTCCGAACCGTGAGCGCTCCATCGCGGGCATCAAGCGGATCTCGAAGCCCGGTCTCCGGGTTTACGCGAAGTCCACCAACCTGCCGAAGGTCCTCGGCGGTCTGGGCGTGGCGATCATCTCCACGTCCCACGGCCTCCTGACCGGTCAGCAGGCAGGCAAGAAGGGCGTAGGTGGGGAAGTCCTCGCCTACGTCTGGTAGTCGGGAAAGGAAGGAAAGCTCATGTCGCGTATTGGCAAGCTGCCTATCCAGGTTCCCGCCGGCGTGGACGTCACCATCGAGGGCCGCACGGTCACGGTGAAGGGTTCCAAGGGCACCCTGAGCCACACCGTCGCCGCGCCGATCGACATCGTTAAGGGCGAGGATGGCGTGCTCAACGTCAACCGTCCGAACGACGAGCGTCAGAACAAGGCCCTTCACGGCCTGTCCCGCACGCTGGTGGCCAACATGATCACCGGTGTGACCCAGGGTTACGTGAAGGCGCTCGAGATCAGCGGTGTCGGTTACCGCGTGGCCGCGAAGGGCTCCAGCCTGGAGTTCCAGCTCGGTTACAGCCACCCGATCCTGATCGAGGCGCCCGAGGGCATCTCGTTCAAGGTCGAGTCGCCGACCAAGTTCTCGGTCGAGGGCATCGACAAGCAGAAGGTCGGCGAGGTCGCGGCGAACATCCGCAAGCTGCGGAAGCCCGACCCGTACAAGGCCAAGGGCGTCAAGTACGCCGGCGAGGTCATCCGCCGCAAGGTCGGAAAGGCTGGTAAGTAAGCCATGGCATACGGTGTGAAGATCGCCAAGGGCGACGCTTACAAGCGTGCCGCCAAGGCGCGCCGCCACATCCGCATCCGCAAGAACGTGTCGGGTACGGCGGAGCGTCCGCGCCTCGTCGTGACGCGTTCGAACCGCGGTATCACCGCTCAGGTCATCGACGACCTCAAGGGTCACACCCTTGCGTCCGCGTCGAACCTGGACGCGTCGATCCGTGGTGGCGAGGGTGACAAGTCCGCGCAGGCCAAGCAGGTCGGTGCGCTCGTCGCTGAGCGCGCCAAGGCCGCTGGCGTCGAGGCTGTCGTGTTCGACCGTGGTGGCAACAGGTACGCCGGGCGCATTGCCGCTCTGGCTGACGCCGCCCGCGAAGCCGGGCTGAAGTTCTAAGCCCCGGTTCCGGGACTAACGGACGTAACAGAGAGAGGTAAATCCAATGGCTGGACCCCAGCGCCGCGGAAGCGGTGCCGGTGGCGGCGAGCGGCGGGACCGGAAGGGCCGCGACGGTGGCGCTGCCGCCGAGAAGACCGCGTACGTTGAGCGCGTTGTCGCGATCAACCGCGTCGCCAAGGTTGTCAAGGGTGGTCGCCGCTTCAGCTTCACCGCGCTGGTCGTGGTGGGCGACGGTGACGGCACCGTAGGTGTCGGTTACGGCAAGGCCAAGGAAGTTCCCGCGGCCATCGCCAAGGGTGTCGAGGAAGCCAAGAAGAACTTCTTCAAGGTTCCGCGCATCCAGGGCACCATCCCTCACCCGATCCAGGGCGAGAAGGCCGCGGGCGTCGTCCTGCTCAAGCCGGCTTCCCCCGGTACCGGTGTTATCGCCGGTGGCCCGGTGCGCGCCGTGCTCGAGTGCGCCGGCGTTCACGACATCCTGTCGAAGTCGCTCGGCTCCGACAACGCGATCAACATCGTGCACGCGACCGTGGAGGCCCTCAAGGGCCTGCAGCGTCCCGAGGAGATCGCGGCTCGCCGTGGTCTGCCCCTCGAGGACGTCGCCCCCGCGGCTCTCCTCCGTGCGCGTGCTGGGGCGGGTGCGTAATGGCTCGCCTCAAGGTCACGCAGACGAAGTCGTACATCGGCAGCAAGCAGAACCACCGCGACACCCTGCGTTCGCTCGGCCTCAAGAAGGTCAACGACGTGGTTGTCAAGGAGGATCGTCCCGAGTTCCGCGGAATGGTGCACACCGTCCGCCACCTCGTGACGGTCGAGGAGGTTGACTGACATGGCGGAGAACAGCCCGCTGAAGGCCCACAACCTCCGTCCCGCCCCCGGCGCCAAGACCGCGAAGACCCGTGTCGGTCGTGGTGAGGCGTCGAAGGGTAAGACGGCCGGTCGTGGTACGAAGGGTACGAAGGCCCGCTACCAGGTTCCGCAGCGCTTCGAGGGCGGGCAGATGCCCCTCCACATGCGTCTGCCGAAGCTGAAGGGCTTCAAGAACCCCTTCCGCACCGAGTTCCAGGTCGTGAACCTGGACAAGCTCGGCGCTCTCTACCCCGAGGGTGGAGAGGTCACGGTGGCCGACCTGGTCGCCAAGGGCGCGGTGCGCAAGAACCAGCTCGTCAAGGTGCTCGGCACCGGCGAGATCACCGTGGCGCTGCAGGTTTCGGTTGACGCCGTCTCCGGCTCCGCCAAGGAGAAGATCACCGCCGCTGGCGGCACCGTCACCGAGCTCGTCTGAGACGACTCGATGGCTTGAACATCCAATCGGGGATGCCTCCCAAAAGGGGCATCCCCGATTGGTCGTTCCTAGGCGGGCATGGTCGCCGGTAAGGTGGCGTGCACTGTCTAAGCTCCGTGCGGTATGCCCGCACGGAATTGATGACCGATACCTAATCGTCGAACCTCAAGACCGTCACCCTTGACGCATAGCGCGGGGGTCGCAGGAGGCACCGTGCTCACCGCGTTCGCCCGGGCGTTCAAGACGCCCGACCTGCGCAAGAAGCTGTTCTTCACGCTCGCCATCATCGTGCTGTACCGCCTCGGGGCCCACATCCCGGTCCCCGGCGTCAGCTATGAGGCCGTCCAGCAGTGTGTGAAGCAGGCCAGCGAGGGCAACAACAGCCTGTTCGGCCTGGTCAACATGTTCAGTGGCGGGGCGCTGCTCCAGATCACCATCTTCGCGCTCGGCATCATGCCGTACATCACGGCGAGCATCATCCTGCAGCTGCTGACCGTCGTGATCCCGCGTCTCGAAGCCCTCAAGAAGGAGGGACAGTCGGGTACCGCCAAGATCACGCAGTACACCCGGTACCTGACCGTCGCCCTCGCCGTGCTGCAGGGCACCGGTCTCGTCGCCACCGCCAAGAGCGGTGCGCTGTTCAGCGGTTGCAGCGTGGCCAACCAGGTCGTGCCCGACCCGTCGATCTTCGTGATCGCCACCATGGTCGTCACGATGACCGCCGGTACGTGTGTCGTGATGTGGCTCGGTGAGCTCATCACCGACCGCGGCATCGGCAACGGCATGTCGATCCTGATGTTCATCTCGATCGCCGCCGGCTTCCCGGGCGCCCTGTGGGCCATCAAGGAGAGCGGCAAGCTCGCCAAGGGCTGGATCGAGTTCGGCACCGTCATCCTGATCGGCTTCGTGATGGTGGCCCTCGTGGTCTTCGTCGAGCAGGCCCAGCGCCGCATCCCCGTGCAGTACGCGAAGCGCATGATCGGCCGGCGCTCCTACGGCGGTACGTCCACTTACATCCCGCTGAAGGTGAACCAGGCAGGTGTGATTCCTGTCATCTTCGCGTCGTCGCTGCTCTACATCCCGGCCTTGATCGCCCAGTTCTCCAGCTCCACCGCGGGGTGGAAGACCTGGATCGAAGCCCACTTCGTCAAGGGTGACCACCCCTACTACATCGCTACGTACTTCCTCCTGATCGTGTTCTTCGCCTTCTTCTACGTGGCGATCTCGTTCAACCCCGAGGAAGTCGCGGACAACATGAAGAAGTATGGTGGCTTCATCCCGGGTATCCGGGCTGGTCGACCTACTGCCGAGTACCTGAGCTACGTGCTCAACCGGATCACTTGGCCGGGCTCGCTGTACTTGGGTCTGATCGCTCTTGTGCCGACGATGGCGTTGGCAGGCTTCGGTGGCGCCAATGCCAACTTCCCCTTCGGTGGGACGAGCATCCTCATCATCGTGGGTGTGGGGCTGGAGACCGTGAAGCAGATCGAGAGCCAGCTCCAGCAGCGCAATTACGAAGGGTTCCTCCGCTGATGCGAATCGTCCTCGTCGGACCGCCCGGTGCCGGCAAGGGTACGCAGGCCGCGTTCCTTGCCACGGACCTGGACATCCCGCACATCTCCACGGGTGACCTGTTCCGCGCCAACATCTCCAAGGGCACGGAGCTGGGTCTGAAGGCCAAGGCCTTCATGGACGCCGGCGACCTGGTACCCGACGAGGTGACCATCGGGATGGCCAAGGACCGGATGGCACAGCCGGACGCCGCGGGCGGCTTCCTGCTGGACGGGTTCCCCCGCAACGTGGCGCAGGCCGAGGCTCTGGACGTGGTCCTGAAGGCCGAGGACATGCAGCTCGACGCGGTGCTGGACCTGGAGGTCCCCGAGGACGAGGTCGTGAAGCGGATCGCGGGTCGTCGCACCTGCCGCAACGACAGCGCGCACGTCTTCCACGTGCTGTACAACCAGCCGAAGACCGAGGGCGTCTGCGACGTCTGCGGCGGCGAGCTCTACCAGCGTCCGGACGACTCCGAGGAGACCGTCCGCAAGCGGCTGGAGGTCTACCACACGCAGACCGAGCCGATCATCGACTACTACCGGGCGCAGAACCTGGTCGTGACGATCTCGGCGCTCGGCAAGGTGGACGAGGTCACCGCGAAGGCGAAGGCCGCGCTCAAGAAGTAACCCTGGTTCGTCCGATACGGCCGCGGTGCCCCTCAGGGGCGCCGCGGCCGTATCGTTGTTCTGTTCCCCCGTACTCGATGGAAAGGCCGCGACCACGATGGTGCAGATCAAGACCCCCGAGCAGATCGCGAAGATGCGCGAGGCGGGCCTGGTCGTCGCCGCCATCCACGCGGCGACCCGCGTGGCCGCCGTGCCGGGCGCGACGACCCGCGACCTGGACGAGGTCGCGCGGAAGGTCATCGCCGACCACGGGGCGAAGTCGAACTTCCTCGGGTACGGCGGGTTCCCCGCGACGATCTGCACCTCGGTGAACGAGGTCGTCGTCCACGGCATCCCCGACGAGAAGACCGTCCTCAAGGACGGCGACATCATCTCCATCGACTGCGGCGCGATCGTGGACGGCTGGCACGGCGACGCGGCCTACACGGCGTTCGTGGGCACCGGGCACGCCCCGGAGCTGATCGAGCTCTCCCGGGTGACCGAGGAGTCGATGTGGGCCGGCATCGCCGCCATGAAGCTCGGCAACCGTCTGGTGGACGTCTCGCGCGCGATCGAGACGTACATCAAGCGCCAGCCCCGGCCGGCGGTCGGCGACCACAGCCTCGGCCGCTACGGGATCATCGAGGACTACGGCGGCCACGGCATCGGCACCGAGATGCACATGGACCCGCACCTCCTGAACTACGTCTCCCGCAAGCGCGGCAAGGGCCCGAAGCTGGTCGCCGGCTTCTGCCTGGCGATCGAGCCGATGGTCTCCCTGGGCACCCCGGCGACGGAGGTCCTGAAGGACGACTGGACCGTCATCACGACGGACGGAACGTGGTCCTCCCACTGGGAGCACTCGGTCGCGCTGACGGAAGAGGGCCCGCTGGTGCTGACGGCGGTCGACGGGGGCAAGGCGAAGCTGGCGGAGCTGGGTGTGGTGGCTGCGCCGGATCCGCTGGCTTAGGGCCGGACCGGCGGACGGAGTCCGGCGCAGCAGGCCGAAGCTTGTGAGGCGCCCCCGGGCGCCGAGCCCGCGAGGGCTGCGTCGGGAATTGGGACGGAACGTGGTCCTCCCACTGGGAGCACTCGGTCGCCCTGACGGAAGAGGGCCCGCTGGTGCTGACGGCGGTCGACGGGGGTAAGGCGAAGCTGGCGGAGCTGGGTGTCACGGCGGCGCCGGATCCGCTGGCGTAAGGCGGAGGCCTCGGCGTTGCCGAGCCCGCGAGGGCTGCGTCGGGGGATGGGTTCCGCTGGCTTAGTGATCTCCTCCCATGGGCAGACTTCCCGATTCGTCTTTTCCTGGGGCCTGACGTAGACTGATGCGTCGGCTCTCGTGTACCCGTGTGTCCGCATGCGGCGGCGAGAGTCGATCAAGGTAGCCGATTCGAAAGGCGAAGCGTGGCCAAGAAGCAAGGTGCCATCGAAATCGAGGGCACCGTGATCGAGTCCCTCCCGAACGCCATGTTCAAGGTGGAACTCCAGAACGGTCACAAGGTCCTCGCGCACATCTCCGGCAAGATGCGGATGCACTACATCCGAATCCTTCCGGACGACCGGGTCGTCGTGGAGCTCTCTCCGTACGACCTGACGCGTGGCCGGATCGTCTACCGGTACAAGTAGATCTTGCCCGCACCCCGCCTCCGGGCGCGGGTGGTGGCACTGACCCGGAGAACCTCACATCCCATGAAGGTCAAGCCGAGCGTCAAGAAGATCTGCGACAAGTGCAAGGTGATCCGCCGTCACGGTCGGGTCATGGTCATCTGCGACAACCTGCGCCACAAGCAGCGCCAGGGCTGACGCACGCCGACCGACCTGCAACTTCGCAGTTCTTCGCGCGACGCATAGCAACGTACATACGCAGAGCCCGTCGGGCCGTGTTCCACGGTTGACGGCACCTCCGGCGGGGGCCGGGGACCCGGACGTACCACCCTTCGACGTTTCGAAGGGTCGGCGGTCGGGAGCGGTTCTGCAGCAGACCCCCGAGAACACAGGAGCCATTGAATGGCACGCGTTTCCGGTGTTGACATCCCGCGCGAAAAGCGTGTGGTGGTCGCACTCACCTACGTCTTCGGTATCGGACGTACCCGGTCCGAGGAGATCCTCGCCGCGACCGGCGTGAACCCGTCCACCCGTGTCCGCGAGCTTGCCGAGGAAGACCTCGTCAAGATCCGCGAGTACGTGGACGCCAACCTCCAGACCGAGGGTGACCTCCGCCGCGAGATCGCCGCCGACATCCGCCGCAAGGTCGAGATCGGCTGCTACCAGGGTCTGCGCCACCGTCGTGGCCTGCCCGTCCGCGGTCAGCGCACCAGCACGAACGCTCGTACCCGCAAGGGCCCGCGTCGCGCCATCGCCGGCAAGAAGAAGCCGGGCAAGAAGTAGTCCTCAGCGGACGCTTTATCAAGCGGTCTTCGCTGTAGGACCGACCACCTCCCGTAGGAGTTATAGATGCCCCCCAAGGGTCGTCAGGGTGCCGCCAAGAAGGTGCGCCGCAAGGAAAAGAAGAACGTCGCTCACGGCCACGCGCACATCAAGAGCACGTTCAACAACACGATCGTCTCGATCACGGACCCCTCGGGCAACGTGATCTCCTGGGCCTCCGCCGGCCACGTCGGCTTCAAGGGCTCGCGCAAGTCCACCCCGTTCGCCGCGCAGATGGCCGCCGAGTCGGCCGCTCGCCGCGCGCAGGAGCACGGCATGCGCAAGGTCGACGTCTTCGTCAAGGGTCCGGGCTCCGGCCGCGAGACCGCGATCCGCTCCCTCCAGGCCACGGGCCTCGAGGTCGGTTCGATCCAGGACGTCACCCCCACGCCGCACAACGGCTGCCGTCCCCCCAAGCGCCGCCGCGTCTGACGCACGGCTGCTTGATCAGGACTTCGGGCGGTACGGCTCTTCGGACCGTGCCGCCCGTACCCTTGCAGTACGCAGTACGCGTCACAGCAGTATTCCGTCGGGCGTCAAATAGTGGGCGTCCACGACTGAAGGATTGAAGACATGCTTATCGCTCAGCGTCCTTCGCTGACCGAAGAGGTCGTCGACGAGTTCCGCTCCCGGTTCGTCATCGAGCCGCTGGAGCCGGGCTTCGGCTACACCCTCGGCAACTCCCTCCGCCGTACCCTCCTCTCCTCGATCCCGGGTGCCGCTGTCACCAGCATCCGCATCGACGGTGTCCTGCACGAGTTCACCACCGTGCCGGGCGTCAAGGAGGACGTCACCGACCTCATCCTCAACATCAAGCAGCTGGTCGTCTCCTCGGAGCACGACGAGCCGGTCGTGATGTACCTGCGCAAGCAGGGCCCGGGTCTGGTCACCGCCGCCGACATCGCGCCCCCGGCCGGTGTCGAGGTGCACAACCCCGACCTCGTCCTCGCCACGCTCAACGGCAAGGGCAAGCTGGAGATGGAGCTGACCGTCGAGCGCGGTCGCGGCTACGTCTCCGCCGTGCAGAACAAGCAGGCGGGCCAGGAGATCGGCCGTATCCCGGTCGACTCCATCTACTCGCCGGTGCTCAAGGTCACGTACAAGGTCGAGGCGACCCGTGTCGAGCAGCGCACCGACTTCGACAAGCTGATCGTCGACGTCGAGACCAAGCAGGCCATGCGCCCGCGTGACGCCATGGCGTCCGCCGGTAAGACCCTGGTCGAGCTGTTCGGTCTGGCGCGCGAGCTCAACATCGACGCCGAGGGCATCGACATGGGCCCGTCCCCCACGGACGCCGCCCTCGCCGCCGACCTCGCGCTGCCGATCGAGGAGCTCGAGCTCACCGTTCGTTCGTACAACTGCCTCAAGCGTGAGGGCATCCACTCCGTGGGTGAGCTCGTGGCGCGCTCCGAGGCCGACCTGCTCGACATCCGCAACTTCGGTGCGAAGTCGATCGACGAGGTCAAGGCGAAGCTGGCCGGTATGGGCCTCGCGCTGAAGGACAGCCCGCCCGGATTCGACCCGACCGCTGCCGCGGACGCGTTCGGCGCCGACGACGACGTGGATGCGGGCTTCGTCGAGACCGAGCAGTACTGACAGCTCGGGACCGACGGTCCAGATTCACCTGCGGGCCGGCTGTGGCCGGTCACGCAGTTCCCCGCGCCCCTCAGGGGGCGCGGGTCTCCGACGGGTAGCCGCCCGCTCGGACACTGACATCGGTACCTCATACGGCCGGTGCAGATCACAAGGAGAAACACCATGCCGCGTCCCGCGAAGGGTGCCCGCCTCGGCGGTTCCGCCGCGCACGAGAAGCTGCTCCTCGCCAACCTGGCGAAGTCGCTCTTCGAGCACGGCCGCATCACCACGACCGAGGCCAAGGCCCGTCGGCTGCGTCCGGTCGCCGAGCGCCTGATCACCAAGGCGAAGAAGGGCGACATCCACAACCGTCGCCTGGTGCTGCAGTCGATCACCGACAAGGGGATCGTCCACACCCTCTTCACCGAGATCGCCCCGCGTTACTCGGAGCGCCCCGGTGGCTACACCCGTATCACCAAGATCGGCAACCGTCGTGGCGACAACGCCCCGATGGCCGTGATCGAGCTGGTCGAGGGCGAGATCGCCAAGAAGGCGACCGTCGCCGAGGCCGAGGCCGCCACCGTGCGCGCCGTCAAGGAGGCCGACACGGCCGCCGAGGCTCCGGCGGAGCCCGTCGAGGACTCGACCAAGTAAAAGGCGTGAAGGACGCGTAAGCGTTCTTGACGACTGTTCTCGTGTGCGGGCCCGTACCCCCTGGGGTGCGGGCCCGCTCCCGTGTGTTTGAGAGGATTTCCGCGTGAGCGATGACGTGCAGGACGGGTTCGTACGGGTACGCCTCGACCTTTCGTACGACGGCAAGGACTTCTCCGGCTGGGCCAAGCAGAAGCAGGGGCAGCGGACCGTCCAGGGGGACATCGAGGACGCCCTGCGGACCGTGACCCGGTCCAAGGAGACGTACGAGCTGACCGTGGCCGGACGGACCGACTCCGGGGTCCACGCGCGCGGCCAGGTCGCGCACGTCGACCTGCCCGTCGAGCTGTGGGCCGAGCACCGCGACAAGCTGCTCAGGCGGCTCGCGGGGCGCCTCTCCCACGACGTGCGGGTGTGGAGGGTGGAAGAGGCCCCCGCGGGCTTCAACGCCCGGTTCTCCGCGATCTGGCGCCGCTACGCCTACCGCGTCACCGACAACCCCGGCGGCGTCGACCCGCTGCAGCGCGGGCACGTCCTGTGGCACGACTGGGCCCTCGACATGGACGCCATGAACGAGGCCGCCGCCTCGCTCGTCGGCGAGCACGACTTCGCCGCGTACTGCAAGCGGCGCGAGGGCGCGACCACCATCCGCACCCTCCAGGAGCTGCGCTGGGAGCAGCGCCCCGACGGGGTGATGGAAGCCACCGTGAAGGCCGACGCGTTCTGCCACAACATGGTCCGCTCGCTGGTCGGCGCCCTGCTGTTCGTCGGTGACGGGCACCGGCCGGTGGACTGGCCCGGCAAGGTGCTCGCGGCCGGTGTGCGGGACTCGGCCGTGCATGTCGTACGGCCGCACGGCCTCACCCTCGAAGAGGTCGGCTACCCGGCCGACGAGCTCCTGGCCGCCCGCAATCTGGAGGCCAGGAACAAGCGGTCACTCCCCGGGAGCGTTGGCTGCTGCTGAGGCCTGGGCCTTGCCGCGGGCGTAGATCTGGTTGAAGGCGAAGGTGCCGATGTCGTCGCTGGCCTGGAAGACCGGCTTGTGGGCCTTGGTGACCTTCTTGCCGTCGGTGAAGCCGGCCTGGGTGAAGTACGCGTAGCGGCCGACCGAGTTCGAGCGGCGCAGGCAGACCGTGGCGCGGCAGAACTCCTTGACGCCCGCGCCGGCCAGCGGGGCGACGCCGCCGGTGGCCTGGCTCTTCGCCTTGAGGGCGGCCGCCTCGGACGGGAAGACGGCGACGCCGACGGTGATCGCGACGCCGTCCTTCACGTAGGTGGCGCGCAGCAGGCGCTGGCAGCCGTTCTTCTTGAGGACGGTGCCGAGGCCGCCCTGGGTGACGGCCGCGCAGTTCGTCGTCGCCGAGGTCGCGCCCTTCGTGTACGGGCGCTTGTCCATGGTCAGCTTCTTGCCCGGGAAGAGGCCCTCGGCGGAGAGCGGGGCCCTGTCCTTCTTCGGGTCCGTGATGTAGTCCTTCGGGTTCGGCGGGGGCGGCGGCGCCACCGAGGAGAAGGTCGGGTCGGGGGTCGGCGAGGCGGTGGGGGAGAGCGTGCCGGTGGGCACCCCGCTGTTCTTGGCCTCGTCGTTCTTCTTGCCGGTGGCCACCACGGCGGTCGCCACGATCGCGCCGACGGCCAGCGCGGCCACGGCGCCGCCGCCGATCACCAGCCAGCGCTTGCGCCGGTTACGGGAGGCCGAGGCGTCGGCCAGGGCGCCCCAGTCCGGGGTGTCCCCGCCGCCCTGGGCGCCCGGGAAGGGATCGGCGTGCCCGGGGCCGTACCCCTGCTGCCCCTGGGGCTGCTGCCCGTATCCCTGCTGTCCCTGGGGCTGCTGTCCGTACCCCTGCTGCCCGTACCCCTGCTGTCCCTGCGGCTGCTGTCCGTACCCCTGCTGCCCCTGCTGCTGCGGCTCGTGCGGCCACTGCGGTCCCCCAAAGCTCATGCCGCGCATCCTAAACCGGTTGGGCCCAGCCGACGCGGGCGGCGACAATGCACCCCATGGGACATGTCGAGGCCGCGCATCTGGAGTACTACCTTCCCGACGGGAGGGTCCTGCTCGGGGACGCCTCCTTCAGGGTCGGGGAGGGGGCCGTCGTCGCCCTCGTCGGGGCCAACGGCGCCGGGAAGACGACACTGCTCCGGCTGATCTCCGGGGAGCTCCAGCCGCACGGCGGCTCGGTCACCGTCAGCGGCGGGCTCGGTGTGATGCCGCAGTTCGTCGGCTCCGTACGGGACGGGTCCACCGTCCGTGACCTGCTCGTCTCGGTGGCCCAGCCCCGGATCCGGGAGGCCGCGAAGGCCGTCGACGAGGCCGAGCACCTGATCATGACTGTCGACGACGAGGCCGCGCAGATGAAGTACGCGCAGGCCCTCAGCGACTGGGCCGAGGTGCAGGGGTACGAGGCCGAGACCGTCTGGGACCTCTGCACCACGGCCGCGCTCGGCATGCCGTACGAGAAGGCGCAGTTCCGTGAGGCCCGGACGCTCTCCGGCGGCGAACAGAAGCGGCTCGTCCTGGAGTCGCTGCTGCGCGGCACCGACGAGGTCCTGCTGCTCGACGAGCCGGACAACTACCTCGACGTGCCCGGCAAGCGGTGGCTGGAGGAGCGGCTGCGGGAGACCCGTAAGACCGTGTTGTTCATCTCCCACGACCGGGAGCTGCTGTCCCGGGGCGCGCAGAAGATCGTCGCGGTCGAGCCCGGCCCGGCCGGTTCGGACGTGTGGGTGCACGGCGGCGGCTTCGACACCTTCCACGAGGCACGACGGGACCGGTTCGCCCGCTTCGAGGAGCTGAAGCGGCGCTGGGAGGAGAAGCACGTCCAGCTGAAGAAGCTGGTCGTCAACCTGCGGCAGGCGGCGGCGGTCAGCCACGCCATGGCCTCCCGGTACGCGGCGGCGCAGACGCGGCTGCGGAAGTTCGAGGAGGCGGGGCCGCCTCCGGAGCCGCCGCGCGAGCAGGACATCCGGATGCGGTTGCGCGGCGGCCGGACCGGTGTACGTGCCGTGACCTGCGAGAACCTTGAGCTGACCGGTCTGATGAAGCCGTTCTCCCTGGAGATCTTCTACGGGGAGCGGGTCGCCGTCCTCGGCTCGAACGGGTCGGGCAAGTCGCACTTCCTGCGGCTGCTCGCGGGGGACCCTTCGGTCGCCCACACCGGTGCGTGGAAGCTGGGTGCCCGGGTGGTGCCGGGGCACTTCGCGCAGACCCACGCGCACCCGGAGCTGACCGGGCGGCCGCTCGTCGACATCCTGTGGTCGGAGCACGCCAAGGACCGGGGCGGCGCGATGTCGGTGCTGCGGCGGTACGAGCTGGAGCGGCAGGGCGACCAGCCCTTCGACAAGCTCTCCGGCGGGCAGCAGGCCCGCTTCCAGATCCTGCTCCTGGAGCTGGCCGGGACGACGGCGCTGCTCCTCGACGAGCCCACGGACAACCTGGACCTGGAGTCGGCGGAGGCCCTCCAGGAGGGGCTTGAGGCGTACGACGGGACGGTGCTGGCCGTCACCCACGACCGGTGGTTCGCGAAGTCGTTCGACCGGTATCTGGTCTTCGGGTCGGACGGGGTCGTACGGGAGACGAGCGAGCCGGTGTGGGACGAGCGGCGGGTCGAGCGGGAGCGGTGACCTGGGGCGGTGGCCGGGAGCGGTGACCGGGGCGCGGTGACCAGGGCACGGTCGGGTCGGCGCGTTTTGACCCTTCCGGGGTGGCGCGGGTACTGTTGCGGTTTGTTATGCGTATTGGTTTCGGCGTTCTCACGCGAAGAGCCGTTACGCAGGTTCCCTGGAGCAGTTACCAGTGGCTCGCATACGGGCGGTGTCCCGGCAGTGCAGGCCCCAGCTGCATGATCGCTTCAGGTGTGTCTGGACTCCATCCACTGAAGAAGCGAAGGCTACGAAGTGCGTACGTACAGCCCCAAGCCCGGCGATGTCACTCGCCAGTGGCACATCATCGACGCGCAGGACATCGTCCTGGGCCGTCTGGCGACCACGGCTGCGAACCTCCTGCGAGGCAAGCACAAGCCCGTGTACGCGCCCCACATGGACATGGGCGACTTCGTCATCATCATCAATGCTGACAAGGTCCACCTGTCCGGCAACAAGAAGACCCAGAAGCTGGCGTACCGCCACTCCGGCTTCCCGGGCGGTCTGCGCTCCGTCCGTTACGACGAGCTGCTCTCCAAGAACCCCGAGAAGGCCGTCGAGAAGGCCATCAAGGGCATGATCCCCAAGAACACCCTGGGCCGCCAGATGCTCTCGAAGCTGAAGGTCTACGCGGGCGAGAACCACCCGCACGCTGCGCAGCAGCCGGTCCCGTTCGAGATCACCCAGGTCGCGCAGTAGTTCCGGCCACACCCCCTAAGAACGAAAGAAATCTGAGGAGCATCGTGGCCGAGACCACCCCCGAGACCCCCGTCGACGAGTTCGAGGGCGTCGAGGAGTACACCACCGAGACCGAGCTCGTCGAGGGTGAGTACACCTCCGAGTCGCTCGCGTCCCGCTTCGGCGACCCGCAGCCGGCCGCCGGCCTGGGCCGTCGCAAGAACGCCATCGCCCGTGTCCGGATCGTTCCGGGCACCGGCAAGTGGAAGATCAACGGTCGCACCCTTGAGGACTACTTCCCCAACAAGGTGCACCAGCAGGAAGTCAACGAGCCCTTCAAGGTGCTCGAGCTCGACAACCGCTACGACGTCATCGCCCGCATCGCGGGTGGCGGTGTCTCCGGTCAGGCCGGCGCCCTGCGCCTCGGCGTGGCCCGTGCGCTGAACGAGGCGGACGTCGAGAACAACCGCCCGGCGCTGAAGAAGGCCGGCTTCCTCTCCCGCGACGACCGTGCGGTCGAGCGCAAGAAGGCCGGTCTCAAGAAGGCCCGTAAGGCCCCGCAGTACAGCAAGCGTTAATCGCCTGCTCGGTCTGCTTTCGTACGCCCCGGCGGCACTGCCCGTGCCGTCGGGGCGTACGTTTTTTCATAACCTTTTGCACCTTTCTTCTTTCTTCGGTTCTTTCATCGGCTTGGGCACGTATCTCGGAGGACAGCTGTGGGACGACTCTTCGGCACGGACGGCGTACGCGGTGTCGCCAACGCGGACCTGACGGCGGAGCTGGCGCTCGGCCTGTCGGTCGCGGCGGCGCACGTGCTCGGCGAGGCGGGCACCTTCGAGGGCCATCGGCCGGTCGCCGTGGTGGGACGTGACCCCCGCGCGTCCGGAGAGTTCCTCGAAGCCGCCGTCGTGGCGGGGCTCGCCAGCGCCGGCGTCGACGTGCTGCGCGTCGGCGTCCTGCCCACCCCGGCCGTGGCCCACCTCACCGGCGTCCTCGGCGCCGACCTCGGTGTGATGCTCTCCGCCAGCCACAACGCCATGCCCGACAACGGCATCAAGTTCTTCGCGCGCGGCGGCCACAAGCTCGCCGACGAGCTGGAGGACCAGATCGAGGCCGTGTACGAGGAGCACCGCACCGGCGCCCCCTGGGAGCGCCCGACCGGTGCCGGCGTCGGCCGCGTCCGTGATTACGAGGAGGGCTTCGACACGTACGTCGCCCACCTCATCGCCGTCCTCCCCAACCGCCTCGACGGCCTGAAGGTCGTCCTCGACGAGGCCCACGGCGCCGCCGCCCGCGTCTCGCCCGAGGCCTTCTCCCGGGCCGGAGCCGAGGTCGTCACCATCGGCGCCGAGCCGGACGGCCTCAACATCAACGACGGCTGCGGCTCCACCCACCTGGAGCTGCTCAAGGCCGCCGTCCTCCAGCACGGCGCCGACCTGGGCATCGCGCACGACGGCGACGCCGACCGCTGCCTCGCCGTGGACGCGGCGGGCAACGAGGTCGACGGCGACCAGATCCTCGCCGTCCTCGCCCTCGCCATGCGCGAGGCCGGGACGCTGCGCGGCGACACCGTCGTCGCGACCGTCATGTCCAACCTGGGCTTCAAGCTCGCCATGGAGCGCGAGGGCCTGAACCTCGTCCAGACCGCGGTCGGCGACCGTTACGTCCTGGAGTCCATGAAGGAGCACGGTTACGCGCTCGGCGGCGAGCAGTCGGGCCACGTCATCGTCCTCGACCACGCCACCACCGGCGACGGCACCCTCACCGGCCTCATGCTGGCCGCCCGGGTCGCCGCCACCGGCAAGTCGCTCGCGGACCTCGCCGGGGTGATGGAGCGGCTGCCGCAGATCCTCATCAACGTGAAGGACGTCGACAAGTCGCGCGTCGCGACCTCCGGCGACCTCGCCGCCGCCGTCGTCGAGGCCGAGCGCGAGCTCGGCTCCACCGGCCGCGTCCTGCTCCGCTCCTCCGGCACCGAGCCGCTGGTCCGCGTCATGGTCGAGGCCGCGGACATCGAGCAGGCCCGCGCGGTCGCGCAGCGCCTCGCGGACGTCGTGAAGTCGGCACTGGGCTAGGGGCGCTAGGCTTTCTGAGGCATCGTCATGCACAGGAGGGCCCCCACCGTGCCGGTGGGGGCCCTCGCGCGTTCGTCCGTTCCTCAGCCCTTCGGCGTACGTGCGGTGGGCCGGCGCCAGTGGCCGCGCTGCGTGCGCCACAGCAGCTTCTGCGCGTACAGCGTCACGATCCCGGCCAGCATGATCCCGAAGAGGTTGAGCAGCAGCTGCTCGACCGACCCCCACATCTGGCCCACCTCGCCGTAGCTGAGCGCCACGGCCGCGTTCGCGGCCGCCGGGACCGTCGTCACCGAGATCGCCACGCCCACGAGCGCCCCCGACTTGGCGGAGGTCAGCGAGAGGGTGCCGGCCGCGCCCGCGAGCAGCGCCACGACGAACGAGAACGGGTCCGGCTGCCAGATGAAACTGGTGTTGGGGCGGTCCCCGTCCAGCCGCTCCCTGGTGAACAGGTCGAGCGCGTCCATCCCCAGACTGAACAGCGTCGTCGCCGCGATCGCCGCCGCGAAGCCGACGAGCAGCGCGATCAGCGACCGCGCCGCCAGCTTCGGAGCGCGCCGCACCACCGCCGTACACACGCCGGCGAGCGGGCCGAACTCCGGGCCGACCGCCATCGCGCCCACGATCAGGACCGCGTTGTCCAGGACGACACCGCAGGCCGCGATCATCGTCGCCAGGATCATGAACGCGCAGTACGTGATCGAGAGCGTCGACTCCTCGTGGGTCGCCCCCGTCAGCTGCTCCCAGATCACCGCGTCCGCGGCCTCGCCCGGCGCCTCCTCCTCGGCCGCGTCCGCGCGCGTGGAGAGGGAGAGGTCGATGTTGCCGACGGCGATCGAACCGTCCTGAGCGATCCTCAGCTCACGCAGTTCGCCGAGGAGTTCGTCGCCCGCCTCGCGGGCCACGTCGCACATCACGACGTCACCCACGGGGTCCCGGGCGGCGCCGGGGAGCACCACCAGATGGGTGGTGCCGACCGTCGACTCGATCACCTTGACCGCGTCCAGGGTGCGGTCGGAGGGGACGATCATGCGGAGATGCAGCATGCGACAGAGCTTACGGACGGCCGGGGGTCGGGGAAGAGGCAGAGCTGACGGACGGCCCGGACTCAGGGGGGTCAGAGCTTGCGGAGGCTCAGCCGCTGCACCTTGTGGTCGGGGCCCTTGCGGACCACCAGGGTTGCCCGGCCGCGTGTCGGGGCCACGTTCTCCAGGAGGTTCACCTTGTTGATCGTCCGCCACATGGTGCGGGCGTAGTCGAGGGCCTCATCCTCGGAGACCTGCGTGTACCGCTGGAAGTACGAGGAGGGGTTCTGGAATGCGGTGTCGCGGAGCTTGCGGAAGCGGTTGAGGTACCAGCGTTCGATGTCCTCGGGGCGCGCGTCCACGTACACGGAGAAGTCGAAGTAGTCGGCGAGACCGACGCGGGTCCGCCCGTCCTTGCCGGGCAGCGCGGGCTGGAGGACGTTCAGGCCCTCCACGATCAGGATGTCCGGGCGGCGGACGACGAGCCGCTCGCCGGGGACGCGGTCGTAGATCAGGTGCGAGTAGACCGGCGCCGTGACCTCCTCCTTGCCCGCCTTGATGTCGGCGACGAACCGGGTCAGGGCCCGGCGGTCGTACGACTCGGGGAAACCCTTACGGGCCATGAGCCCGCGCTCCCTCAGCTCCTCCATCGGGTAGAGGAAGGCGTCCGTCGTCACCAGCTCCACGCGCGGGTGCTCCGGCCAGCGGGCGAGCAGGGCCTGGAGGAGACGGGAGACCGTCGACTTGCCGACGGCCACCGAACCGGCGACCCCTATGACGAAGGGGGTGCCGCGCTGCTCCCCGCTCTCGCCGAGGAAGGTGTTGAGGGCGCCGCGCAGGCCGCTGGTGGCCTGCACGTACAGGTTGAGCAGCCGGGACAGCGGCAGATAGACGTCCCGTACCTCGTCGAGGTCGATGACGTCCCCGAGCCCGCGGAGCCGTTCGAGCTCGTCGGCGGTGAGCGGCAGCGGCGTCTTGTCGCGCAGGTCGCTCCACTCGGCCCGGGTGAAGTCGACGTAGGGGGTCGCTTCGGAGGGGCGCCGGGGCGAGGAGCCGTTGCCGTTGCCGGAGGAGGCCTTGCCGGAGGAGCCGTGGCCGGAGGCGCCGGTGCCGTGGGGGTCGTTGCCGTGGGGGTCGTTCTCGGCCGGGCTTCGTGGCGGCGAAGTGATCACCCCGCCATTGTCGGGGGTCCGGGACGTCCGTGGGTCGTGGGGTCGGTCACGTGGCGCAGGGCGTTGTCCGTGCCCTGCCCTAGGGTGATCACGTCGTTTGCCGCGTGGGTCCGGTCTGCACGCGGGGGGAGCCGCCGCGCGGCGGCACGAAGAGAAGCAGAGAGTACCCACACATGCGTACGTCCTTCCGAACCGCCGCCGTCGCCGCCACCGCCGTCTCCCTCGCGCTGCTCGTCACCGCCTGCGGGGGCGGGAAGGAGAGCGCCGACCAGGGCAAGGGCAAGGAGAGCGCGGCGCCCAGCGCCTCCGCCACGACGAGCAGCGCGCCCCCGGCCAAGGCGCTGTCCGTCGCCGAGCTGGAGAAGCTGATCGTCGAGCAGGCCGATCTCCCCGGCTACCAGGTGAAGAAGACGCCGGCCGCGGAGATCGTCCCGCCCTCCGCGGTCGCGGCGGACAAGCCGTCCTGCAAGCCGTTCGCGGACGCCATGTCGTACATCGCCACCGGAAACCCGGCCGCGTCCGCGTACCGCAGGGCCATCGAGGTGCCGAAGACCGACGGCGCGACGGCGTCCCCCGAGGACATCATGGGGGCGCTGGGCGCACCGGCGACGGGCGTGACCCTCGGCTCGTACGACGGGCAGGGCGCGCAGGACGCGTTCGCCTCGCTGAAGAAGGCCGGGACCGAGTGCGCGGGCGGCTTCACGCTCATCGGCGGCGGCGAGAAGACGAAGATCATGAAGGTCGAGCCGGAGACGGTCTCCGCCGGTGACGAGGCGCTCGCCTGGACGGTGACCACCGACGTGGCCGGGCTGCCGTTCGTCACCAAGCTGGTCACCTTCCGCGAGGGCGGCACGCTGGCCTCGTTCTCCACCCTCAGCTTCGGCGGCCCGGTCACGTCGCTGCCGACGGCGATCATCACGGCGCAGGACAAGAAGCTCGGCTGACGCGCCCGCCGACGCCCGCCCGCTGACCCGCGCCCGCTGACCCGCGCCCGCCGACGCGCGCCCGCCGAACCCGGCCGACTCCGGGCCTCCGGGCGCCATCCGCCCTAGGCTTCCGTCATGTGTGGAATCGTGGGATACGTCGGCGGGCAGTCGGCGCTTGATGTGGTGGTCGCGGGTCTCAAGAGGCTCGAATACCGGGGCTACGACTCGGCCGGGGTCGCGGTGCTCTCCGACGGAGGGCTCGCCGCGGCGAAGAAGGCGGGCAAGCTCGTCAATCTGGAGAAGGAGCTCGTGGAGCGGCCGCCGGCCGACGGGTCCGTGGGCATCGGACACACCCGCTGGGCCACCCACGGCGGGCCGACCGACGCCAACGCGCACCCGCACCTGGACAACGCGGGCCGTGTCGCCGTCGTCCACAACGGCATCATCGAGAACTTCGCCGCCCTGCGCGAGGAGCTCGCGGAGCGCGGCCACGACCTGCTCTCCGAGACGGACACCGAGGTCGTCGCCCACCTCCTCGCCGAGGAGTTCTCCTCCGTCGGCGACCTCGCGGAGGCCATGCGGCTCGTCTGCCGGCGGCTCGACGGGGCGTTCACCCTGGTCGCCGTGCACGCCGACCAGCCGGACGTCGTCGTCGGCGCCCGCCGGAACTCGCCGCTCGTCGTCGGCGTCGGCGAAGGCGAGCACTTCCTCGCCTCCGACGTGTCCGCCTTCATCGCCCACACCCGCTCGGCCATCGAACTCGGCCAGGACCAGGTCGTCGAACTGAGCAGGGACGGCGTCACCGTCACCGACTTCGACGGCACGCCCGCCGACGTGCGGTCCTACCACGTGGACTGGGACGCCTCCGCCGCCGAGAAGGGCGGCTACGACCACTTCATGCTCAAGGAGATCGCCGAGCAGCCCAAGGCCGTCGCCGACACCCTCCTCGGCCGGATCGACGGCTCGGGACGGCTCACCCTCGACGAGGTGCGCATCCCCGACCGCGTGCTCCGCGAGGCCGACAAGGTCGTCGTCATCGCCTGCGGCACCGCCTTCCACGCCGGGCTCATCGCCAAGTACGCCATCGAGCACTGGACCCGGATCCCCTGCGAGGTCGAACTCGCCAGCGAGTTCCGCTACCGGGACCCGATCCTCGACCAGCGGACCCTCGTCATCGCGATCTCCCAGTCCGGCGAGACCATGGACACCCTGATGGCGCTCCGGCACGCCCGTGAGCAGGGCGCGAAGGTCCTCGCCGTCTGCAACACCAACGGCTCGACCATCCCCCGCGAGTCGGACGCCGTGCTCTACACGCACGCCGGGCCCGAGGTCGCCGTCGCCTCCACCAAGGCCTTCCTCACCCAGCTCGTCGCCTGCTACCTCCTCGCGCTGTACCTGGGGCAGGTGCGCGGCACCAAGTGGGGCGACGAGATCCACGCCGTCGTCCGGGAGCTCGCCCGCATCGGCGACGAGGTCGAGCGGGTCCTCGCGACGATGGAGCCGGTACGCGCCCTCGCCCGCTCCCTCGCCGACAAGGACACCGTCCTCTTCCTCGGCCGGCACGTGGGCTACCCCGTCGCCCTCGAAGGTGCCCTGAAGCTGAAGGAACTGGCGTACATGCACGCCGAGGGCTTCGCCGCCGGTGAGCTCAAGCACGGGCCGATCGCGCTCATCGAGGAGGACCTGCCCGTGGTCGTCGTGGTGCCCTCGCCCAAGGGCCGATCCGTCCTCCACGACAAGATCGTCTCCAATATCCAGGAGATCCGGGCCCGCGGGGCGCGGACCATCGTCATCGCGGAGGAGGGCGACGACGCCGTCGTCCCGTACGCCGACCACCTCATCCGGATCCCCGCCACGCCTACGCTGCTCCAGCCGCTGGTCTCCACGGTGCCGCTCCAGGTCTTCGCCTGCGAGCTCGCCACCGCGCGGGGCAACGAGGTCGACCAGCCGCGCAACCTGGCCAAATCCGTGACCGTGGAGTGAGTGGGAAATGATCATTGGGGTGGGGATCGACGTGGCGGAGATCGACCGTTTCGCCGCGTCGATCGAACGGACACCGGGGCTGCTCCAGCGCCTCTTCGTCGAACGGGAGCTGCTGCTTCCCAGCGGCGAGCGGCGCGGGCCCGCCTCGCTCGCGGTGCGGTTCGCCGCGAAGGAGGCGCTGGCGAAGGCGCTCGGCGCGCCGGGCGGGCTGCACTGGACGGACGCCGAGGTGTACGTCGAGGGCACCGGGCAGCCGCGGCTGCGGGTGCGCGGGACGGTGGCGGCGCGGGCGGCGGAGCTGGGCGTGAAGAACTGGCACGTCTCGCTCAGCCATGACGCGGGGGTGGCGTCGGCGGTGGTGATCGCGGAGGCGTGACGGCGTGTGCGGGGGGTTGTACGGGGGCGTGCGCGGGCGTACGGGGCGGTGGTCGGGGCGCGGGGGTGAAAGGGCGTCAACCCGCCTCCCCGGGCAGGGGTCTGACGACTGCGGCAGACTGCTGACCATGCGTACCGCTCACCGCGTGGAGACCGTACGGGCCGCCGAGGCCGCCCTCATGGCCCGGCTGCCCGAGGGCGCCCTCATGGGGCGGGCCGCCGCCGGGCTCGCCGCCGCCTGCTGCTCGCTCCTCGGGAAGGGACGGGTGTACGGGTCCCGGGTCGTCCTTCTCGTCGGCGGCGGCGACAACGGCGGCGACGCCCTCTACGCCGGCGCCCGGCTCGCCCGGCGCGGTGCCGGTGTCACCGCCGTCCTGCTCGGCGCCCGCGCCCACGAGGGCGGGCTCGCGGCCCTCCGGGCGGCGGGGGGCCGGGTCGCGGACGACCCGTTCGAACCGCTTGCCGCCGCCGACCTCGTCCTCGACGGCATCACCGGCATCGGCGGGCGGGGCGGGCTCCGGCCCGACGCCGTGCCCGTCGCCCGGGCCGCGCGCGGCTCCGACGCCGTCGTCGTCGCCGTCGACCTGCCGAGCGGCGTCGACGCGGACACGGGCGAGGTGGCGGGGGAGGCGCTGCGGGCGGACGTGACCATCACCTTCGGCGCGTACAAGCCGGGGCTGCTCGTCGACCCCGGACGGGAGTACGCGGGCGCGTTGCGGCTCGTCGACATCGGGCTCGCCGACGAACTGCCGGGCGTGCCGGACGTGGAGGCGCTCCAGCACCAGGACGTGGCGCGGCTGCTGCCCGTACCCGGCGCCGGGAGCGACAAGTACCGGCGCGGAGTCCTCGGTGTCGTCGCCGGCTCCGCCCGCTACCCGGGAGCGGCCGTCCTCACCGTCGAGGGGGCGCTGCGGGGCGGGGCGGGGGCCGTGCGGTACGTCGGGCCCGCCGCCGACGCGGTGATCGCCCGGCACCCCGAGACCCTCGTCCACGCGGGGCCGCCGTCCGCGGCGGGGCGGGTGCAGGCCTGGGTGGTCGGGCCCGGCCTCGGCGACGAGCCGGGCGTGGGGGAGGTCCTCGCCTCGGACGTCCCGGTCCTCGTGGACGCGGACGGGCTCCGGGGCCTGGACCCCGCGCTCGTACGGGCCCGCAGCGCCCCGACCCTCCTCACCCCGCACGCGGGAGAGGCGGCGGCGCTGCTCGGTGCGGCCCGCGAGGAGGTGGAGGCGGGGCGGCTCGCGGCGGTACGGGAACTGGCGGGGCGGTTCGGGGCGACGGTGCTGCTCAAGGGGTCGACGACGCTGGTGTACGGGCCGGACGGCGGCCCCGTACGGGTGAACCCGACCGGGACCGCCTGGCTGGCGACGGCCGGCAGCGGCGACGTCCTCTCGGGCCTGGCAGGCTCCCTCCTGGCAGCCGGCCTCCCCCCACTGGACGCGGCCTCGTGCGCCGCCTACCTCCACGGCCTGGCGGCGCGTCGGGCGTCGGGGGGGCGGGGGCCGGTGACGGCGTCGGAGGTGGCGGGGGCGGTGGGCGAGGCGTGGCGTGACGTGAACGCGGGCTTGTAGGCCCGGGGCCTTCGGAGGCGCCCCCGCCCCGGCGCCCACCCTCCCCCAGACTCCGTCCGGGGGGACCCCCACGCCCTGCGGGACGATTGCCCACACGGGCCGCAACGCCGAGAAACCCTGGGACGTTCCGCGCAAGGGCGACCGGGAAAGCGGTTCGGGAGCTGACACCTGAGAGACTGGGCGCGATGACTGAGACACCGCCGCCCCGCAGAGCCCGCGCCGAGATCGACCTCGGCGCGCTGCGTGCGAACGTCCGCACGCTGCGCGCCCGCGTCGCCCCCCACGTCCGGATCATGGCCGTGGTCAAGGCCGACGCGTACGGACACGGCGCCGTCCGGTGTGCCCGCGCCGCCCTGGACGCGGGCGCGGACTGGCTCGGGACCGCCACCCCGCACGAGGCGCTCGCGCTGCGGGCCGCCGGGATCACCGACGTCCCCGTCATGTGCTGGCTCTGGACGCCGGGCGACCCCTGGGACCAGGGCATCGAGGCCGGTCTCGACATGTCCGTGAGCGGGATGTGGGCCCTGGAGGAGGTGCTGGAGGCGGCGCGCCGCACCGGCGGCACCGCCCGTATCCAGCTCAAGGCCGACACCGGACTCGGCCGCAACGGCTGCCAGCCCGCCGACTGGCCCGAGCTGGTGGAGGCGGCCCTGAAGGGCGAGGCCGACGGCCTCGTCAAGGTCACCGGCCTCTGGTCGCACTTCGCGTGCGCCGACGAGCCCCACCACCCCTCCATCGCCGTCCAGCTCGACGTGTTCCGCTCGATGCTCGACCACGCCGAGCAGGCCGGCGTCGAGCCCGAGGTCCGGCACATCGCCAACTCGCCCGCCACCCTCACCCTCCCCGAGGCCCACTTCGACCTGGTGCGGCCCGGCATCGCCATGTACGGCATCTCACCCAGCCCCGAACTCGGCACCTCCGCCGATCTCGGTCTGAAGCCGGTGATGTCCCTGAAGGGCAGCATCGCGCTCGTCAAGCGGGTCCCGGCCGGGCACGGCGTGAGTTACGGGCACCATTACGTCACCGAGCGCGAGACCACCCTCGGCCTCGTGCCGCTCGGTTACGCCGACGGCGTCCCCCGGCACGCCTCGGGCCGCGGCCCCGTCCTCGTCGACGGCGCGGTCCGTACGGTCGCCGGGCGGGTCGCCATGGACCAGTTCGTCGTCGATCTCGGCGGGGACGAGCCGGAGGCGGGCACCGAGGCCGTGCTCTTCGGATCCGGCGACCGGGGCGAGCCGACCGCCGAGGACTGGGCGGTGGCCGCCGACACCATCGCGTACGAGATCGTCACCCGGATCGGCGCGCGCGTCCCGCGCGTCTACCTGGGCGAGTAGCGAGCAAGGGGGAGGGTCGACGTGGGCGAGGTGACCGGTATCGGTGGCACCACCGTCCCCAGCAGCTGGCGGCGCGCCGGGTTCGCCGGCGCCGCGATAGGCGTCCTGGCCGCCGGCGCGGCCGCCGGGGTCGCCGTCGAGCGGCTCACCGTCGGCCGTTCCGTACGCCAGAAGGCGCGGCTCGCCCTCGACGCCACCGGCCCCTACGGCGGCCTGCGCGGCACCCCGGGCCGGGCCCTCGCCGACGACTCGACCGTCCTGTACTACGAGGTGGACGAGGTCGAGACGGACACCCCGCCCGCCCGCCGCCGCAGGCTCTTCGGGCGCAAGGAGCCCGCCCCCGTCACCGTCGTCTTCAGCCACGGCTACTGCCTCAACCAGGACTCCTGGCACTTCCAGCGGGCGGCGCTCCGCGGTCTCGTCCGAACCGTCTACTGGGACCAGCGCAGCCACGGCCGCTCCGGCCAGGGCGTCTCCCAGGCCGGTCCCGCCGCGGTGCCGGTGGCCATCGACCAGCTGGGCCGCGACCTCAAGGCAGTCCTCGACGTCGCCGCGCCCGAGGGCCCGCTCGTCCTCGTCGGGCACTCCATGGGCGGCATGACGATCATGGCGCTCGCCGACCGGTACCCGGAGTTCGTCCGGGACCGGGTCGTCGGCGCCGCCTTCGTCGGCACCTCGGCCGGGAAGCTCGCAGAGGTCTCGTACGGGCTGCCGATCGCCGGCGTCAACGCCGTCCGCCGGGTCCTGCCGGGAGTGCTGCGGGCGCTCGGCGCCCAGGCGGAGCTGGTGGAGCGGGGCCGCAGGGCGACCGCTGACCTGTTCGCCGGGCTGATCAAGAAGTACTCGTTCGCGTCGAGGGACGTGGACCCGGCGGTCGCCCGGTTCGCGGAGCGGATGATCGAGTCGACCCCGATCGACGTCGTCGCCGCCTTCTACCCGGCCTTCGCCGAGCACGACAAGGCCGCCGCCCTGCCCGTCTTCCGTGACGTGCCGGTGCTCGCGCTCGCCGGGGACAACGACCTGGTGACGCCCAGCTCCCACACCGAGGCCATCGCCGATCTGCTCCCCGACGCGGAGCTCGTCATCGTCCCGGACGGCGGCCATCTGGTGATGCTGGAGCACCCGGAGGCGGTCACCGACCGCCTCGCCGACCTGCTCGTACGGGCGGGTGCCGTCCCGGAGACGGCGGCGACGACGGGCCCGGCGAATCCGGACACCGGCAACGGATAAATTGGCGGGTATGGAAGCAGCGCACCCGCCCGTCTCCGGCGCCACCCTCTCCGTCGACTCCCCCCAGCAGATGCAGGAGCTCGGCCGCCGCCTCGCGAAGATCCTCCGCCCCGGCGACCTCGTCATGCTCACCGGCGAGCTCGGCGCGGGGAAGACCACCCTGACCCGGGGCCTCGGCGAGGGGCTCGGGGTGCGGGGGGCGGTCACCTCCCCGACGTTCGTCATCGCCCGCGTCCACCCGTCCCTGGTCGGCGGCCCGGCCCTGGTCCACGTGGACGCGTACCGCCTCGGCGGCGGTCTCGACGAGATGGAGGACCTCGACCTGGACGTTTCCCTGCCCGAATCGGTCATCGTCGTCGAATGGGGTGACGGCAAGGTCGAGGAGCTGACCGACGACCGGCTGCACCTCCTCATCCACCGGGTGACCGGCGACACCGACGACGACCGGCGCACGGTCGTACTGCGCGGGATCGGCCCGCGGTGGGCCGACGAGGACCTGGGCGTGCTCTGAGCGAGGGGTACGCGGTGGACACGCGGGTACGTAGATTCCGACAACGTGTCGGGAAGGTGTTGCGTCGTTCGTACGTGCCGTGGTGACATGGACCCATGAGCTGGTTAGGTGTACCTAACCTACGGGAGGCATGCATGGCGACGCCGGAGCGCGCGGAACACACCCGGGACCACGTCTCGATGAGTGACCTGCTGGCGTCCTGCGTGGCCGCCCGCGCGCTCTCGACACCACCCCGGAACCTGCGGCCGGACCAGGCCGACGGGGAGGGGCGGGAGGAGCCCGCCGACGTGCGGGACGAGGCCGCGTAGAAACGCCTGGAAACGGGCGTACGGCCTCGGCTCAGGCGACGACGACGACCTTCGCGCCGATCACCGCGAACAACCACAGCGCGTCCCCGTCGGCCCGCTTCATCCGGACGCCGCCCGTCTTCTTCGTCGGGTCCGGGCTCGGCATCGAGCCGTCGACCGCCGCGCTGAAGCCGATCGCCACGTCCTGCGCCGTCGCGAACCGCACCACGTGCTCGATCTGCACGCCGTCCGAGCCCCGGACCGAACCCGAACGGGACGTCACGCCGTACGTCCCGGGCGCCGGGTCGACCGTGCTCGGCATCACCGGGAACGTACGGGTCGCCTTGCCCTTCGCGTCGACCAGCCACACCCGGCGGTCGGAGAGCGCGTACACGACCCGCTCACCCGTGCCCGAGTTCGCCGGGACGGCCAGCGGGTCCGTGGTCGGCTGCTTCGGGCCGCCGCTCGGCGAGATCGAGGGGGCTGCGGTGGCCGACGTCCGCGGCTTCTCCTTGAGATCGGCGGGGACGTCGGCCGAGGCCTGGTACGCGAGGAAGCAGACCGCGGCGACGGCCGCCGCCGTGAGCCCGGCCACGATTCCCGAGCTGCTCCGTGCCACCGTGCCCACCTCTCGTACGAACGTATCGAAGGGTGACGGTAGCAGCCGGGGGAACGAGGGGCCGGGCGCCGTGCCCGGGAGCCGTAGGCTGTTCGCGTGCTGTTGCTCGCCATGGATACCGCCACCCCCGCCGTCACCGTCGCCCTCCACGACGGCGAGGCCGTCGTCGCCTCGTCGAGCCAGGTCGACGCCCGCCGCCACGGGGAGCTGCTGCTGCCCGCCGTCGATCGGGTCCTCAAGGAGGCCGGGCTGAAACTCGACGCGGTCACCGGCCTCGTCGTCGGCGTCGGCCCGGGGCCGTACACCGGCCTGCGCGTCGGCCTCGTCACGGCCGCCGCCTTCTCCTCCGCCCTCGGAGTGCCCGTCCACGGACTGTGCACCCTCGACGGCCTCGCGTACGCCTCCGGGATCGACGAGCCCTTCGCCGTCGCCACGGACGCCCGCCGCAAGGAGGTCTACTGGGCGCGTTACGACGACTCCCGCACGCGCGTGACCGACGCGGCCGTCGACCGGCCCGCCGACATCGCCGAGCGGCTCGCCGGCCTCCCCGTCGTCGGCGCGGGCGCCCGGCTCTACCCCGAGGCGTTCCCCGACGCCCGCGACCCCGAGCACCAGTCGGCGGCGGCGCTCGCCGCGCTCGCCGCGGAACGGCTCGCGACCGGCGGCGAGGGCTTCCTCGACCCGCTGCCGATGTACCTGCGCCGCCCCGACGCGCAGGTGCCGAAGAACTACAAGGTGGTCACACCGAAGTGACCGGCGCCGTGGAACTGCGGGAGATGCGCTGGTGGGACATCCCGCCGGTGCTGACCCTCGAGGACGAGCTGTTCCCCGAGGACGCCTGGTCGGCGGGGATGTTCTGGTCGGAACTCGCGCACGCGCGCGGGCCGCGGGCCTCCCGCCGCTACATCGTCGCGGAGGACGGTGAGGGGCGGCTCGTCGGATACGCCGGACTCGCCGCCGCGGGCGGACTCGGCGACGTGCAGACCATCGCCGTCGCCCGCGACCAGTGGGGCACCGGCCTCGGCGCGCGGCTCCTCACCGACCTCCTCCAGCACGCCACCGCCTTCGAGTGCGACGAGGTACTCCTCGAAGTGCGCGTGGACAACACCCGGGCCCAGAAGCTGTACGAGCGCTTCGGCTTCGAGCCCATCGGCTTCCGGCGCGGCTACTACCAGCCCGGAAACGTGGACGCGCTCGTGATGAGACTGACCGTTCAAGGAACTGAGACTGATTCTGATGGCTGCTGACGAACCGCTCGTACTCGGCATCGAGACCTCCTGCGACGAGACCGGCGTCGGCATCGTCCACGGGACCACCCTCCTCGCCGACGCCGTCGCGTCCAGCGTCGACACCCACGCCCGCTTCGGCGGCGTCGTGCCCGAGATCGCCTCCCGCGCCCATCTGGAGGCGATGGTCCCCACCATCGAGCGCGCCCTGAAGACGGCCGGGATCTCCGCCAGGGACCTCGACGGCATCGCCGTCACCGCCGGACCCGGCCTCGCGGGCGCGCTGCTCGTCGGCGTCTCCGCCGCCAAGGCCTACGCGTACGCCCTCGGCAAGCCGCTCTACGGCGTCAACCACCTCGCCTCGCACATCTGCGTCGACCAGCTCGAACACGGCAAGCTGCCCGAGCCGACGATGGCCCTCCTCGTCTCCGGCGGGCACTCCTCGCTGCTGCTCTCCGCCGACATCACCTCCGACGTGCGCCCCCTGGGCGCCACCATCGACGACGCGGCCGGCGAGGCCTTCGACAAGATCGCCCGCGTGCTCGACCTCGGCTTCCCCGGCGGACCCGTCATCGACCGGCTCGCCAAGGAGGGCGACCCGGCCGCGATCGCGTTCCCGCGCGGTCTGAGCGGCTCGCGGGACCCCGCGTACGACTTCTCCTTCTCCGGCCTCAAGACCGCCGTGGCCCGCTGGATCGAGGCCAAGCGGGCGGCCGGGGAGGACGTGCCGGTACGGGACGTGGCCGCGTCCTTCCAGGAGGCCGTCGTCGACGTGCTCACCCGCAAGGCCGTCCGGGCCTGCAAGGACGAGGGCGTCGACCATCTGATGATCGGCGGCGGAGTCGCCGCCAACTCGCGGCTCCGGGCCCTCGCCCAGGAGCGCTGCGACCGGGCCGGCATCCGGCTGCGGGTGCCGCGGCCGGGCCTGTGCACGGACAACGGCGCGATGGTCGCGGCCCTCGGCTCGGAGATGGTCGCCCGCAACCGGGCCGCCTCCGACCTGGAGCTCTCCGCGGACTCCTCGCTTCCGGTGACGGACCCGCACGTGCCGGGTACGTCCCACGATCACGATCACGTGCACGAGGTCAGCAAGGAGAACCTCTACTCATGAGGGTCGCCGTGATGTGGGAGGCGCGGGCCGCGCAGGGCCGGGGCGCCGAGCTCCTGGAATGGGCCAGGTCCCAGGTCCTCGCGTACGAGCCGCAGCGCCGGGAGATCCTCCGCGCCCCGCAGGACCGGGTCCTCGTCCTCACCTGGTGGGAGGCGGAGACCTTCGACGCGGAGCTGCCCGAGCTGCCGGAGCCGGACGCGGAGCTGATCGCCCGTCCGGTCCACCGCTGGCGCTTCGAATCGGTGGAATAGCCGGGGTTCGGGCAACCTTTCGACCGGCGCGGGCATCCCACAACGCGTGAAGAAGACGATCGCGCTGTGGGCGGCCCTCACCGCCGCCGCCCTGATGGTGACCGGCTGCGCGGCGGAGAACCCCGCAGCGCCCGCCCCGAGGACGCCTACGGCGAGCGGGGGCGGGGAGTCGGCGGGGGGTGCGGCCGGGGACGGTGGCGCGGGGGCCGCGGCTGAGGCCGGTGGCGCGGGGGCCGCGGCTGAGACCGGCAGCGCCGGGGACAAGGCGCCCGAAACGGCTTCCGCCGCCGCCGCGTACCGCAAGTGGGGGCTCAAGCCCTTCGCGCCGGCGCCCGCCCCGCCCGCGACCAAGCCGGTCGTCCGGCCGCCCGGCGGCCCGGTCCCCGTCATCAGCGACATCCCCACCACCGAGAAGATCGTCTTCATCACGATCGACGACGGGGCGGAGAAGGACCCCGAGTTCGTCACGATGATGAAGGACCTCAAGGTCCCGGTCACGATGTTCCTCACCGACGCGGCCATCCGCGGCGACTACGCGTACTTCGCCCCGCTCGTCGCGCAGGGCCACGGCCTCGCCAACCACACCCTCACCCACCCCGACCTGCGCACCCTCTCCCAGGACGCCCAGCGCCGCGAGATCTGCGGTCAGCAGACGAAGCTGACGCAGCGGTACGGCAAGGCCCCGCGCCTCCTCCGCCCGCCCTACGGCAACTGGAACGAGGCCACGCGCGCGGCGGCGGGCGAGTGCGGGGTGGACGCGATCGTGCTGTGGCGGGAGTCCATGCAGATCAAGAACATGCAGTACCAGCGCGGCGACCGGAAACTGCACCCCGGCGACATCATCCTGGCCCACTTCCGCGGCCCGTCCGAACTCAAGGGCCGCACGATGACGGAGATGACGGCCACGATGCTGCGCCGCATCCAGGAGCAGGGCTTCACGGTGGCGCGCCTGGAGGACTACGTCTAGGGAGCCACCGCGATCGGGTGACGGCGCCGGGGCTTAGGGTGCTTGGCATGTCCCCGCGCAGTCCGTTGCCCCCGCCGCCCCCGCCCGTCGAGCTCCGGAGCTGGCCCGACCGGGACGCGCGGCTCGCGGACCGGGCGTTGGCGCTCGACGAGCTCGGCAGGCGGCTGCTCGGTGGCGGGCGGCTCGCGCTGTTCCTGCTCTGGTTCTTCCTGCTCGAACTGGGCTGGTCGCTGATCGGCGTCCTGCTCATCTCGCTCGGTGGGTCCGCGCCCGACCCGCTCATGATGCTGACGGGGCTCGTCACGGCCGTCCTCGGCATCGGGCTCCTCGTCCCGGCCGTGTGGCTGACCGTGCGCAGCCTGCGGCGCGACCGGGTTGTGCGCGAGAGGCTCGTCCTGTGGGCGGCCCTTGACCGGCACGGGCCGACGGACGCCCGGCTGCGCGCCCCCGCCCTCAGCGTCTGCTGGCTGCTGCTGTCCTTCGCGATGTGCGGGCTCGGCCTCTGGATGGGCTTCGCGGTGCCGGCGGGCGTCAGCCGGGACGACGGTTACGGCCTGGTCGCCTACGGCATGGGGGTCGCCCTGATCCTCTGGATCACAGGCCTCACGGGCCTCAGGAAGGCCGTCGGCCACTACCGCCTGGCGGTACGCCTGAGGGGCGGCGGGCGGCGCTGAGCGTCATCCGCCGCTGCTGCCCTCACCCGCTGCCGCTGAGCCTCACCGACCAGCCGCCGGTACGCCTCACGTACCGCCGCCGCTGCCCCCACCCGCCGCCGCTCAGCCTCAGCCGCCGTGCCTCGCCGGTCGGCCGATCAGCATCGTCGGCGCCCCGGCCACCCGCGTGAGCAGGACCGTCGCCGCGTTCGGGCCCTTCGGCTTCACCTTGCGGCGGATCTCCTCGGGCTCCACCGCCGAGCCGCGCTTCTTCACCGTCAGGGTGCCCACCTCCCGCTCCCGCAGCAGGGCCTTCAACTTCTTCAGGTTGAAGGGGAGTTCGTCGGTGATCTCGTAGGCGGGGGCGTACGGCGTGGGGACGAGCGCGTCCGCCGTGACGTACGCGATCGTCGCGTCGATCAGGCCGCCGCCCACCTCCTCCGCCACCTCGGCGACCAGATGCGCGCGGATGACGGCCCCGTCCGGCTCGTAGAGGTAGCGGCCGACGGGGCGTACCGCCGGGTCGGGCAGGCCCCGGCCGGCGAGGGCCGCGCCGGAGGGCAGCAGCGTGGCCCGCCGGGCGCCCGGCTCCGTACCGAACCAGAGGACCGCCTCCTTGACGTCCCCGCCGTCCGAGATCCACTCGGCCTCGGCGTCGGCGGGCACCGCCTCGTGCGGGATGCCCGGGGCCACCTTCAGGGCCGCGTGGGGAGCCTTGCGGGCCGCCTCGACCGCCCAGGACAGCGGCGGGGAGTACGCCTCCGGGTCGAAGATCCGGCCCCGGCCGCCGCGCCGCGCCGGGTCGACGAAGACCGCGTCGTACGGCGTGGTGTCGACGTCGGTGACGTCCGCGCACCGCACCTCGATCAGCTCCGCGAGGCCGAGCGCCTCGGCGTTGGCGCGGACAGCCTCGGCGGTCAGCGGGTCGCGGTCGACGGCGAGGACGGAGATCCCGGCGCGGGCCAGGGCGATCGCGTCGCCGCCGATCCCCGAGCACAGGTCGGCGACGCTGCCGACGCCGAGCGCCTTCAGGCGGGCCGCCCGGTGGGTGCCGACGGAGGCGCGGGTCGACTGCTCGACGCCGTTCGGCGTGAAGTACATCCGGTACGCGTCCTCCGCGCCGAACTTCGCGACCGCCCGCTGCCGCAGCCGTGCCTGGCCGATGGCCGCGGTGACCAGCTCCGCGGGGTGGTCGCGACGCAGCCGGGAGGCGACCGCCAGCTCCTGGGCGGGGTCGTAGTCGCGCAGGGCGGTGAGGAGGGTCTGCCCCTCGGGGCCGAGCAGGGGGGCGAAGGAGGCGAGGTCGGTCACCCGTCCCATTGTGGCCCCTGTGATGCTGTGGGCCGGCCGGGGGACGTGGGGTGCGGTACGGCGGTGTCGCGGCCGGGAACGGGCGTCCGCGCTGACAGGATGCGGCGCCATACGACTCGTACGACAAAAGGAAAAAATGATGGCAAAAGGTGTGCACCGTTCGTCCCGGGTGCTCGGGGCCGCCCTCGTCGTCGCCTCCCTCGCCTCCGCCGCCACGGCCTGCTCGGACGGCACCGAGCGGGACGCCGGCCCGCCTGCCCCCGCCGCCGGTCAGCAGGCCCCCCAGGCGCAGGGCGCGGCCGGCGCGCTCACCGCGTACGTCGAGAAGGTCCGCGCGCAGCGCGCCGCCCGGGTGCTCGCCGCGAAGAAGTGGGGCCTCGCCCGGACCCCGCTCGACGCGCCCGCACCGCCCGCCGTGAAGCCGAGGATCACCACCCGCAAGGGCTTCGAGACGGACGGCGAAGGCCTGCCGCCCGTCTTCACCACCGTGCCGACCAAGCAGAAGGTCGTCTTCCTCACGATCGACGACGGCGCGGAGAAGGACCCCGCCCTGCTGCGGATGATGAACGAACTCCGGATCCCCTACAGCGCCTTCATCAGCGACTACGTCGTCAAGGACGACTACGGATACTTCTCGCGGATGCAGAAGTCGCAGGAGGGCGGGGTGGCGCTGCACAACCACACCCTCAACCACCGGTACCTGCCGGGACTCTCGTACAGCCAGCAGAAGCGCGAGATCTGCGGCATGCAGGACGTCATCGAGAAACGTTTCGGCAAGCGGCCCCCGCTCTTCCGCCCGCCCTACGGCAACTACAACGAGGACACCCTGCGTGCCGCCAAGTCCTGCGGCGTCAAGGCGGTCCCGCTGTGGGCGTCCGAGGCCTTCCCCGACCGCATGGAGTGGCGCGAATGGGACCGGGACCTGCACCCCGGCGACATCGTGCTCACCCACTTCCGCGGCAAGGACGACTGGAAGGGGACCATGCCCGACATGATCCGCCGGGTGATGAACGTGATCACGGCCAAGGGATACGCGGTGGCGAAGCTGGAGGACTACGTGTGAGCCGGTCGTCGTGACGGCGGGAGGGGGGCCGCCGGGGCCGCGGGCGAGGGGTGGGAAGGGATCGAACCCTCGTGCGGAAACAGAGGCGCCGGGACCCGTTCCCGTACCGGGACCGAATCGCCACACGGCACGGAATTGGCACTCCGCTTGACCGAGTGCTAACTGCGGTCATAGTCTCGGCTCTGGCACTCCCCACCGGAGAGTGCCAACACAGCGACGGGCAGGTCCGGCACCCGCGACGACGGATCCACCTGGTCGCCACCTCAGACAGTCAACCCCGTGATCTCCGAAGGGGGAGGTCGGATCGTGACGACCACCAGCTCCAAGGTTGCCATCAAGCCGCTCGAGGACCGCATCGTGGTCCAGCCGCTCGACGCCGAGCAGACCACCGCCTCTGGCCTGGTCATCCCGGACACCGCCAAGGAGAAGCCCCAGGAGGGCGTCGTCCTGGCCGTGGGCCCGGGCCGCTTCGAGAACGGCGAGCGCCTGCCGCTCGACGTCCAGACCGGCGACATCGTGCTGTACAGCAAGTACGGCGGCACCGAGGTGAAGTACAACGGCGAGGAGTACCTCGTCCTCTCGGCTCGCGACGTGCTCGCGATCGTCGAGAAGTAATTCACCGAAGTACCGAAGTACCGAAGTACGAGCACTGAACCAGATGCTCAGAGCTGCGCCCCGAGGCCTCTTCCAGGCGCCCCGGGGCGCCGCTCGTTCCACCCGATTCCGAGAGGGCTGAACCGCTCCCATGGCGAAGATCCTGAAGTTCGACGAGGACGCCCGTCGCGCCCTTGAGCGCGGCGTCAACAAGCTTGCCGACACGGTGAAGGTGACGATCGGCCCCAAGGGCCGCAACGTCGTCATCGACAAGAAGTTCGGCGCCCCCACCATCACCAACGACGGTGTCACGATCGCCCGCGAGGTCGAGCTCGACGACCCGTACGAGAACCTCGGCGCCCAGCTGGTGAAGGAGGTGGCGACCAAGACCAACGACATCGCGGGTGACGGCACCACCACCGCCACCGTGCTCGCCCAGGCCCTGGTCCGCGAGGGTCTGCGCAACGTCGCCGCCGGCGCCTCCCCGGCCGCCCTGAAGAAGGGCATCGACGCCGCCGTCAAGGCCGTCTCCGAGGAGCTCCTCGCCACCGCGCGCCCGATCGAGGACAAGTCCGACATCGCCGCCGTCGCCGCGCTCTCCGCGCAGGACCAGCAGGTCGGCGAGCTCATCGCCGAGGCGATGGACAAGGTCGGCAAGGACGGTGTCATCACCGTCGAGGAGTCCAACACCTTCGGTCTCGAGCTCGACTTCACCGAGGGCATGGCCTTCGACAAGGGCTACCTGTCCCCGTACATGGTCACCGACCAGGAGCGTATGGAGGCCGTCCTCGACGACCCGTACATCCTGATCAACCAGGGCAAGATCTCCTCGATCCAGGACCTGCTGCCCATCCTGGAGAAGGTCATCCAGGCCGGCGCCAGCAAGCCGCTCCTGATCATCGCCGAGGACGTCGAGGGCGAGGCCCTGTCGACCCTGGTCGTCAACAAGATCCGTGGCACCTTCAACGCCGTGGCCGTCAAGGCCCCCGGCTTCGGCGACCGCCGCAAGGCGATGCTCGGCGACATGGCCACCCTCACCGGTGCCACTGTCATCGCCGAGGAGGTCGGCCTCAAGCTCGACCAGGCCGGTCTGGACGTGCTCGGCACCGCGCGCCGCGTGACCATCACCAAGGACGACACCGTCATCGTCGACGGTGGCGGCAACTCCGAGGACGTCGCGGGCCGCGTCAACCAGATCAAGGCCGAGATCGAGTCCACGGACTCCGACTGGGACCGCGAGAAGCTCCAGGAGCGCCTCGCGAAGCTGGCCGGCGGCGTGTGCGTGATCAAGGTCGGCGCCGCCACCGAGGTGGAGCTGAAGGAGAAGAAGCACCGTCTGGAGGACGCCATCTCCGCGACCCGCGCCGCGGTCGAGGAGGGCATCGTCTCCGGTGGTGGCTCCGCGCTCGTCCACGCCGTCAAGGTCCTCGAGGGCAACCTCGACAAGACCGGCGACGAGGCCACCGGTGTCGCGGTCGTCCGCCGCGCCGCCGTCGAGCCGCTGCGCTGGATCGCCGAGAACGCCGGCCTCGAGGGCTACGTCATTACCTCCAAGGTGGCGGAGCTCGACAAGGGCCAGGGCTTCAACGCCGCGACCGGCGAGTACGGCGACCTGGTCAAGGCCGGCGTCATCGACCCGGTGAAGGTGACGCGCTCCGCCCTGGAGAACGCCGCCTCGATCGCCTCCCTCCTCCTCACCACCGAGACCCTCGTGGTGGAGAAGAAGGAAGAGGAGCCGGCGGACCACGGCCACGGCCACGGTCACGGCCACTCCCACTGAGGCTCGTAGCCGATCACTGATCGCTGGTTGCTGATCGCCGATCGCTGATCACCGAGGCCCGGTGCCCCCGTCGCGGGGGCACCGGGCCTCAGCCGTAGCCACGTCGTCAGGCCTCCACCGCGCCGAGCTGCCCCATCAGCCCGAGCAGGTCGTACTCCCACCACCCCTCCGCGATCTTCCCGTCCTCCCGGAAGCGGTGGATGGTCGTCCCCGTCATGGTCACGTCCATGCCGGTGGGCTGGAGCCCCATGAAGTCACCCGTGTGGGAGCCCTTCCAGGTCCAGCGGGTGCAGACCCGGTCGCCCTCGGCGATCTGGTCGTCGACGGTGAAGCCGAAGTCGAAGCCGCCGCGCCACATCTCCACCTCGCGCCGGACGGCGTCCATGCCGATGACGTCCTGCGCGTTGGCCGGATCGTGGTCGTGGTACCCCTCGGCGAGCACCTCGTCGAGCAGCGCCAGCTCCTGCTCGCGGGCGATCATCTCCAGGAGCCTGCGGGCGGTCGCCTTGTACAGCGCCTCGTCCCGGACCACGTCCAGGTCGGTGAAGGTCGGCATCTCGTCACAGAGCGCGACCATCTCCCGGAAGATCCGGTCGGTCTCGGGGAGCTGCGAGTTCCGCATGGCCACGTCGTAGGACGGGAACTCGACGATCTCCACGACGTGGGAGGCGTCCGACCGGTCCGTGCCGACGATGCTGTGGGTGGCGGTCCGCTTGCCCTTGGTCTGCTCGACCCACTGATCCATGAGGCGGTTCAGGTCGTCGACCCGGCTGGTCTTGCAGTCGATGATTTGTACGAAACTCATGACGCCTCCCGACCCAGGTAGGACCCTTCCAGTCTAGGGGGAACGGGAGGTACCACGGCGGCCGAGCGCCTGTGCCCGCGCCTACGCCGAACGCTGGAGGTCTGACGCCCGTACCTCCTCCGCGAACGGTTCACCGCGCGCGTACCGCGCGATTTCCTCGATCGCCTGGTCCGCCATGCGGTGGAGTTCGTTGCCGAGGGAGCCGGCCACGTGCGGGGTGAGGAGGACGTTCGGGAGGGTGTAGAGGGGGGAGCCGGGGGGTGGGAGTTCCGGGTCGGTCACGTCCAGGGTGGCGTGGAGGCGGCCCGTCAGGAGGTGGGGGAGGAGGGCTTCCTCGTCGATCAGGGAGCCTCGGGACGTGTTGATGAGGGTCGTTCCGTCCGGCATCGCGGCGAGTTGGGCGGCGCCGATCATGCGGTACGTGGACGGGAGCTGCGGCGCGTGGACGGAGACGACCGTGCTGCGGGCGCACAGGTCGTCGAGGTCGGCCACCAGCTCCACGCCGGGCGGCGGGGCGTCGGCGTACGGGTCGTACAGGAGGATGTCGATGTCGAAGGGGCGCAGCAGGTCGATGACCCGGCGGCCGATGCGGGAGGCGCCGACGATGCCGACCGTGCGGCGGTAGTTGCCCCAGTCGGCGGACTCGGTGAGCCAGGCGTGGTCGGCGCGGAGTTCCGCGTACCGCTGGGCCGAGCCGAGGACCCGTTTCCCGGCGAAGAGGATCGCGGCGAGCGTGTACTCGGCGACCGGCAGCGCGTTGGCGGCGGCGGCGGAGGTGACGCGGAGGCCGCGTTCCCAGCAGGCGTCGGTGATGTGGTGCTTGACCGAGCCGGCCGCGTGGACGACCGCCTTCAGGCGCGGCGCGCGGTCGAGGACCTCGGCGGTGAGCGGGGTCGCTCCCCAGCAGGTGAGGAGGATCTCGGCCTCCGCGAGGGCGGCGGTGACGTGCGGATCCGGGGTGGTCAGGTCGTGGGCGACGAGGTGGGGGTCCGTGCGGGCGAGGGAGGTGAGGCGGGCGCGGTGGGTGTCCGTGAGGAGGCGTCCCGCGACGCCTTGACCCATCGCGAGGAGGAGGGGAGGGCGGTTGTCAGTGGTCGGGTGCATCGTAGTACCTGTGCTCCTCACTTGACGCTGCCGGCCGTCAGACCGGCCTTCCAGTGGCGCTGGAGGGAGACGAAGGCGACGACGAGGGGGACGACGGCGAGCAGGGATCCGGTGACGACGAGGGGGTAGAAGTCGGGTTCGGCGTGGGCGTTGCTGTTCCACGCGTACAGGCCGAGGCTCAGCGGATAGAGCTTCTGGTCCGACAGCATCACCAGGGGGAGGAAGAAGTTGTTCCAGACGGCGGTGAACTGGAAGAGGAAGACGGTCACGAAGCCGGGCATCACCATGCGCAGACCGATGGACCAGAAGACGCGCAGTTCGCCGGCCCCGTCGATACGGGCGGCCTCCAGGGCCTCGTCGGGGATGTAGCCGGCGCAGAACACCCGGGACAGGTAGACGCCGAAGGGGTTGACGAGGACGGGGATGAGGACGGCCCAGTAGGTGTTGACGACGCCGACCTCGCTGGCCAAGAGGTACATCGGCAGGGCGAGCGCGGTGGTGGGGACGAGCACGCCGACGAGGACGAGGCCGAAGAGCTTCTCCTTGCCCCGGAAGTCGTAGACATGGAAGGCGTATCCGGCGGCGACGCTGACGAGCGAGCAGGCCAGGGCGCCGAATCCGGCGTACAGGAGGCTGTTCAGGTACCAGTGGAAGTAGATGCCGTCGTTGTACTCGGCGAGCCGGGAGAGGTTGCCGCCGAGGTCGAAGCCCTCGAAGGAGAAGGCGTTTCCGGCGAGGAGGCCGCCGGCGTCCTTGGTGGCGGCGGTGACCAGCCAGACGAGCGGGAAGAGCATGTAGACGACGGCGAGGACGAGGGCGCCGTTGACGGCGGCCTTGGAGAGCCACACGGTGGGGGTACGAGGCTTGCTCACGCGCGCTTCCCCTTCCGGCCGGTCAGCCGGGTCACGGCGAAGGAGAGCAGCGCCGCCGTCAGGGCGAGGAGCACGGAGGCGGCGGCTGCGAGTCCGTAGTCGTTGCGGTCGAAGGCCGCGGTGTAGGCGTACATGTTCGGCGTCCAGGTGGAGGTGATGGCGGAGCCGGTGCCCTTGTTGAGGATCAGCGGCTCGGTGAAGAGCTGGAGGGAGCCGATGATCGTGAAGAGGCCGACCATCGCGAGGGAGGCCTTGACGAGCGGGATCTTGACGGAGAACGCGATGCGCCAGGCGCCGGCCCCGTCGACGGTGGCCGCTTCGAGGACGGAGCGGTCGATGGCCTGGAGGGCCGCGTAGAAGATGACCATGTTGTAGCCGAGCCATTCCCACAGGGCGATGTTGACGATGGAGGGCAGGGCGCCTTCGGGGGAGAAGAAGTCGAAGCCGATGCCTCCGGCCTCCATGGCCTGGACGACGGGGCTGAGCTGGGGCGTGTAGAGGTAGACCCAGATCAGGGCGGCGATGATGCCGGGGACGGCGTGCGGCAGGAAGAGCGCGAGCTGGAAGAAGCGGCGGGCGCGGGCGAGGGCCGAGTCGAGCAGCAGGGCGAGGCCGAGGGCTCCGGCGAGCAGCAGCGGGATGTAGAACAGGCAGTATCCGAGCAGGACGCCGAAGCCCTCGCGGAAGGCCCGGTCACCCAGCGCCGCGGTGTAGTTGTCGAGGCCGGTGAAGACGGTCTCGGTGCCGCCGAAGCCCAGTCCTGACTGCTTCTCGGTGAAGAGGCTGAGCCAGACCGCGTATCCGATCGGCACCACCATCACCGCGGTGAACAGCAGGAAGAACGGGGTCAGCAGGATCGTGGCGGCGCGGGTGCGGGCCTTCATTCCGTCAGCCCTCGACCTTCAGGCCGCGCTTGGTGAGTTCGGCGACGGTGGCGTCGTGACCGGCCTTGACGGCGTCGGCGATGCCGGGACCGCCCTGGGTGATCTTGCCGAAGTTGTCCTTGATGGTGGTGTTGGTGGTGCCGGTGGTCGGGCCCCAGGCCCAGTTGGGGCTGATGGAGGCGCCGGAGGCCTCGAAGAGGGCGTAGATGTCCTGGCCGCCGTAGTAGCTCGCGTCGAAGGCCTTCTTGGCGACGGGGCGCAGGGCGGTGGCGGCCGGGAAGGCGGAGGAGGTGCCGGAGGCGATCCGGGCCTTGACGCCGGCCTCGGTGGTGGACATCCACTCGGCGAAGGTGACGGCGGCGGCCTTGCGCTTGCTGTCCTTGGTCACGGCGAAGGAGGTGCCGCCGAGCATGCCGCTGGCGGGCTTTCCGTCCCAGCTGGGCATGGGGGCGACGGCCCACTTGCCGTCCTGCTCGGGCAGGGTGCCCTTGAGGACGCCCGCGCCCCAGGAGGCGCCGAGGTAGCCGATGGTGGTGCCGTTCTTGAGGGAGCCGGTCCACTCGGGGCTGAAGGAGGCGTTCTTGTGGACGAGTCCGGCGTCGAGGAGGCCCTGCCAGTAGGTGGTGACCTTGGTGGTGGCCGCGTCGGTGGTGTTGATCTTCCAGGTGTCGTTCTCGGCCTTGAACCACTGGGCGCCGGCCTGCCAGGCCATGGCCTCGAAGGTGGTCGGGTCGTCCGGGAAGAAGGTGGCGATACGGGCCTTGGCGTCGGCCTTCTTGACCTGTTCGGCGGCCTTCTTGAAGGCGTCCCAGGTGGCGGGCACCTCGACCTTGTACTTCGCGAAGAGGTCCTTGCGGTAGAAGAAGGCCTGCGGGGCGGCGTCGAAGGGGACGGCCCAGGTCTTGCCGCCGAGGGTGGTGAGGTCGACGGTCTGCGGGAGCAGCTTGGCGCGCTCGGCCTCGGTGAACTCGCCGCCGATGTCCTGGAGGGCGCCGGAGCTGACGAACTCGGGGAGCGAGGAGTACTCGATGGAGACGAGGTCGGGGGCGTTGCCGGCCTTCACGGCGTTGGAGATCTTGGCGTAGCCGCCGGCGGTGCCGGAGGGGATCTCCTCGAACTTCACCTGGATGTCGGTGTGGGAGGCGTTGAAGGCGTCGACGACGTCCTTGGAGCCCTTGGCCCAGCCCCAGAAGGTGATGGTCACGGGCCCGTCGGCCTTGTTCGCGCTGTCGTTCGCGGTGTCGTCACCGCCGCCGCCGCAGGCCGTGAGGACGGCGAGGGCGGTGGCGGTTCCGGCTATGACACGGGACGTTCTGCTCCAACTACGGCTCACGGCACGGCTCCTGAGGGCTGGCGGCGGGGAGGTTGTGGCCGTGATCCTGTGACCGTTCATGACCGAAGTCAAGAGCGAAAGATTGATTGATCGAAAAAAGATCAGATAGTGGTCGTGAAAAAGATCAGACGGTGGTCGTGGAATGCGCTCCGCACGAGTCCCGCACCCGCAGCCTCGGCAGCAGGCCCAGATGGCGCCGCGCCGCCTCCTCGTCGGGGCCCCCGACGCCCTCGGCGAGCCGCTCCACCAGCAGTTCGGTGGCGTGCCGGCCCACCTGCCGCTTGGGCGGGGCGACCGCCGTCAGCGGGGTGTCGGCGAGCGCGGCGACCTCGTCGTCGTACGCGATCAGGGCCAGGTCCTGCGGCACCCGTACGCCGAGCTCCGAGAGGCGCTGCACGATCTCGATCGCGTCCACGTCGTTGTGGACGAGGGCCGCGCTCGCGAGGCCCGAACCGACCGCCTCGTGCAGGGCCCGCACCGCCCGCTCGAAGCCCTCCGGGTCGGCCTCGGCCGGTACGGAGTCGATGACCGGCCGCGGTTCGCTCAGACCGAGCGCCACCAGGGCCTCGGCGTAACCGGCGCGCACCGCGAGGGCGGTCGGGGAGTCCCCGCGCGCCACGAGCAGCGGCGTCGCGTGGCCGAGGGACAGCAGGTGGCGCAGGGCGAGCAGGACGCCGTGGCCGTGGTCGGACGCGACTCGGTCCAGACCGTCGAGCGGGCTGCCCGGCACGGCCCGGCGCTCCAGGAGGACGGCCGGTACGGGCAGTTCGGCCAGCCAGTCCCCGTACGCGAGCCGGTCCTCGGGGCCCCGCCAGCCCGGCGCGACGAGCACGCCCTCCGCGCCGGCCGCGAGCAGTCCCTCGGTGCGGGCCCTGTCCTCCTCCGGCCGGTAGTCCGAGACGCGGAGCACGAGCCGCGCCCCGGCGCGGGCGGCCGCCTCGTGCGCCCCCCGGATGACCTCGGCGAAGTAGTACGTGGCCGAGGGGGCGAGCAGGCCGATGACCAGGCCCTCACCGGGGCGCCCGCCGGCCGCGCCGCCTTGCCGCCGCGGCCAGGACACCTGGCCGTGCACCCGGTCGAGGAGGCCCCGACCGGCCAGGAGTTCGACGTCGCGGCGGGCGGTGACGGGGGAGACCCCGAGCCGTTCGGCCAGGTCGGCGACGCGGGCGGTGCCGCGCTCGCGCACCAGGGCCAGCAGTCGGTCGTGTCGTTCGGCAGCACTCTCGCGCACGGCGCAGTTCCCCCTCGCGGTGGTCGTGGTACCCCGACCCTAGCCCAGGAATGATCGAACGATGAGAGTTTCGATCATTCGCTCCGAATCTCTTGACGTTCGATCGGAGTCTGTCCAGGATTCCCGGCGACGCGGTCGTCGCCGCGGGGACCTCAGGGAGCATCATGCCCACGCCGCCCGAGAACCGAGAGCTCAGCCCGTACACCGGGTGGACCCGAGCCCACTGGGAGACCACGGCCGACCGACTCCTCCTGGCCGTACGCCCCTTCGCCTCGCCCTCGCGCGCACTGATCGACCTCCCCGGACCCCGCCCCAGCTGGTCCGGCGCCCGCTCCGACGGCCTGGAGGGCTGGGCCCGCACCTTCCTCCTCGCCGCGCTCAGGGTCGCGGGCGCCCACGGCGAGGACCCGCACGGCCACCTCGACCGGTACGCGCGGGGGCTCGCCGCGGGGACGGCGGAGCCGGGACGGGCGGACCGGGAGTCCTGGCCCCGCACCACCGACACCCGCCAGGCGATCGTCGAAGCCGCCTCGATCGCCCTGGGCCTCCGCCTCACCCGCCCCTGGCTCTGGGACCGGCTCGACGACCGCACCCGCGAACAGGTCGTCGACTGGCTCCGCCCCGCCCTCCGGCCGTCCCCCGTCGACAACAACTGGTGGCTCTTCGGCCTCACCGTCGCCGGCTTCCTCCAGGACGCCGGCGCCGACACCGACCGGGCCGCCGCCACGATCGACCGCTCCCTCGCCCGCATCGAGGACTGGTACCTCGGCGACGGCTGGTACAGCGACGGAGACAACCGCGCGTTCGACCACTACAACGCCTGGGCCCTGCACTTCTACCCCGTGCTCCACGCCCACCTCGCCGGCGACCGGGCCCTCCTCGACCACTACGGGCCGCGCCTCCGTGCCCACCTCGACGACTACGTCCACCTCTTCGACGCGAACGGCGCCCCCGCCCCGTACGGGCGCTCCCTGATCTACCGCTTCGCCGCGGCCGCCGCACCCTGGCTCGGCACCCTCACCGGGCACACCCCCCTCACCCCAGGCGCCACCCGCCGCCTCGCCTCCGGGAGCCTGCGGTACTTCCTCGACCGCGGCGCCACCGACCCGGACGGGCTCCTCACCCTCGGCTGGCACGGCCCGTACCCGCCGCTCGTCCAGGAGTACTCGGGCCCCGGGTCCCCCTACTGGGCCTCCAAGGGTTTCCTCGGCCTCCTCCTGCCCGCCGACCACCCCGCCTGGACCGACCCCGAGGAACCCCTGCCCGCCGAACGCGCCGACACCGTCCGCCCGTTCGCCCCGGCCGGGCTGCTCGTCCAGACCACCGCCGCCGACGGACTCGTACGCCTCCACAACCACGGCAGCAACCATGTGCACAGTGCCGAGTCGGACGAGGACGACCCCGGCTACGCCCGGCACGCCTACTCCACCCGCACCGGCCCCACCACCGGGCAGGCCCCGGCCGACAACCACTTCGCCCTGCTCGTCGCGGGGAAGGCGACCACCAGGGGCCCCGCCGTCCCGGCCGGCACCGGCCCCGGCTGGGCCGCCTCGGCGCACCACCCGCTGCCCGGCGTCCGGGTCGTCTCCGCCACCCTCGCCCACGGCCGCGCCGAGGTCCGCGCCCATCTCGTCCTCGGCGCCCCGGACGGCACCCCCGTACGGCAGACGGGCTGGGCCACCACCTCCGACGGGCCGCACGCCGCACTCCACCCGGTCCACGGCTACGGCCCTGACGTGACCGAACTCCCCACCGGGGAAACCCTTCAGGGGCCGAAGAGCCGCACGCTCGCCCTCCAGGGCACCACGAGCGGCCCGGCGACCCTCTTCATAGCCCTCGCCTCACTGACCGCCGAACCGGCCCCGGCCCCCGTGACCGAGCTCGCGCACCTCCGGGTCGACGGCCACACCCTCCACGTCACCTGGCAGGACGGCACCACCACCCGACTCGACCTCGACGACCCGGGGTCCGACTAGGACGCGTCCCGGGCGGTCACTTCGGCCCGTACTTGCGCCCCGCCTTCGAGGAGACCCCGCCGAGGAGACCGCGCGGCGCCAGCTTCACCACACCCATCAGGGCCTTGTAGCGGGGGTCCGGGATCGACAGCGTCTTCCCCCGCGCCAGGTCCGAGAGCGCCGCCGTCACCAGCTTGTCCGCGTCGAGCCACATCCAGCCCGGGATGTTGTCCGTCCCCATCCCGGCCCGCTCGTGGAACTCGGTCCGTACGAAGCCGGGGCAGAGCGCCATCAGCCGCACCCCGGTCCCCGCCATGTCCCGCGCCGCCCCCTGGGTGAACTGCACGACCCACGCCTTCGACGCCCCGTACGTGCCGCGGGGTACGAAGGCCGCCACCGAGGCGACGTTCACCACCCCGCCCCGCCCCCGCGCCTTCATCGAGGCGGCGGCGGCCGAGGTCAGCCGCAGCACCGCCTCGCAGTGCACCGTGAGCATCGTCAACTCGTCGGCCATGGACACTTCGAGGAAGCGGCCCTTGTTGCCGAAGCCCGCGTTGTTCACGAGCAGGTCCACCGGCTGCTTCGGGTCCGAGAGCCGGGCCTCGACGGCGGCGATGCCCTTCTCCTCGGAGAGGTCCGCCGCGAGCACCTCGGCCTCGACGCCGTGCCGGTCGTGCAGCTCGGTCGCCTGCTCACGGAGCCGCTTCACGTCCCGGGCCACGAGCACGACGTCGTGACCGTCCGAGGCGAGTCTCCGTGCGAAGGCGGCGCCGATGCCCGCGGTGGCGCCCGTAATCAGTGCAGTCGTCATACGGGCACGTTAGTGCCCCCTTCCGGCGCCTCCGTCCGGGCGTACTTGTCCGCGTACTGGCGTGCGAGCGCGAGGAGTCCCGACTCCATCCACTCGGCGGCGGCCAACGTGCGGGGCAGCAGGGTGCGTTCGGCGGTGGCGGCGCGGTGGAGCAGGGCGACGGTGACGTCGTGCTCGGGCCGGTGGACGACCGCGACCGGGTCGCCGGCGCGGATCTCGCCCGGCACGATCACCCGCAGCAGGGCCCCGGGACCGGCCTCCGACTGCGTGAACCGCCGGACCCAGCCCTTCTCCCGCACGAAGCCCTGGAACGTACGGCAGGGGATGCGGCCGCCGGTGACCTCCAGGACGACCTCCTCACCGATCCGCCACCGCTCGCCGATCAGCGCCCCGTTCACGTCGACGCCCCGGGTGGTGAGGTTCTCGCCGAACGAGCCGTTGGCGAGCTCCCGGCCGAGCTCCCGCTCCCACCGGTCCATGTCCTCGCGGGCGAAGGCGTACGCGGCCCGGTCGTCGCCGCCGTGGAACCGCAGGTCGCAGACCGTGTCCCCGGCGAGCCCGCTCCTTCCGACGCCGGGCGCCCCGGGGGCCTCGATCCGCACGGGGCCCTCGACGGGGCGCTTGTCGATGGCGGTGAGGCCGGAGGCGGCGTCGGTGTAGTCCACGGCCCTGGCGCGGCCCACATTCACACTGAGCAAGGTCATGAAGGAACTTTACGGGCGCCCATCTCAAAGCCGCAGACGAATATGCTCGGCTTCACCCAAGATTCGCTTATGCTGAACGCATGATCGAGGCACGCCATCTCCGCGTCCTGCGCGCCGTCGCCGCCACCGGCTCCTTCTCGGCCGCCGCGCGCGAACTCGGCTGCACTCAGCCCGCCGTCAGCCAGCAGATGAAGGCGCTCGAAGCCTCCGCGGGCACGCCGCTGCTGATCCGCACCGGACGCGAGATGCGCCTCACCCAGGCGGGCGAGGTCCTCGTCCGCCACGCCTCGGGCATCCTCGCCGGACTCACCGCCGCCGAGGAGGAGGTCGCCGCCATCGCCGGGCTCAGGGCGGGCCGGGTCCGGCTCGTGTCCTTCCCCAGCGGCAGCTCCACCCTCGTCCCCACCGCGCTCGCCGCGCTGCGGGCCGCGCACCCCGGCACCCGCGTCTCGCTCGTCGAGGCCGAACCGCCGCGCTCGATCGAGATGCTCCGCGAGGGCGACTGCGACGTGGCCCTCGCCTTCCGGTACGGAGCGGGGCAGGCCGAATGGGACGACCTGGTCGTCCGCCCGATCTTCGCCGACCGCCTGGTGGGCCTGGTCCCGGAGGGGCACCGGCTCGCCGGCGCCGACTCTCTGGGCATCGCGGAACTCGCCGACGAGTCCTGGATCGCGGGCTGTCCGCGCTGCCGCCGCCAGCTCGTGGACGTCTGCGAGGAAGCGGGCTTCACCCCCCGAATCGACTTCGCCACCGACGACTACCCGGCCGTGGTGGGCCTGGTCGGCGCGGGCCTCGGCGTGGCCGTACTGCCGGAGCTCGCCATCGAGTCCGTACGGCCCAGGGGGGCGCGGACCGTGGCCGTGGAGCCCGCCGTGGAGCGGGAGATCGTGGCCCTGACGCTGCCCGACCTCGCCCAGGTCCCGGCCGTGGCCGCCACGCTCGACGAACTGACCCGCGCCGCCACGCGCGCGTAGGTGGGGGCACACGCGACGCGCACGGGAACGTGTCCTAGTTGGAAAAACGTTCCTTCACATACGCTCCACAATCGGCCGTCCCGCTGCCGGCGCCGATGGCGCCGCGGTGATCAAGCGATTGCGCGCGCGTCCCATGAGCTCTTCGCGTTCGTCCTCGGTGAGGCCGCCCCATACGCCGTAGGGCTCCCGTACGGCGAGTGCGTGTGCCGCGCACTCCGCGCGTACCGGGCACCGCATGCAGACCTCTTTCGCCGAGTTCTCACGCGCACTCCGTGCCGCGCCGCGCTCTCCCTCGGGGTGGAAGAACAGGGAGCTGTCGACCCCGCGGCAGGCCGCGAGCAGTTGCCAGTCCCACAGATCGGCGTTGGGTCCGGGAAGGCGGGAGAAATCTGCCATTGCGCTAGTCCCCTTGAAACCGTGTCGAACGGATAGGTGGGCGGGTGGATGGCTGATGCCGGGGGTTCCTCGTGTTCCCGCGGGTCCGGGTCGGTACACCTACTGTCTAAGTAGATGTAAATATGACTCATTGCGAATCTAGCCACAGACACTGCGAAAAGGGAAGAAAACCCGCTAAATGGGGCAGTACCTCTCGATGAAGGACAGAAGGCTCGCGTCGCTCTCCTCCGTACGCGGCCCCTCACGTAGAGTGCCGAACGCTGCCGTCCGACCCGTAACTCTTTCGAGTGACCGTCGTTAGGTCTGCGGAGGCGGTTGAAGGAACAAGCGATCGGGCAGGTGTCCGAGAGCGTCAATCGCACAGGTGACGATTACGTACAGCCCTGGAGGCTCAAGGTGACGCGCAACAGCTGCGAGAGCCGCGGAGGTCACGCATGACATCCGTCCTCGTCTGCGACGACTCCCCGCTTGCCCGAGAGGCGCTCCGCCGCGCGGTCGCGACCGTGCCCGGTGTCGAGCGCGTGACCACCGCGGCCAACGGCGAGGAAGTCCTCCGCCGCTGGGGCGCGGACCGCTCGGACCTGATTCTGATGGACGTACGCATGCCCGGACTGGGCGGCGTGGAGACCGTCCGCCGGCTGCTCTCCGCGGACCCCGGCGCCCGCATCATCATGCTCACGGTCGCCGAGGACCTCGACGGCGTCGCCCTCGCGGTCGCCGCCGGTGCCCGCGGCTATCTGCACAAGGACGCCTCGCGCGCCGAACTGCGGGCCACCGTCACCCAGGCGCTGGCCGACCCGACCTGGCGGCTCGCCCCGCGCCGGCTCCGTTCGGCCGAGATGGGCGCCGCGCCCACCCTCACCGCGCGCGAGATCCAGGTCCTCGAAGGCATGAGCCACGGCCGGTCCAACGCGGAGATCGGGCGCGAGCTCTTCCTCTCCGAGGACACCGTCAAGACCCACGCCCGACGCCTCTTCAAGAAGCTGGGCGCCTCGGACCGCGCGCACGCGGTCGCCCTCGGATTCCGCTGGGGCCTGGTCCGCTGAATCGCAGGTCACCCGCCATATCCCCGTCCCCGCCCGCGTCCGTCGCGGGGTGGACGGGGTGGGCTTGTGTCACTTCCCCGCCGTATGCCGCATCCTTGAGGTGTGGAGTTCCTCGGGGACGAGTCGATCGAGCGGGACGGGAGGGCGCGGGAGATGAGTGCCGGCGCACCTGCTCATAACGCTTCGGTGCACAACTACGGACGCGGTGCCGCGAACGCAGAAGCGTCGGGGCACCATGGAGCGATGCGCGACGACGAGACCGCGGCGTCACCCACGCCCTCGGGGCACGGGGAGATCGGCGCGCTCGTCCACCGCGCGGTCGACGGCGACGCGCAGGCCACGCACGACCTGCTCGCGCGGGTGCACCCGCTCGCCCTGCGGTACTGCCGCACCCGCCTCAACCGGCTGCCGGGCGACGCCCGGCACTTCGTCGAGGACCTGGCCCAGGAGGTCTGCGTCGCCGTCCTGATGGCGCTGCCGCGCTACAAGGACACGGGCAGGCCCTTCGAGGCCTTCGTCTTCGCCATCGCGGGACACAAGGTCGCCGACCTCCAGCGGGCCGCCATGCGGCACCCCGGATCCACGGCCGTCCCTTCGGACGAGATGCCCGAGCGGCCCGACGACTCCCTCGGTCCCGAGGAGCGCGCGCTCCTCAGCGACGACGCCGAATGGGCCAAGAAGCTGCTCGCCAACCTCCCGGAGAACCAGCGCGAACTGCTCGTGCTCCGCGTCGCGGTCGGGCTGACCGCCGAGGAGACCGGGCAGATGCTCGGCATGTCCCCCGGGGCCGTCCGGGTCGCGCAGCACCGCGCGCTCAGCCGGCTCAGGGCACTGGCCGAGCAGTAAGCCTCGGGGGGCCCTGTCGTCCCTTTCGTACACGTGTGAACGTCCAAAGCTTCCCGCTGATCTTGATCGTGGAATGAGACACCGCTTTGGCCCGTTAGCATGGACATCCCGCACCGATCAAGGCCATTTGGGAAGGTGTCATGACTGCCAACGTCGACGGAGTGCCCGAGAAATTCGCGACACTCGGGCTGACCTACGACGACGTGCTGCTGCTGCCGGGCGCGTCCGAGGTCCTCCCGAACGCGGTCGACACCTCGTCCCGCATCTCCCGCAACGTCCGCGTGAACATCCCGCTGCTCTCGGCGGCGATGGACAAGGTCACCGAGTCCCGCATGGCCATCGCCATGGCGCGGCAGGGTGGCGTGGGCGTGCTGCACCGCAACCTGTCGATCGAGGACCAGGTCAACCAGGTCGACCTCGTGAAGCGCTCCGAGTCCGGCATGGTGACCGACCCGATCACCGTGCATCCGGACGCGACGCTGATGGAGGCCGACGCGCTGTGCGCGAAGTTCCGCATCAGCGGCGTCCCGGTCACCGACCAGGCCGGCAAGCTCCTCGGCATCGTCACCAACCGCGACATGGCCTTCGAGTCGGACCGCAGCCGCCAGGTGCGCGAGGTCATGACCCCGATGCCGCTCGTCACCGGCAAGGTCGGCATCTCCGGCGTGGACGCGATGGAGCTGCTCCGCCGCCACAAGATCGAGAAGCTGCCGCTGGTCGACGACACGGGCATCCTCAAGGGCCTCATCACGGTCAAGGACTTCGTCAAGGCCGAGAAGTACCCGCACGCGGCCAAGGACGCCGAGGGCCGCCTGCTCGTCGGCGCCGCCGTGGGCGCCAGCCCCGAGGCGCTGGAGCGCGCGCAGGGCCTGGCCGCGGCCGGGGTGGACTTCCTGATCGTCGACACGTCCCACGGCCACAACAGCAACGCGCTGAACTGGATGGCGAAGATCAAGTCCAGCGTCGGCGTCGACGTCATCGGCGGCAACGTCGCGACGCGTGACGGTGCCCAGGCCCTGATCGACGCCGGTGTCGACGGCGTCAAGGTCGGCGTGGGTCCCGGCTCCATCTGCACCACCCGTGTGGTCGCCGGTATCGGCGTCCCGCAGGTCACCGCCATCTACGAGGCGGCGCTCGCCGCCCGCGCGGCCGGCGTCCCGGTCATCGGTGACGGCGGTCTGCAGTACTCCGGCGACATCGGCAAGGCGCTCGCCGCCGGTGCCGACACGGTCATGCTGGGCAGCCTGCTCGCCGGGTGCGAGGAGTCCCCGGGCGAGCTGCAGTTCATCAACGGCAAGCAGTTCAAGTCGTACCGCGGCATGGGCTCGCTCGGCGCGATGCAGTCGCGCGGCCAGGGCCGGTCGTACTCCAAGGACCGCTACTTCCAGGCCGAGGTGGCCTCGGACGACAAGCTCGTGCCCGAGGGCATCGAGGGCCAGGTGCCCTACCGCGGCCCGCTGGCCAACGTCCTGCACCAGCTCGTCGGCGGCCTGCGCCAGACCATGGGCTATGTGGGCGCGGCCACCATCGAGGAGATGGAGTCCAAGGGCCGCTTCGTCCGGATCACGTCCGCGGGCCTCAAGGAGAGCCACCCGCACGACATCCAGATGACGGTCGAGGCGCCGAACTACAGCAGGAAGTAACACAGCGCGACGCGTGGGGGCGGTTCCGGCATGTGGCCGGAGCCGCCCCCCGCGCCTGTGTCGGGGATACTGGTAGGCGCTGACGTAGAGGGAAAGGCCACACATCGTGACTGAGATCGAGATCGGGCGCGGCAAGCGCGGCCGCAGGGCGTACGCGTTCGACGACATCGCCGTCGTCCCGAGCCGGCGCACCCGGGACCCGAAGGAGGTCTCGATCGCCTGGCAGATCGACGCCTACCGGTTCGAGCTGCCGTTCCTGGCGGCGCCGATGGACTCGGTCGTATCGCCGCAGACCGCCATCCGCATCGGCGAGCTGGGCGGCCTGGGAGTCCTCAACCTCGAGGGCCTCTGGACCCGGTACGAGGACCCGCAGCCGCTGCTCGACGAGATCGCCGAGATGGACGAGGCGACCGCGACCCGCCGTCTGCAGGAGATCTACGCCGCCCCGATCAAGGAAGAGCTGATCGGGCAGCGCATCAAGGAGGTGCGCGACTCCGGTGTCGTGACCGCCGCCGCGCTCTCCCCGCAGCGCACCGCGCAGTTCTCGAAGGCCGTCGTCGACGCCGGCGTGGACATCTTCGTCATCCGAGGCACGACGGTCTCCGCCGAGCACGTCTCGGGCGCGGCCGAGCCGCTGAACCTGAAGCAGTTCATCTACGAGCTCGACGTCCCGGTCATCGTCGGCGGCTGCGCCACGTACACCGCGGCCCTGCACCTGATGCGCACCGGCGCGGCGGGTGTCCTGGTCGGCTTCGGTGGCGGCGCCGCGCACACCACGCGCAACGTGCTCGGCATCCAGGTCCCGATGGCGACCGCGGTCGCCGACGTGGCCGCGGCCCGCCGCGACTACATGGACGAGTCCGGCGGCCGGTACGTGCACGTCATCGCCGACGGCGGTGTCGGCTGGTCCGGCGACCTGCCGAAGGCCATCGCCTGCGGCGCCGACTCGGTCATGATCGGTTCCCCGCTGGCCCGTGCCACGGACGCGCCCGGCAAGGGCCACCACTGGGGCATGGAGGCCGTCCACGAGGACGTGCCGCGCGGCAAGCTGGTCGACCTGGGCATCGTCGGCACCACCGAGGAGATCCTCGCGGGCCCGTCGCACATCCCGGACGGCTCGATGAACTTCTTCGGCGCCCTGCGCCGCGCGATGGCCACGACGGGCTACAGCGAGCTCAAGGAGTTCCAGCGCGTCGAGGTCACGGTCGCGGACGCCCAGCACAAGCGCTGACGTTCCGGTACTCCGAAGGGGCCCCGCACCGATCGTGGTGCGGGGCCCCTTCGGCGTGGTCCGGCCGGGTCAGCGGGCGGCCTTCTTGGCGCCCGAGAACGCGGCGAAGGCGGCGAGGGCGAAGAACAGGAACGTCAGCGGGTCCTTGGCCTCGTTCCAGGCATCCGTCAGGACACCGAACTCCTGGAGGAGGAGATCGGTGGTCGGGACGTTCAGCTGCTTGCCGATGAGGACGGCGATCCCCACGAGCTGACCGAGGTAGACGGCGCCGAGGGACAGGACCGCGCTGACGACCGGGAGCACCGGGTTGCGGCCGCCGACCTTGCCGGCGGCGAGGCCGACGAGGAAGCCGACACCGACGGCGGCCCAGCCGATCTCGCGCTCGATGCCGCCCATGATCGCCCCGTACACCCCGCCGGAGACGAGCGCCGCGACCAGGGCGGCGACCAGTCCGAGCGCCACGTTGTCCCGGGCGGGCGCGGGCGGCGGCGCCATCGGATAGGGCTGCGGCGCGGCGGAGTCGGCGAACGGGTTGCCGGGCGGCGGAACGGGCTGAGACATGCTGCGGATCCCCCCAGGGACACGTGGCGCACGAATGTGCGAACAGGAGCCCGGAGACTAACAGCCCGCTCCGACACTCCGCCCGGGAGATGTCAGAGCCGGTGGGCCGCGCCCGCCGGGGTGGCGCCCCGGGTGTCGAGGAGCAGCTGGGCCTTGACCGAGAGGCCCTGGAGGTCGTACGTGCGGTGGTGCTGGAGCAGGACCGTCAGGTCGGCGTGGGCGGCGGCCTCGTAGAGGGAGTCGGCGCGGGGGACGGGGAGGTCGCGGACGCGCCAGTCGGGGACGTGCGGGTCGTGGTAGCTGACGGCCGCGCCCAGGTCCATGAGCCGGCGGGCGATCTCGTCGGCGGGGGAGCCCTGGCGGTCGGGCAGGTCCGGCTTGTACGTGATGCCCAGGAGGAGGATCCGGGCGCCGCGGGCCGACTTGCCGTGCTCGTTGAGGAGGGTGGCGGCGCGCTGGACGACGTACCGCGGCATGCGTTCGTTGACCTGCCCGGCGAGTTCGACGAGGCGGAGCGGGCGGTGGGCGCCGACGGTGTCGACGGGGGCGCCGTGGCCGCCGACGCCCGGCCCGGGGCGGAAGGCCTGGAAGCCGAAGGGCTTGGTCTCGGCGCAGCGGATGACGTCCCACAGGTCGACGCCGAGTTCGTGGCAGAGCACCGCCATCTCGTTGACCAGGGCGATGTTGACGTGCCGGAAGTTGGTCTCCAGGAGCTTGACCGTCTCCGCCTCGCGGGGGCCACGCGCGCGTACCACCTTGTCGGTGAGCCGGCCGTAGAACGCTGCCGCCGACTCGGTGCAGGCCGGGGTGAGGCCGCCGATGACCTTGGGGGTGCCGGCGAAGCCGTGGCTACGGCTGCCGGGGTCGAGGCGGCCGGGGGAGTACGCGAGGTGGAAGTCGCGCCCGGCCCGCAGGCCCGAGCCGGCTTCGAGCAGGTCGCGGAGCAGGCCCTCGGTGGTGCCCGGCGGGACGGGGGATTCGAGGAGGACGGTGGTGTGGGGGCGCAGCCGGGCGGCGAGCACGCGCGCGGAGTCGGTGACGGCGGTGAGGTCGAGCGTGCGGTCGGGGCCGAGGGGGGTCGGCGCGCAGAGGACGGCGGTGCGGACCCGGCCGAGTTCGGCGGGGTCGGTGGTCGGCCGGAAGCCCCCCGAGAGCATCCGGCGGATCTCGGGGACGGTGAGCGAGCCGTCGACCGGGGAGCGGCCGGCGGCGAGATCGGCGGCGGCGCGGGGATCGGTGTCGTAGCCGACGGTGGCGATGCCTGCGGCGGTGGCGGCCTGGGCGAGGGGGAGTCCGTGGTGGCCGAGGCCGATGACGGCGAGATCAGCGGGCATGAGGGGTGGACCGTCCTTCCCAGTAGCCGGAGGGGACGCGACGCGCAAGCCCGGTGGACAGAACGGGTCGAGCGCAATGTCAGACTAGGCGTAAATATGACCGATATGCGGCATTGTGGGGCCGAAGGTCGCCGAGTGTTATCCACAGGTCGGTGGTGGGGCGGTGGCTGAAGTCGCGGGGGCGGGACAGAATCGAGCTGTGAGCCGGACCGCACGGGCCCGGTTCGCGGCACGTGTACGCAGGGTTCGTGCGCGTACGGCGAGTGCATGTGCGGCTCGTGTACGTACGGCTCGTGCGCGTACGGCGTGTGCGGGACAGACGGGGGACGACGGGAGGCAGCAGCCGTGAGGACAGCGACACTGGGACCCGCCGAGCGCACCGAAGCGCTCGCGGCCATGGCGGAGCGCGAGCTGGACGTGCTGGTCGTCGGCGCCGGAGTGGTCGGCGCCGGGACGGCACTCGACGCCGTCACGAGAGGGCTCTCCACCGGCATCGTCGAGGCCCGCGACTGGGCCTCCGGCACTTCAAGCCGGTCGAGCAAGCTCATCCACGGCGGCCTGCGCTACCTGGAGATGCTGGACTTCGCCCTGGTCAGAGAGGCCCTCAAGGAGCGCGGACTGCTCCTGAAGCGGCTCGCACCCCACCTGGTGAAGCCGGTCCCGTTCCTGTACCCGCTCCAGCACAAGGGCTGGGAGCGGTTCTACGCCGGCTCCGGCGTCGCGCTGTACGACGCGATGTCCCTCTCCTCGGGCCACGGCCGGGGCCTCCCCGTCCACCGGCACCTCTCCCGGCGCCGAGCCCTCCGTGTCGCCCCCTGCCTCAAGAAGGACGCCCTGGTCGGCGCCCTCCAGTACTACGACGCCCAGATGGACGACGCCCGGTTCGTCACCACCCTCGTGCGCACCGCCGCCTCCTACGGCGCCCTGGCCGCGAGCAGGGCCCGGGTCGTCGGATTCCTGCGCGAGGGGGAGCGGGTCGTCGGCGCCCGCGTCCAGGACGTCGAGGCCGGCGTCGCGTACGAGATCCGCGCCCGGCAGATCGTCAACGCCACCGGTGTGTGGACCGACGACACCCAGGCCCTCATCGGGGAGCGCGGCCAGTTCCACGTCCGCGCCTCCAAGGGCATCCACCTCGTCGTCCCCAAGGACCGCATCCATTCCACCACCGGGCTCATCCTGCGCACCGAGAAGTCCGTGCTCTTCGTGATCCCCTGGGGACGCCACTGGATCGTCGGCACCACCGACACCGAGTGGGACCTCGACAAGGCCCATCCGGCCGCGTCCAGCGCCGACATCGACTACCTCCTGGAGCATGTGAACACGGTGCTCGGCACCCCGCTCACCCGCGACGACGTCGAGGGCGTCTACGCGGGCCTGCGGCCGCTGCTCGCCGGCGAGTCGGACGCCACGAGCAAGCTCTCGCGCGAGCACACCGTCGCCCACCCCGTCCCCGGCCTGGTCGTGGTGGCCGGAGGCAAGTACACGACGTACCGCGTCATGGCCAAGGACGCCGTCGACGAGGTGGTACACGCCCTCGATCCTGGGGCATCCCCTGCACGAAGTGCTTGGGGAAGCGTCGCCCCATGCGTCACCGAGGACACCCCGCTCCTCGGCGCCGAGGGGTACCGGGCCCTGTGGAACGCCCGGGGCAGGATCGCCGCGCGGACCGGCCTCCACGTCGTCCGCGTCGAGCATCTCCTCAACCGCTACGGCTCCCTGACGGAGGAGATCCTCGACCTCGTCGCCCAGGACCCCGCCCTCGGCCAACCGCTCGCGGCGGCCGACGACTACCTGCGCGCCGAGATCGTCTACGCCGCCTCGCACGAGGGCGCGCGCCACCTCGACGACGTCCTGACCCGGCGCACCAGGATCTCCATCGAGACCTTCGACCGGGGCACGCTCAGCGCACGCGAGTGCGCGGAGCTCATGGCACCGGTCCTCGGCTGGGACGAGCACCAGATCGAGAAGGAGGTCGAGCACTACGAGAAGCGGGTCGAGGCGGAGCGGGAGTCGCAGCGGCAGCCCGACGACCTGACGGCGGACGCCGCCCGGCTGGGGGCGCCGGACATCGTGCCGATCTGACCGGACGTCCGGGGCGCCCGCGTCCGGTGGGAACCTGGGGGGTGTGCGGAGGCGTCGTCATCCCGGAGTGAGGACCCGGGGGCGCCGCCCGTCCGAAGGTGAGGGACAATGGCCTCTCTTCCAGGGCGGGTTACCGCATCGCGCGGGAAGCGGCAGACGCGGCGAAGATCAGGGATCGCAGAGGGGACGCATGTCGGAGGCGGAGCAGTCGCGGGACACGGCGAAGGACCCCGGGCGGGACGCCGCCGCGGGGGCCGCGACCGACGGCGACAAAGGAGCGATCCCGGCCGCGCGTGAACCGGCACGGGACGCGAAGGACGCGCAGGTCAAGCGGGGTACGGGCGATGCCGGGACCTCGGCGGACGCGGGTGGGACGGCTGACGCCGGAGACTCGGATGTCCGGGCTTCGGGTGCGGGGGCCTCGGGTGTCCGGGCTTCGGATCCGGAGGCCTCGCCGGACGCGGGTGCCTCGGCTGCGCGGGACGTGAGGGGCGCTCAGGACGCCTCAGGTCCCGAGGACCCTCGGGATGCCCAGGGCGCCAAGGGCTCTGACGGCGTGTCGTCCGATCGGGCGGCGGCGGGTTCGGGTGCGAGCCCTGGCGAGGACGCGGGTGCGGCCGGGCGGCTGCGCGGGACCGAGCCGTCGACCGGACGGGCCGGGTTCGGCGCGGGCGACGGTGACGGCGAGAGCGACCGCCGACCGCGCGGCACCGGCGGCGACAGGCTGCGCAAGGCCCCGGCCGGAGAAGGCCGCCTGCTCGCGGGCCGCTACCGGCTCGGCGTGGTCCTCGGCCGCGGCGGCATGGGCACGGTCTGGCGCGCGGTCGACGAGACCCTCGGCCGTACCGTCGCCGTCAAGGAACTCCGCTTCCCCACCAGCATCGACGAGGACGAGAAGCGACGCCTCATCACCCGGACCCTGCGCGAGGCGAAGGCCATCGCCCGGATCCGCAACAACGGCGCCGTGACCGTGTACGACGTCGTCGACGAGGACGACCGCCCGTGGATCGTCATGGAACTCATCGAGGGCAAGTCCCTCGCGGACGCCGTGCGCGAGGACGGCACGCTCACGCCCCGACGCGCCGCCGAGGTCGGCCTCGCCATCCTCGACGTGCTGCGTTCGGCGCACCGCGAGGGCATCCTGCACCGTGACGTGAAGCCGTCCAACGTGCTGATCGCAGAGGACGGCCGGGTCGTCCTCACCGACTTCGGCATCGCCCAGGTGGAGGGCGACCCCTCGATCACCTCCACCGGCATGCTCGTCGGCGCCCCCTCGTACATCTCGCCGGAGCGCGCCCGCGGCCACAAGCCCGGTCCCGCCGCCGACATGTGGTCGCTCGGCGGTCTCCTGTACGCGGCGGTCGAGGGCAGCCCGCCGTACGACAAGGGCTCCGCCATCGCCACCCTCACGGCCGTGATGACCGAGTCGGTCGACCCCCCGAAGAACGCCGGACCCGAGCTCGAGAAGGTCATCTACGGCCTCCTCGCCAAGGACCCCGCCCAGCGACTCGACGACGGCGGCGCGCGCGTCCTGCTGCGGGCCGTGCTCGACGCGCCCGCGGTGGCGCCCGAGGCCTCCCCCGAGGCCACCATGGTCGTACCGCTGCCGCCGCGCCCCGAGCGGACGCCCGTAACCCCGGCCACCGGCCAGGACAAGGCGCCCGAGGCGCCCGCCGACCGGATGCGGGGCGCCCTGAAGTCCGTGCGCAACGCGGCGGCCTCCGTGAAGGCCGAGCCCCCGGCGGGCACGCGGTCGAACGCGGGCGGTGCCGGCGTGAACACGGCTGCGGGCTCCGCCGCGCGGCAGGTAGCGGGCAGGCCGACCCCGGCCCGCGCCTCGCTGACCGACGTCGTACCGCGCCGCACGCTGGTGATCATCGCCGCCGTCGCCGTGCTCGCCCTGCTCGGAACGATCTTCGCGGTCTCGCTCAACGGCGACGGCGACGGGGGCAACCAGGGCAAGGAGACCGGCGGCACCGCGGCCTCGGCCGGCGCCACGGCGGGCGGTGACGCCTCCGGCGGCTCCGCGGGCTCCGACGGCGGCAAGGGCGAGACGCCCGGCGGCCCCGGCCAGCAGGGCGGCGCGCAGCCCGGCGACACCGGCTCCACGGGGACGGGGTCGACGGGCGCCGACGGTACGACGGGTTCCACCGGCGGCTCGGACGGCAGCAGCGTGACGCCGTCCGGCAAGCCCGGCGGGGACACGGGCGCGCAGCTGCCCGCGGGCTACACCCTCGTCACCAACGAGCGCTTCCACTTCTCCATGGCGATGCCGTCGACGTTCAAGGGCCGCGCGATACCGGGCTACAGCGGCGGCGCGGTATTCAGTGAGAGCGGTGGCTTCCCGCGGATCCAGGTCGACTTCAACGCCAGCCCGAAGGACGACGCGGCGGCCGCCTGGGAGCTGGGCAAGATCGGTGTCGCCGCCACCAGCAAGGGCTACAAGCACTTCGGCATCAGGACGGTCTCGTACAAGGGCTACCCGACCGTCGCCGACTGGGAGTTCGAGCGCGTCCAGCAGAACATGCGCGTCCATGTGCTCAACCGCGGCTTCAAGGTGGACGCCAGGCACGGCTACTCCATCATGATCAGCTGCAAGGCGGAGGAGTGGAACGGCGCGGAGTGCAAGACGCTGCGGGATACGGCGTTCGCCACGTTCAGCCCCAAGGACTGACCGGCGCCACGTATCGTGAGAGTTCGGGGACGGTACGCAGCCGAAAAAGGCCGATAACTGCACGGTGCCGGACCGGAATTGTCGGACTCGCGTGATCCCGCCCGATCCCGAGGGATCCGCGGGCCCACGGGGGACAGCGTGCGCGCGTGGGGAGGCGTCGTGGACGACTACGCGGGAAGGGTGCTCGCGGACCGCTACCGCCTGCCGCTGCCGCCGGCGGACGTGGACGCGGGCGCGGACGCGTACGACCCGGCAGAGACGCGCGCCTTCGACACGTACAGCGGGCAGGAGGTCCTGGTCCGCCGGGTGTCGCTGCCGGAGTTCGTCGACGCCGAGGTGGTCGACGACGAGGGCGGCCGCGCCGGTTCCTACGGCGGCGCGGGGCGGGCGACCCGCCGCCCCGCCGAGCCCGTCGTCCGCCGGGCGATCGAGGCGGCCCAGGCCGCCGCGCAGATCCCCGACCACCCCCTCCTCGACCAGGTCTTCGACGTCTTCGCGGAGGCCGGCTCGCTGTGGATAGTGAGCGAACGCGTGGCGGCCCGGCCGCTCTCCGCGCTGCTCGCCGAGCGGCCCCTGAACCCGTACCGGGCTGCCGAGATCGGCGCCGACGTCCTCACCGCCCTGCGCGCGCTCCACGCCCACGGCTGGGTGCACCGGAACATCACCTCCCGGACCGTACTCGTCTGCGACGACGGCCGCGTGGTCCTCTCGGGCCTCGCGGTGGGCGCCGCGGAGGAGGCCCTGTGCGGGTACGCGCCCGTACCGGAGCAGGAGCCGGACCTGGGGCCGGGGCCGCAGGAGGCGGACGAGTACGGGCCCGGCCTGTACGAGGCCGAGGTCTACGAGGAGACGGACGAGCACGTCCCTTACGGGGCGGACGAGGCCGAGGCCGAGGCCGAGGAGCTGGAGGAGGAGGCGGGCGAGGAACGGGACCACGGCGCAGATGGGTACGGTCTTGAGCCGTACGCCGACGAGCCGTACGCCGTCGAGACGTACGACCCCGAGCCGTACGCGGCCGAGACGTACGCCGTCGGACCGTACGCGTCCGAGCCGAGCGGCGACGCCGCTGAGCCGTATGCGCCCGAGCCGTATGACGCTGAGCCGTACGGCCACGACTCGTACGGCTCCGACACGTACGCCACCGAAGCCGACGACTCCGCCGACCCCGCCGAAGCCGACGACCCCGTCTCTCCCTACGGGACCGGGCCCGGGCCCGGTGGGTACGGCACCGACCCGTACGGGCGTTCCGCGCCGCCCGCCGCCGAGACGCAGCCCGCCGCCGTGCCGCCCACCGCCGACGTGCGGGCCGCGCGGGCCGGGGCCATCGCCGCCTACCGGGCCGGGGCCCGTGCCGCGGCCCGGCTCGGCGAGAGCGGGGCGCTCCCCGTCCAGCGCCCCGCGCCCACGGACCCGCCCGCGCCGCCCCCCGCGCCGAGGGCGCAGGCGGCGAACGCGCCCGAGCCGCAGTGGTGGGCGAGGGTGGCGGACGACGACGAGGACGACGAGGACGACGGCGACGAGCCGTACGGCGGCGGCCCGCAGTCAGGCCCCCAACCAGGCCCCCGACCAGGCCCCCAGTCCGGCCCGCCGCCGCGCGTGATGCTGGCCGGCAGCTGGAGCGACGGCCCGCACGCCTCGCGCGACGGTTCCGGGCCGATCCCCGCCGGTGGCGGCCGCGTGCTGCCGGGTTCGGGACGCCCCGCCCTGCCCGCCGGCTACACCCCCGCGTCCCCGGACCCCGCGCGGCTCCCGGCCCCCGCCGGCGACCGGGACGAAGCTCCGGTCGCCATCCCCGCCCAGGCGGACCGCGGTCCCACCACCCGGCTCGCCGCCGAGCGCGCCCGGCAGACCCGGATCGCGGTCGTCGGCGCCGTCACCGAGCGCTGGGCCCCCGAACAGGCCGGGCCCGTCCACGAGAACTGGCGCCTCGCGCCGCCCATCGGCCCCGCCACCGACCTGTGGGCACTCGGCGCGCTCCTCTACCGGGCCGTGCAGGGCCACGCCCCCTACCCGGAGGACAGCGCCGCCGAGCTCGTCCAGCTGGTCTGCGCCGAACCGCCCGCCTTCGCCGAGGAGTGCGGCCCCCTCCGCCCGGTCGTGGAGTCCCTGCTGCGCCAGGACCCCACCGAGCGGCCCGACTTCGAGGAGCTGCGCGGCTGGCTGCGTTCCCTCGTGCGCTCGGCGCCGGAGCCGGAGGCCGGTGTCGGAGTCGTACCGCTGCCGTCCTTCGACGAGAAGCGGCTGCCGATCGTGCGCCGGCGGGGCGAGTTGGTGCGCCGTCGGCGCGGGGGAGCGGGGGCGGGCCGGCACCGCCACAAGCGCGGCAAGGACCCGCGCCCCGCCCGCCGCGAGGACGCGTTCCCGCATGAGCACGGGCCCGACCCCGTAGGGGCCGACACCCGGGAGCAGTTCCACGAGCCGCCTCACGAGTCGTTCCAGGAGCCGTACAGCGAGCCGTATCGCGAGCCGTACCAGGAGTCCTTCCACGAGGAGATCCCGCAGCGCGCCCCCCGCTCGCCCCGGCCTCCCCGCACCCCCAGGGCCTCGCGATCCTCCCGATCGCCCCGCGCCCCGCGCCCGTCGTCGTCCGCACACCCCCCGGGCTCCCCGCGCGCCCTCGGCCGTACGCTCCTGATCCTCGTCTTCCTCCTGCTCGGCGGCGCCGTCGCGTACGCCGTCCTCTTCCTGCCCGGTGAGGGGGAGACGCCCACCGGGCCGACCACGCCCACCGCCGGCCGGACCCCGGGCACCACCCCGCCGACGCCCACGGCCCGTCCGTCGACCGGCACGCCGTCGCCGTCCGCCGTGCCGCGCACCACCCCGCCCGCCGCGGATCCCTCGGCTCCCGCGCTCGCCGCCGGGTACGCGGTGCGCCAGGACCCGGAGGGGTTCCGGATCGGGGTGCCGAACGGCTGGCGCCGCAGCCCGATCAACGACGCCGGGCAAGTGCGCTACACCGGCGGCGACTTCACGATGATCGTGGTGCCCGGCCGCGACAGCGTCCGTGACAACGGCTCCGATCCGCTGGAGTACCAGAGCACCAGGGAACGCGAACTGGAGCCGTGGCGGGCGTCGAGCTGGTCGCGGGTGGAGAAGGCCCGCCGGGTGGACATCGGCCGGACGCCGACGGCCGAAGGCCATTACGTCTGGCTGGACGGCACGGGCCGCGAGGTGTTCGTGCGCAACCTCGCCATGATCGACGGCGGCAGGTACCACGTCGTCCTCGTCATCGGTCCGGAGGGCGAGCGCGACAAGGTCTCCGAGATCTACGGGGAGGCCACCAAGGCGTTCCGTCCGGGGCGCTGAACCGGCCGGAGCGACCGCGGAGCCCGGCCCGAGCGCCGGAACGTCACCAGCCCCCGGTCACAGTGCTGTTCCTATGTCCGCCCCGAGGTTCCGCCGCCCGTGCCCCCCTCCGTAACCTGGCATCCGAAGGAACGGGCGGGGGCAAGTGGAACATTCTCAGAGCACAGGGTCGGGGCTGCTGCTCGCCGGTCGCTACCGGCTGGGCGAGTCCATCGGGCGCGGCGGCATGGGCAAGGTCTGGCGCGCCCACGACGAGGTGCTGCACCGCGTGGTGGCGGTCAAGGAGTTGACGGCGGGCCGGTTCGTGGCGGAGGCCGACCGGCTCGTGCTGCACGCCCGTACGCAGAAGGAGGCGCGGGCCGCCGCGCGGATCACCCACCCGGGTGTGGTGACCGTCCATGACGTCCTGGAGCACGACGACCGGCCGTGGATCGTGATGCAGTACGTCGACGGGCCGTCGCTCGCCGACGCCGCCAAGGAGGCGGGCACGATCGAGCCCCGCGAGGCGGCCAGGATCGGGCTGCACGTCCTCGGCGCGCTGCGCGCCGCGCACGCGGCCGGGGTGCTGCACCGGGACGTCAAGCCGGGCAACGTACTCCTGGCGCGCGACGGGCGCGTCCTGATCACCGACTTCGGGATCGCGGCGATCGAGGGGGACTCGACGATCACCCGGACCGGTGAACTCGTCGGTTCCATCGACTATCTGGCGCCCGAGCGGGTACGGGGCGGCGACCCGGGTCCCGCCTCCGACCTCTGGTCCCTCGGTGCGACCCTGTACACGGCGGTGGAGGGCACGTCGCCGTTCCGCCGCACCTCCCCGATCAGCACCATGCAGGCCGTGGTCACCGAGGAGCCGCCGCATCCGGAGAAGGCGGGGCCGCTGGCGTCCGTCATCGTGGCCCTGCTGCGCAAGGACCCGGCGCACCGCCCGCGCGCGGACGAGGCCGAGCGGATGCTGCTCGACGCGATGGAGGGGCGTACGCCGGAGGCGGCGCAGGCGTACGTACCGACCCAGCGCGTGGCCAGGGAGGCGCTGGACCCGGCGGCGGACGGGGCCGGCTTCGGCCTTGGCCTGGTGGAGCTGAGCGAGGAGGACGGCGGCGAGGGCGCGCGGCACGCCACCGGGCCGACGGGTGTCTCCCGCGCGTCCGGTCCGGCCCGTACCGCCCAGTGGCCCCATCCGGCGCAGAGCTCCGAGGCCCGTGGGAACAACCACCCTGCCGCCTCTCCGCCCACCGTGGTGCCGCCGCCCGCTCCTCCCCGGTCCGGTCCGTCCGCGTCCGGTCCTTCCGCGTCCGCGTCCGTTGCCGGCCGGGGCCGTTGGCGTACCGCCGTGCTCGCGGCCCTGCTCGCCGGGGTCGTCGCGGGCGGCGCCGTCTTCGCCGCCATGAACTACGCGGGCGGCGACCGGGGCGACGCCGGCGGCGGCCGGACCACGACCACCGGCCCGGCCCCCACCACCCGGGGCACCGCGGACGACGTGCCGGCCGGCTGGCACCGCGTCGACGACCCGGCCGGCTTCAGCCTCCTCGTACCGGACGGCTGGAAGCGGCAGAAGGAGGGCGACCAGATCGACTACACCCCGGACAACGGCCGCCACCGCATCCGGATCAGCATCGACCGGAGCCCCGACTTCGAGAACCCGTACATGCACGCCCTCGACCTGGAGCGCGTCCTGCAGAAGCGGATGGACTACACCCGGATCAAGCTCGGTCAGGTCACGTACCGCGACCAGGTCCGCTCCTGCCAGTGGGAGTTCACCTGGACCGAGAAGAAGGACTTCCCCGGCCCGCGGCACGCGATCGACCTGATGTACTACGAGGACGACGGTACGGAGTACGCCGTGTACATGTCGTCACCGGAATCGAGCTGGGAGACGACCCGCGAGCAGTTCGACATCGTCATACAGCACTGGCGGGCGCCGGGCGACTGAACCGGCCGTGCGGGCCGGAAAAATCTCCGCGCCGGGCCCTCGGCGGCCGTAAGCCCCTGATCAGGGCTTATGTGCCAGTGATCGCTGGCGCGATATGCGCGCCCGGTGAAAACGCATTACCGACGGGTACCCAAAGGGCGGCACGCCGCCTACGCTCGGCCTCATGACGGACTCGCAGGCACTCACCGCCCCCTCGGTTCCCGACGCCCCCGCCAAGGCCGGAGCGGCAGCCCCCGCCGGCGCCACCAACCCGGTCGCGCCCGCGCCCGCCGGCGCGCGTACCGCCGCCGACGTCGTGACGCCCGAGGTGGTCGCCCGGCTCGTCCGCGGTGTCGTCGGCTCCGGCCGTACGGCCAACCACAGCCCGTTCACCGGGGAGAAGCTGGCGGACCTGCCCGAGTCCACCCCCGAGGACGTCGCCGAGGCCTTCACGCGCGCGCGTGCCGCCCAGGAGGCCTGGGCCGCCACCCCGGTCAGGGCCCGCGCCGCCGTCCTCCTCCGCTTCCACGACCTCATCCTCCAGCGCCAGTCCGAGGTCCTCGACCTCATCCAGCTGGAGACGGGCAAGGCGCGGCTGCACGCCCACGAGGAGGTGCTGGCCGTGGTCGTCGTCGCCCGCCACTACGGCCGCAACGCCTCCTCGTACCTGCGCCCGCGCCGCCACACCGGCGTCGTCCCGACCCTCACCAAGGTCACCGAGCTGCGCCACCCGCGCGGAGTCGTCGGCCAGATCGCCCCCTGGAACTACCCGCTCGAACTCTCCGTGGGCGACGCGCTCCCCGCCTTCGTCGCGGGCAACGCCATCGTCATGAAGCCCGACACGGAGACCGCGCTCACGGCGCTGTGGGCCCGTGACCTGCTCATCGAGGCAGGGCTGCCCGCCGAGGTCTTCCAGGTCGTCCTCGGTGAGGGCCCGGTCGTCGGCCCCGAGGTCGTCAAGCACGCCGACTACGTCTCCTTCACCGGCTCCACCCGTACCGGCCGCGAGGTCGCCCAGAGCGCCGCCGCCCGGCTCGTCGGCGTCACCCTCGAACTCGGCGGCAAGAACGCGATGCTCGTCCTCAAGGACGCCGACGTCGAGAAGGCCGCCGCCGGAGCCGTCCGCGCCTGCTTCTCCTCCGCCGGTCAGCTCTGCATCGCCATCGAGCGCCTGTACGTGCACGAGTCGGTCGCCGACGACTTCGTCTCCCGTTTCGCGGCCCGTACGAAGGCGATGCGGCTCGGCAACTCCCTCGCGTACGGGGCCGACATGGGCTCCCTCGTCGGCGAACGGCAGCTGGAGACGGTCACGAAGCACGTCGAGGAGGCCGTCGCCAAGGGCGCCACGGTCATCGCCGGCGGTGTCGCCCGCCCCGACATCGGCCCCCTCTTCTACGAGCCGACCATCCTGGAGGGCGTCGAGGCGCCGATGACGGTCTGCAACGAGGAGACCTTCGGCCCGGTCGTCTCGATCTACCGCTTCCGCGACGAGGACGAGGTCGTCGCCCTCGCCAACGCCACCTCGTACGGCCTGAACTCGTCCGTCTGGACGAAGGACGCGCGCCGCGGCCACGCCATCGCGGCCCGGCTGCACACCGGCACCGTCAACATCAACGAGGCGTACGCCCCCGCCTACGGCAGCGTGCAGGCCCCGATGGGCGGAATGAAGGACTCCGGGATCGGTCGGCGCCACGGCGCGGAGGGCATCCTCAAGTTCACCGAGGCCCAGACCGTCGCCCAGCAGCGGCTCGTCCCGCTCGCGCCCTCCTTCGGGATGGACGACGAGAAGTACGCCGCTTTCATGAGCGTGTCCCTGAGGGCGATGAAGGCCCTGCGCCTGCGCTGAGCCCCCGCTCGTCCTGCCGTCGAGCCCCCGCTCGTCCTGCCGTCGAGTCCCGGCTCGTCCTGCGCCGAGCCGAGGCTCGTCCGCCCGTTCCGCCCTTTTCCGTACGAGGAGAGCCATGACCGCGGTACCCCCTACCCAAAATCAGGAGCAGGCGGAGGACGCCGCGTACGACTACGACGTCCTCGTCGTGGGCTCCGGCTTCGGCGGCTCGGTCACCGCCCTCCGCCTCACGGAGAAGGGCTACCGGGTCGGCGTCCTGGAGGCCGGGCGCCGCTTCACCCGCGCGACCCTGCCGAAGAACTCCTGGGACGTGAAGAACTTCCTGTGGGCCCCCGCGCTCGGCCTCTACGGCATCCAGCGCATCCACCTGCTCGGCAACGTCATGGTGCTCGCGGGCGCGGGCGTCGGAGGCGGCTCCCTCAACTACGCCAACACGCTCTACGAACCGCTGAAGCCGTTCTTCGACGACCCGCAGTGGAAGGACATCACGGACTGGCAGGACGAGCTGCGGCCGTACTACGACCAGGCGAAGCGGATGCTCGGCGTCCGTATCAATCCGACGATGACCCCTTCCGACGTCCACCTGAAGTCCACCGCGCAGGCCATGGGCATCGGCGACACCTTCCACATGGCACCGGTCGGCGTCTTCTTCGGGGACGGTAAGGACGGCGTCGGTACGGCGAAGGCGAAGCCCGGCGGGGAGGTCGCCGACCCCTACTTCGGCGGCGCGGGCCCGACCCGGCGCGCCTGCATCGAATGCGGCGAGTGCATGACCGGCTGCCGTCACGGCGCCAAGAACACCCTCAACGAGAACTACCTCCACCTCGCCGAGAAGGCGGGCGCCGCCGTCCACCCCATGACCACGGTCGTCACCGTCGCCGAGGACTCGCGGGGCGGCTTCGCGGTGAAGACCCTGCCCACCGACCAGCGGAGGAAGGGCAAGGGACGGACGTTCACCGCCCGCCGGGTGGTGATCGCGGCCGGCACGTACGGCACCCAGACCCTGCTGCACCGGATGAAGGACAGCGGACTGCTGCCCGGGATCTCGCACCGGCTCGGCGAACTCACCCGCACCAACTCCGAGGGCCTGGTCGGAGCCCAGACCACCGACCGCCGCTACCGCAAGAGGCACGGCGAGAAGAAGGCCGACTTCACCCGGGGCGTCGCCATCACCTCCTCGATCCACCCCGCCGCCCACACCCACATCGAGCCGGTGCGGTACGGCAAGGGCTCCAACTCGATGGGCAGCCTGACCGTCCTCCAGGTGCCCTACGGGGCCCACCGGGTACGCGACTGGTTCCTCAGCCTGCTCAAGCACCCCACGCTCGCCGTCCGCTCCCTCTCCAACTGGCACTGGTCGGAGCGGACCATCATCGGGCTCGTCATGCAGTCCCTCGACAACTCCCTGACGACGTACCGCAAGCCCGGCGGCCTCGGCAAGGGCCTGCTCACGGCCCGCCAGGGGCACGGGGCGCCGAACCCGGTCCAGATCCCGGAGGCCACCCGGGCCGCCACCCTCCTCGCCGAGGAGATCAACGGCTTCGCCGGCTCCAACATCGGCGAGCTCCTTGGCACCCCGCTCACCGCCCACTTCCTCGGCGGCTGCCCGATCGGCGCCGACGCCGAGTCCGGCGTCATCGACCCGTACCACCGGCTCTACGGCCACCCGGGGATATCCGTCGTCGACGGGGCGGCGATCTCCGCCAACCTCGGCGTCAACCCGTCCCTGACGATCACCGCGCAGGCCGAGCGGGCCATGTCCTTCTGGCCGAACAAGGGCGAGGAGGACACCCGCCCGCGGCAGGGCGAGGCGTACGTACGGCTCACCGCGGTCGAACCGAAGTCCCCCGCGGTCCCGGCCGAGGCCTTCGGCGCCCTGCGGCTGCCCTTCCTCGGCCTGCCGACGGTCCCACCGAAGAAGGCGCAAGCATAGGAAAGGGCGCTGCACCCCCCTCCGAGTGCAGCGCCCCAACCAGCTTTTTGGTGATGCTGCATAGATGACCCGCGACCGACGGAATTGGTTGTAGCGGTTGCGGAGGATGTTCATGTGACGCGCGTCACACCACGTGATCCGCTCGGAGTGCGCACGGGCAAGGGCCCCGTGCCCGCGATTCCGGTCGCGACGGCACGGGGCCCTTGGGGTCGGCACCGGTGTCAGGGCAGCGGCGGTGCCGAGCGGGGCGGCGCCGGGGGGTCGCGCCGCGTGGGGGAGGGAACGGGAGGACGGGGGGATCGGGGAGCTCGGGGGATCGGGAGGATCGGCCGGTTGCGGCCGGTCCCGGGCGTCCCCGGGACCGACCGCCTTTTCTGGGTGACCGGGCTGCTGTCCCCTGCTGTCCGGTCACAAGCGCTGGTGCGAGGTCCCACGACGTACCGGAGTACGCCACACGCCCCAGCGAAGCCACGCGTGGTTTCTTGCGGGCCCGCCCCTGGCTGGCACGGACACCAGGACCAACGAAGCCGCGCCGGAGCCGGTCACGCGCCGTACGGGTGAGAGCGGGCCCGAACTCAGATGCGACCCCGGCACAGCTCCAGCATCGTCATCGCCAGCGCCGTGCCCGGCTTGCCCAGCGCGTCCCGGAAGTGGCCGAGGACCTCCATCTCCCGGGCCAGGTTCACCCGGCGGCCGCCGGAGGAGATCCGGGCCTCCTGGATGACGGCCGAGACGGCCATCCGTTCCTGGATCAGACCGATGATCCGGTCGTCGAGCGCGTCGATGCGCTCACGGGAGTCGCCGATCAACGCCGCCGCCTCGTCGGTGCGGGCGCCGGTCTTCTCGGTCGCGGTCACGGGGGTCACGGCGGTTGCAGCGGGCGCGGCGGTCATCGGGGTCGCGGTGGTCGTGGCGGTCATGGTGGGGCTCCTCTGGGTGGCGGAGGCGGCCCCGGATCGATCCGGCCCGGAAACAGCAGAACGCCCCGGGCCTTGTCGGCCCGGGGCGCCTGGGAAGTCGCTTGTCAGTTGCTCAAGCAGCACGACCATGGCAGCCGGTGGGCCGGTTGCCATAGGTAAAGACGAAGGTCGTGAGCTTGCGCATGGCGACAGTATGGACCCGGCGGCCGAGCCGGAGCCAAACCGGGTTCGGATGGTGAGACGAAAAGCGTCACCGGCGCGCCGGTAGAATCGACATATAGCCTCCCCTCTCTCGGGGGACCCTCCCTACCGCCGGAAGGCCGCCGTAGTGTCATCAGCGACTCCCGCTGCCGCGCCCGACGTCTCCAACCCGGACGTAGTCCTCGTTGTCGACTTCGGCGCCCAGTACGCCCAGCTCATCGCCCGCCGTGTCCGTGAGGCCCGGGTCTACAGCGAGATCGTCCCGTCCACCATGCCGGTGGCCGAGATGCTGGCCAAGAACCCGAAGGCGATCATCCTCTCCGGCGGCCCGTCCTCCGTGTACGCGGAGGGCGCCCCCCGTCTCGACCGCGCGATCTTCGAGGCGGGTGTCCCCGTCTTCGGTATGTGCTACGGCTTCCAGCTGATGGCGACGACCCTCGGCGGCACCGTCGACAACACCGGCGCCCGCGAGTACGGCCGGACCCAGCTGCACGTCTCCAAGGCCGGCTCCACCCTCTTCGAGGGCACCCCGGTCGAGCAGCCCGTGTGGATGTCGCACGGCGACGCCTGCTCCGCCGCCCCCGAGGGCTTCTCCGTCACCGCGTCCACCGACGTCGTACCGGTCGCCGCCTTCGAGAACGACGAGAAGAAGCTGTACGGCGTCCAGTACCACCCCGAGGTGCTGCACTCCACGCACGGCCAGCAGATCCTGGAGCACTTCCTCTACCGCGGCGCCGGCCTCGAGCCGAGCTGGACCACGGGCAACGTGATCGAGGAGCAGGTCGCGGCCATCCGCGCCCAGGTCGGCGACAAGCGCGCCGTCTGCGGCCTCTCCGGCGGGGTCGACTCCGCCGTGGCCGCCGCGCTCGTCCAGAAGGCCATCGGCTCGCAGCTCACCTGCGTGTACGTCGACCACGGCCTCATGCGCAAGGGCGAGACCGAGCAGGTCGAGAAGGACTTCGTCGCCTCCACCGGCGTCAACCTCAAGGTCGTCGACGCGCAGGAGCGGTTCCTCACCGCCCTCGCCGGGGTCTCCGACCCCGAGACCAAGCGGAAGATCATCGGCCGCGAGTTCATCCGCGTCTTCGAGCAGGCGCAGCTGGAGATCCTCCAGGAAGAGGGCCCCGAGGTCGCGTTCCTCGTCCAGGGCACGCTCTACCCGGACATCGTCGAGTCCGGCGGCGGCACCGGCACCGCCAACATCAAGTCCCACCACAACGTGGGCGGCCTCCCCGACGACATCGAGTTCGAGCTCGTCGAGCCGCTGCGGCAGCTCTTCAAGGACGAGGTCCGCATGGTCGGCCAGGAGCTCGGCCTGCCCGAGGAGATCGTCCAGCGCCAGCCGTTCCCCGGCCCCGGCCTCGGCATCCGCATCGTGGGCGAGGTCACCAAGGAGCGCCTGGACCTGCTGCGCGAGGCCGACGCCATCGCCCGCGAGGAGCTCACCGCGGCCGGCCTCGACCGCGAGATCTGGCAGTGCCCCGTCGTCCTCCTCGCCGACGTCCGCTCCGTGGGCGTCCAGGGCGACGGCCGCACCTACGGTCACCCGATCGTGCTGCGCCCCGTCTCCTCCGAGGACGCCATGACGGCCGACTGGTCGCGCCTGCCGTACGAGGTGCTCGCCAAGATCTCCACCCGCATCACCAACGAGGTCGCGGACGTCAACCGAGTCGTCCTCGACGTCACCAGCAAGCCGCCGGGCACCATCGAGTGGGAGTAGTCGCTCCCGCGGGTGTCTGAGGCCGCCGCCCCGGCGTTCCGGGGCGGCGGCTTCGTCGTGTCCGGGCTCTGGTGACTTGCCCGACCGGGCGTTACCTTCCGGCGCATGAGCGTGATACCCGACCCCGTCCCCGTCGACCGGCTCCACTTCGCCCTGCCGCCCGTCCACGCGACGGTCGAGGAGGAACGCGTCCACCGCAGACAGCGGCTCGCGGGCGCTCTCCGCCTCTTCGGACGGTTCGGGTACGAGGAGGGCGTCTCGGGCCACATCACCGCCCGCGACCCCGAGCACCCCGACTGCTTCTGGGTGAACCCCTTCGGGGCGCCGTTCGAGGAGCTGACCGCGAGCGACCTCATCCTGGTCGACGGCGACGGGCAGGTCCTCCGCGGCGGCCGCCACGTGAACCAGGCCGCGTTCACCGTGCACGCCCAGGTCCACCGGGCCCGGCCCGACGTCGTCGCCGTCGCCCACACCCACTCCCTCCACGGAAGGGCCCTGGCCGCGCTCGGCGAACTCCTCGACCCGATCACCCAGGAGGCCTGCGCCTTCTACCAGGACCACGCCCTCTACGACGCCTACACCGGCGTCACCGTGGACGCCGAGGAGAGCCGCCGGATCGCCGTCGCCCTCGGCGCCCTCAAGGCGATCGTGCTCCGCAACCACGGCGTGCTCACCGTCGGCACCTCCGTCGACGCGGCGGCCTGGTGGTTCATCGCCCTGGAACGCTGCGCCCAGATTCAGCTGGCCGCGCGGGCGGCCGGCAAACCGGTCCTGATCGACCACCGCGAGGCCGTCGCCACCCGCGAACAGCTCGGCGGCGACCTCGTCGCCTGGATCAACTACCAGCCCCTGTGGCGCAGGATCAGCCGAGCGGAGCCCGAACTCCTGTCGTAACACCATCGCTTCACCCTTCTGTACGTCAATGAGATGGCGCGGCAATCACTCTCCGGCGGGGCGCACGCGGCAGGCGCGGAAGCCGCCGGTGCGACACAATTCCCTGGAATACAACGCTGGTTGACCCTCCGGGCCGCACCGGTACATGTCGTGAAGTGAGCTCGGGAAGTGAGCACCGTGGCGGTTCAAGAGGCGAGACAGTACGGCGAGCACGCGACGGCCTGTGCCGGCTGCGCCCACTGCGGACGGACCGGCCACCGGCGCGCGGTCGCGGCCTTCCTCGCCCGGCGCGACGAACTCGCCGCCGGACACGGCGTCCCCGCGGCCGTCGCCCACTCCCCGGTCGCCGCCCGCCAGTGGGTCTCCGACGAGCTCGCCCAGTCCGCCCGCGCGGTGACCGTACGCGGCCGGGGGGCGGGTGCCGCCTGGCTCGACCGGGTACGGCGCGGGGGCCTCGGCGCCGTCTGGGGCGCCGTCCTCGCCCTCCTCCTCGGCCAGGCCCTCACCGCGATCGGGACCGGCTGGACCACCACCCGCACGGCCGGCCTCTGCACCGCCCTCGTCCTCGCCCTCCTCCTCAGCGCCGCCGCCCACGCCCACCGCTCCCGCGGCGGCCTCCTCGCCCCTCTGATCGGCGAGGACAACCGGCTCTCCACCACCCGTGCCGTCGCCGCCGCCTGGCTCCTGTTCCTCGGCTACACCCTCCTCTTCCTGGCCTGCCTGTCCCTCCTGACGCCCGACGCCGCCGCCTTCGGTCTGGCCCGGGCCGCCGGCCTGCTGACCGTCCTCGCCGTGGTGTCGGCCGTCACCGTCACGGCCCGCCTCGTCGTCGCGGTGGGCATCGCGGCCCGCCGCCTCCAGAAGGTGCGCGCCGACCGCCCGCGCGCAGCCGACCTGCTGTGCGACGACAGCGGCCGGGCGAGCCTCGCCGACGTCCAGTACCTCCTCGTCTCCGGTTCCGTCCTGGTCCTTGCGGCCGTCGCACTCAGCCGCCACCCCGCGGGGCTCCCCGAGGTGCCCTGGTCCCTCGTGCTCCTCATCGGCGTCTCGGCGGCCTGGCACCTCGCCGCGAAGTGCACCGAGGGCGTCCGCCCCACGATCCACTCCGTCGTCCGGTCCCGTGAGGCGGGCGACCTCGACGCCCCGATCCGCACGGGCGACGACATCGAGATCCGCGGCTGCGGCTTCGTCCCGCCCGGCGCCGGCGCCCCCGACCCCCTGACCCGGCTCGTGGTCCGCATCGGCCCCGTCCACGCCCATGTGCCGCTGGTCCCGGTCCCGGGCGGCTTCGCCAACCCCACCGACACCGCTCTGACCGTCCCCCTCCCGGCGGACGTGGAACCGGGCCGGGTGGAGGTCTCGGTCGTCACGGCGGCGGGTGTCGAGACCAACCGGGTCACGATCGACGTCATGGACTGAGCGTCCGGCCCCCTTCCCGTATCCCCGGAGCGGAGGTGCGAGGAGAATCGTTGCGCGAGCAGCCGTACGGGGCGTGGAGAGGTGACCGACGATGACGGGACAGGCGAACCGGCCCGACGACACGGGCGACGGCCCTGAGGCCACCGGTGCCACCGGCACCACCGGCCGCCCTGCCGAGGGAGGGAGCCTCCTCGACCGGGGCAGGGCCGTCCTCGCCCGGTGGAAGACCGTCCTCGACCGGTGGAAGCCGATCGCCTCCCGCTACGCCCTCCTTCCGCTCCGCCTCTTCCTCGGCATCACCTTCGTCTACGCCGGCCTCGACAAGCTCACCGACTCCGCCTTCCTCGCCGACACCGGCAGCGGCTCCATCGGGGAGACGATGCGCGGTGTCCGGGACTCCTCGGCCGTCCCCGCCCTCGTCGACCTCGCCCTCAGGAACCCCGCCGGCTTCGGATACGCCATCTCCCTCGGAGAGCTCGTCGTCGGGATCGGAACCCTGCTCGGCCTCTTCGCGCGCCTGGCGGCCCTCGGGGGCGCGCTGATCTCGCTGAGCCTCTGGCTGACCGTGAGCTGGCAGGTGCAGCCGTACTACCTCGGCAACGACCTCGCCTATCTGATGGCCTGGCTTCCGCTGCTGCTGGCCGGGGCGTCCGTGCTGTCGCTGGACCGGCTCCTCGCCGAGCGGCGCCGTATTCGATAGGCGACCCAGCTCGCGAGGCCGGCCGTGCCCAGACCGCCGCAGAGCACGGGGACCACCACGTACCACGGCGTCGTCCAGGCCCCGGTGGCGTCCCCCGCGTACACGGCGGCCAGGGCGAGGGCGGTGAGGCCGGCGAGCAGCCGGCCCGGGCGGAACTCATGAAGCAGCACGGGTGACCTCCACCTGTCCGATGCCGACCTGGAGCGAGAGGTCCAGGGTGCCCGCCGGGGTGGTCCCGGCCGGCGGGGTGAGTGTGCGGGTCTCGTCGCGGTCGGGCGCGATGTCGATGTCGTTGGGGGGCTGGCCCGGCAGCTGCAGATCACCGAGTCCCACCTCGGCCCGCAGTTTCACGACCGCGTCCTTCGGGACGATCACCTTGAGCTGCCCGGCGCCCACCTCGGCCTCGGTCGAGACGGTCGTGCCCGCCGGGACCGGGAGCCGGGACAGATCGAGGGTGCCGACCCCGGTGCCCACCTCGTAGCGGGGCTGCACGGCGGTGACGGCCGTCGGCTTCCATGTCTCGCGGATCCACTCCGTGGAGATCCGGTCGGGCAGGGCCGTGGCCAGCGCGAGCAGGCCCGCCGTGATCACGGTGTGGAAGATCGTGCCGAACCCGGTCCGGCCGAGGAAGCTGCTGACGACCAGACCGAGACCGAACACCGCGAGAGCGGCGACGAGACCGGTCTGCAGGCTCGTGCCGAGCGGCTGGGTGTCCCAGGTCAGCGAGGTGCCGACCACGGCGGCGACCATGGCGAGCAGATACACGAGGCCGCCGATGGAGAGCGGGCTCCGCCGCACCGAGGGCTTGGGGCGCCCGCTGGCCGAGGGGCCGGGGCCCCACTGGCTGCCGGGCTTCGGGACCTCGCCGCCCACCCGGCCGTCCTTGTCCAGGACGCCGTGCGGCCCCCACAGGTAGCCGACGGCCACCCTGCCCGTCGACCCGTCCTTGACTATCGGGTCCTTCCACCACGAGGGGTACTCGACCAGCGGCGGCGCCTTGGTCTCGGGCGGGGCCTCGGCGACCGCCAGGGCGGCGGCGGCCGATTCCACCCGGCCCTCCGGCTCCACCGCTCCCGCCTGCCGGCGCCGCGACCAGACCGCCGCCGCGCACACCGTGAACGCCACCAGGAGCGCGGACCCCAGCATCGACCCGCTGTGCAGCATCGACAGGAAGATTCCGCAGCCCACCAGGGCCATCAGCACGGCGGCGAGGGAAGAGCCGGAGACCCGGCCGGTCATCAGCCTGCGCCCCTCGCTCTCCTCTCCCGCGAGCGGCATCAGCAGCCAGGCGAAGCCGTAGAAGATCAGCCCGAGGCCGCCCGGCACCGCGAGCAGGCCGACCGCCACCCGGAAGATCACCGGGTCGAGGTCGAAGTGCCGTCCGAGGCCGCCGCAGACACCGCCCACGACCTTGCTGCCGCGCGAGCGCCGCAGGGGCGTGGCGGTGACGGCCTCCGCCGCCGGCGGGGCCTCGTGCTGCGAAGGCATCGAACTCGTCATGCCTCCATGGTGACGGCCCGTGACGCCGAGCGGCACCGGGTCCGACCCTGGCCCGACCCTGATATTCGGTACCCCTCCCTCCCCGAGGCCGTACCAGGGACGATCTCAGGGCAGACCCTGATGTCCCGGGCGGGCCGAACGTGTGACGATCAGTGCATGTCCGCAGCCGCTCGTGTCACCGAGACCGACGAACCGCCCGTGCGCAGGCTCTACCGGAGCGCCGACGGGCGGTGGCTCGGCGGTGTCGCCCGCGGCCTCGCCGGACACCTCGGCCTGCCGGTCGTCTGGGTGCGAGTGATCTTCGTTGTCCTCTCCTTCACGGACGGCCTGGGAGTCCTGCTCTACGCGGCCTTCTGGATCGTCGTCCCGCTGGGCGTCGGCGGCCGGACGGCCCCGCGCCCCGTCTTCGAGACCACCCCGGACGGACGCCGCAGACTGCGCAAGCCCGACCGGGGACAGGTCTTCGCCCTGATAGCCCTCGCGATCGGCGGCGCCGTCGTCGTCGGCAACATCAGTGTCGACAACGGGACCGGACGGTACGTCTGGCCGGGCATATTGATCTGCGTCGGCGTCGTCCTGGTCTGGCGGCAGGCGGACAACGCGCGCAGGGCCAGCTGGAGCGACGCGGGAGGTCGCGGCCGCGCCTTCCATCTCGTCCGCGGACTCGTCGGCGTCGCCCTGGTCGGCACGGGCCTCGCGGTCTTCATGGTGGTCCGAGGCTCCGTCGCCCAGCTCGGCACGGCCCTCACCGCCGCCGTCGCGGTGCTCACCGGGATAGCCCTGCTCGCCGGCCCGTGGCTGGTCCGGATGTCGCAGGACCTCACGGAGGAGCGGACCATGCGCATCCGCGCCCAGGAGCGAGCCGAGGTCGCGGCCCACGTCCACGACTCCGTGCTGCACACCCTGACCCTGATCCAGCGCAACGCCGACGACGCCAGCGAGGTCCGCCGCCTCGCCCGCGCCCAGGAGCGGGAGCTGCGGAACTGGCTGTACAAGCCCGAGGGCACCGGCAGGGACGAGGAGCCCGACACCCTCGCCGAGGCGGTGAAGAAGGCCGCGGCCGAGGTCGAGGACAAGCACGGAGTCCCCCTCGAAGTGGTCGTCGTCGGCGACTGCCCGCTCGACGACGGGCTGGTCGCGCAGATGCAGGCCGCACGCGAGGCGATGGTCAACGCCGCCAAGTACGGTGGCGAGGGCGGGGCCGTGCAGGTGTACGCCGAGGTGGAGGGCAGCACCGTCTTCGTCTCGGTGCGGGACCGGGGACCGGGCTTCGACCTGGACGCGGTGCCCGAGGACAGGATGGGCGTACGAGAATCGATCATCGGCCGGATGCAGCGCAACGGCGGCACCGCCCGGCTGCGGTCCGTGCCGGGCGGGGGCACCGAAGTGGAGCTTGAGATGGAGAGGGCGGACGGATGAGCGACGAGACCGGGGCAGCGACCGGGGCAGCGACCGGGACCGGGGCGGGGGCGGCGGGCACGGAGCGCCGGGTGCGGGTGGTGCTCGTCGACGACCACCGGATGTTCCGCACGGGTGTGCAGGCCGAGATCGGCAGGACCGAGGTCACCGGCGTCGAGGTGGTCGGCGAGGCCGCCGACGTCGACCAGGCGGTCACCGTCATCACGGCCACCCGCCCCGAGGTCGTCCTCCTCGACGTGCACCTTCCGGGCGGCGGCGGGGTGGAGGTGCTGCGGCGCTGCGCGAGCCTGATGAGCGCGCCGGAGGATCCGGTCCGCTTCCTGGCCCTGTCGGTCTCGGACGCGGCGGAGGACGTGATCGGCGTGATCCGGGGCGGTGCCCGGGGCTACGTCACCAAGACGATCACCGGCACCGATCTGGTGGACTCGGTCTTCCGGGTCCAGGAGGGCGACGCCGTCTTCTCGCCCCGGCTCGCCGGGTTCGTCCTGGACGCCTTCGCCTCGACGGACGCGCCCCCGGTGGACGAGGACCTGGACCGGCTGACCCAGCGGGAGCGGGAGGTGCTGCGGCTGATCGCCCGGGGGTACGCGTACAAGGAGATCGCCAAGCAGCTCTACATCTCGGTGAAGACGGTCGAGTCGCACGTCTCGGCGGTGCTGCGGAAGCTCCAGCTCTCCAACCGCCACGAGCTGACCCGCTGGGCCACCGCCCGCCGCCTGGTCTGAGCCCGCCGCCTGGTCTGAGCCCGCCGGAGGGTGCGGACCGGATGAAGCGGGCCCTCAGCCCACCCGGGTCGCTCCGGCGAAGGGCATCTCGTCGATCGGGGCGACCCGGATCGGGGCGCCCGGTCGGGGGGCGTGGATCATCTGGCCGCCGCCGATGTAGAGCCCGACGTGGCTGATCCCGGAGTAGAAGAAGACCAGGTCACCGGGGGCGAGCTGGGAGCGGGAGACGCGTGTTCCGGCGTTGATCTGGGTGTACGTGGTGCGGGGCAGGGAGACGCCGGCCGCGCGCCAGGACGCCTGGGTGAGGCCCGAGCAGTCGTATCCGGAGGGGCCCGTCGCCCCCCACACGTACGGCTTGCCGAGCTGGGCGCGGGCGAAGGAGATGGCCTCGGCGGCCCGTGCGTTCGGGGCGGTCACCGCTCCGCGGTCGCCCCCGGAGGAGCGGTCGGCCCGTGCGGGGGAGGAGCCGCCGGAAGCGGTCGTACCGACGGTGCCGCCGTTCCCCGACGAGGTGCCGTACCTCGCCGTGCCACCGTTCCCCGACGAGGTGCCGGAGCCGTCCCGGTCGGCCGTCGCGGCGGCCTCGTACCGGGCCCGTTCCTCCGCGGTCAGGCGGGCGAGCAGGGTCCGCGCGGCCTGGAGCTTGCCGACCACGGCCGCCTTCTGCCGTCGCAGTTCCGCCTCGTGTCCCCGCAGCGCGGTGAGGCGTCCCTCCGACTCCCCGCGCAGCTGCCGGATCACGGCGAGCTCGCGGCGTACGGCGTTGATCGTGGCGGTCTGCCGGTCGCCGGCCCTCTCGGCGAGCGCGGCCCGCTCCAGGTAGTCGTCGGGGTCGGAGGTGAGGGCGAGCTGTACCGCGGGGTCGAGGCCTCCGGACCGGTACTGGGCGGTGGCCACGGCCCCGAGCCCGGCCCGCGCGGTGTTGAGCCGCTGGGTCCTGCGGGCGGCCTCGTCGCGCAGCCGGTCGAACGCGGCGCGGGCCTCGTCCGCCTTCTCCTTGGCCCCGTTGTACCGCTCCGTCGCGACCTCGGCCTCCTGGTACAGCCGGTCGACCTTCGCCTTGACCTGGGCGGTGGTCGGCTGGGGCTCCGCGTGCCCGGCCCCCTCGAAGAGCGTCGCCGTCGCGGCGGAGGCGAGGGCGAGGGTGGCGGCGGTGCGGACCGCCTGACCACCGAGGGGCGACTGCTTGGGTTTTCGGTGTGCTGCCACGAGGGCGGGTCACATCCTCTGCCTGGGGGAACGGGCCCACCGGGCCGGCGGCGGGCCGCACAGGGGAGACGGACCGCCGCCGGGTTTTCTCGGCGGGGGTGACCGACGACCGCCGGAGCGCCGGCGGTGGTGGGGAGCCGGCCACCTGGTGAAGGACGCTAAACCTGGGGTCACGCCCGGACGGTGAGTTGACCGCTATTGGCGGGAGTTGACGGACCGGGACCGGTCACGTTCGTCGGGGGAGGCGGACCGGGAGACATTTCGGCGGTGGACCGACCGAAGTGCCGGAGCGGCTGGACCCGGCCCGACAGCGGTGCTAAGGCCCCGGTTAGGCTCCGCCTCATGGACGTACTCATCAATGTCTTCGTCGCCCTGCACATCATCGGTATCGCCTCCCTCCTCGGCGGGTTCCTCACCCAGATGAAGGCGATGGGAGCCGGTACGGCCCGCTTCACCCCCGCGATGCTGCACGGCGCGCTGGTCATGCTGATCACGGGCGTCGCGCTCGTCGGCCTGAACCAGGCGGACGACCAGACCGTGAACAACATCAAGATCGGCGTCAAGCTGGCGGTGCTCGTCGTCGTCCTCGGCCTCGTCTACGTCAAGCGGGACGAGGAGAAGGTCGACAAGGGCCTCTTCGCCGCCGTCGGCGCTCTGACCACGGCGAACATCTTCATCGCGACCCTCTGGACGTGACGAGCGGCACCCCCGCGGCGGCCGCGGCCCCCTCGGGTGTGACCGGTTCCGCAGCCCCCTGAGGAAGGCGGGACCCCGAAGGCGGGCCCGGATGTCGGTGGGGCGTCCTAGACTCGTGAGGCGATGAGCAGCCTCTTTGACGACAGCTTCCTGGCCGGTCTCCAGATGAACCACTCCTCGGAGGAGCCCCCGCCCCACCCCGAGGACGACCACCACGGCTCCCCGGCCGCGGAGGAGGTCCCGCACGACCTCTTCGGGGAGCACTTCGACGTGCCCCCGCCCGCCCGGGACGCGTACTACCGCGACGGCGCCCCCCGCCCCGTCGTGGACGCAGCCGCGCTCCTGGAGGGGCTGAACGAGCAGCAGCGCGCCGCCGTCGTCCACACCGACACCCCGCTGCTCATCGTCGCGGGCGCCGGCTCCGGCAAGACCCGGGTGCTCACCCACCGCATCGCCCACCTCCTGGGCACGCGGCACGTGCACCCCGGCCAGATACTGGCGATCACCTTCACGAACAAGGCCGCCGGCGAGATGAAGGAGCGCGTCGAGCAGCTCGTCGGACCGCGGGCGAACGCGATGTGGGTCATGACCTTCCACAGCGCCTGCGTCCGCATCCTGCGCCGCGAGTCGAAGAGGCTCGGCTTCACCTCGTCCTTCTCGATCTACGACGCCGCCGACTCCAAGCGGCTGATGTCCCTGGTCTGCCGCGACCTGGACCTCGACCCGAAGAAGTTCCCGCCGAAGTCGTTCAGCGCCAAGATCTCGAACCTCAAGAACGAGCTGATCGACGAGGAGACCTTCGCCGACCAGGCCGTCGACGGCTTCGAGAAGACGCTCGCCGAGGCGTACCGGATGTACCAGGCACGGCTGCGTGAGGCCAACGCCCTGGACTTCGACGACATCATCATGACGACGGTCCACCTGCTCCAGGCGTTCCCCGACGTCGCCGAGCACTACCGCCGCCGCTTCCGCCACGTCCTCGTCGACGAGTACCAGGACACCAACCACGCCCAGTACACCCTCGTACGGGAGCTCGTCGGGACCGGCTACGAGGACCTCGGGCCGGCCGAGCTGTGCGTCGTCGGTGACGCCGACCAGTCGATCTACGCCTTCCGCGGCGCGACCATCCGCAACATCCTCCAGTTCGAGGAGGACTACCCCGACGCGACCACGATCCTCCTGGAGCAGAACTACCGCTCCACCCAGACCATCCTCTCCGCGGCCAACGCCGTCATCGAGCGCAACGAGTCCCGCCGCCCCAAGAACCTGTGGACGAACGCGGGGGCGGGCGCGCAGATCACCGGCTACGTCGCCGACACCGAGCACGACGAGGCCCAGTTCGTCGCCGACGAGATCGACCGGCTGACGGACGCGGGCGAGGCCAAGGCCGGGGACGTCGCCGTCTTCTACCGGACCAACGCCCAGTCCCGTGTCTTCGAGGAGATCTTCATCCGCGTCGGACTGCCCTACAAGGTCGTCGGCGGAGTGCGCTTCTACGAGCGCAAGGAGGTCCGGGACGTCCTCGCGTACCTGCGTGTCCTCGCCAACCCCGAGGACAACGTCCCGCTGCGCCGCATCCTCAACGTCCCCAAGCGGGGCATCGGCGACCGCGCCGAGGCGATGATCGACGCCCTCTCGCTCCGCGAGAAGATCACCTTCCCGCAGGCCCTCAAGCGGGTCGACGAGGCGTACGGCATGGCCGCCCGCTCGGCGAACGCCGTCAAGCGTTTCAACGCCCTCATGGACGAGCTGCGGACCGTCGTCGAGTCCGGCGCGGGACCCGCCGTCGTCCTGGAGGCGGTCCTGGAGCGCACGGGCTATCTGGCCGAGCTCCAGGCCTCGACCGACCCGCAGGACGAGACCCGGATCGAGAACCTCCAGGAACTCGCGGCCGTCGCCCTCGAGTTCGAGCAGGAGCGCGGAGAGGAGCCCGCGACCCTCGCGGAGTTCCTGGAGAAGGTCGCGCTCGTCGCCGACTCCGACCAGATCCCGGACGAGGACGAGGAGGGCAGGGGCGTCATCACCCTGATGACGCTGCACACCGCCAAGGGCCTCGAATTCCCGGTGGTCTTCCTCACCGGCATGGAGGACGGCGTCTTCCCGCACATGCGCGCCCTCGGCCAGGCGAAGGAGCTGGAGGAGGAGCGGCGCCTGGCGTACGTCGGCATCACGCGCGCCCGTGAGCGGCTCTACCTGACGCGCTCGTCGATGCGCAGCGCCTGGGGGCAGCCCTCGTACAACCCGGCCTCGCGTTTCCTGGAGGAGATCCCGACCACGTATCTGGAGTGGAAGCGGACCGGTCCGATGGCGAAGCCCGCCGGCCCGACCTCGGGGATCACCTCCTCACTTTCCTCCGCCCGCTCGCGCTCCGGCCCCTCGGGCTTCGCCACCCGGCGCGCCGGTGAGAAGCCGGTGATCTCCCTCCACGTCGGCGACCGGGTCACGCACGACCAGTTCGGCCTCGGTACGGTCATGACGGTGACGGGCGCGGGCGCCGACGCCCAGGCGACGATCGACTTCGGCGACGAGAAGCCGAAGCGGCTGCTGCTGCGGTACGCGCCGGTCGAGAAGCTGTAGCGCGAGCGGCTGTCGTACGTACGGGAGAGGGCCCCGGCCGAAAAGCCGGGGCCCTCTCCCGTACGTACTGCGCCTACGCGCGGGTCAGTTGGTCGGGTCGAGGCCGTGGCTGCGCAGCCAGTCCAGCGGGTCGATGGCGTAACCGCCGCCCGGCCGGACCTCGAAGTGGAGGTGCGGGCCGGTGGAGTTGCCGGAGTCGCCGGAATACGCGATGACGTCGCCGGCCTTGACGGTGCCGGAGCGGTACTTGGCGCTGCTGAGGTGGCAGTACCAGGTCTCGGTGCCGTCCGGGGCGGTCACGATCACCATGTTGCCGTAGGCACTGTTGATCTGGGTGCGGACGGTGCCGTCCGTCGCCGCCCGCACGGGCGTACCGGTCTGCACGGGGAAGTCGATGCCGGTGTGCACGGACATCCAGTTGACGCCCGACTGCCCGAAGCGCGCGCTGAGCCGGTGGAGCTCCACCGGCAGGCTGAACTTGGGGCGCATCGCCTCCTTGCGGGCCGCTTCCTCCTCGCGCTTCTTCTTCTCGGCCGCCTGGCGGGCCTTGAGGTCGATGCGTTCCTGGGTGCGGCTGGCGCGTTCGCCGAAGTCACGGGCGTCGGCGCTGAGCGCGGCGAGCTGGGTGTCGAGCGCGCTGTTCGCGGCGACCTGCTTCACGGAGGCCGGGTCGGCGGCGGCGAGCGAGGTCGTGTTGTCGTCCTTCTGCCCGCCGTCGGTGCCGGTTCCGGTGAGTCCGCCGACGGAGGCGGCGGCGATGCCGGCCACTCCCATGACGCAGGCGGAGGGCACGGCGACGGTCAGCAGCGCGGACCGCTTGGCGGGGGTACGGCGGCGGCCGCGGCCGCCACCGGAGGAGCGGCGCACGGGGCGTCCGGCGGCGGGGGAGTCCGTACGGACCTCGACGGCGGGCTCGTCGTCGAGGTCGCCGGGGTGGTCGAGGTCGTCGGGCCGGTCGTGCCGGTCGTCGGCGGCCGGGGCGGCGGGGTCGTACGAGACCTCGGTGCCGTCGTCGTCCGCGAGGAGCTCGGCGGCGTCCGGCCCGGTCTCGGGGACGTACTCGAACGCGAACTCCGCGGTGTGCTCGGCCCGCGGCACGTACTGGTGGGGGACGACCGGCTCGGCCTCGGGGGCCGTCTGGTTCCAGGCGGTCGCGTCGAAGGCGCCGGTGTCGGTCGCGAAGGCGGGGGCCGCCCACTGGCCGGTGGCGTCGTAGGCCTCGTGGCCGTACGTGCCCTGGGCGGCGTAGGCGCCGGCGTGGACGGTCTCGTACGGGGCGGTGTGCTGGGCCTCGGTCCAGGCGGAGGCGTCCCACTGGCCGGTGGTGTCGTACGAGGGGGTGACGTGGGTGGTGTCGTAGGTCCCGGTCGTCGTGGCGTACGTGCCGGTGGCCGCGTGGGCGCCGGTGGTGTCCCAGGATCCGGTGGCGTCCGACTGGCCGGCGGTGTTCCACTGGCCGGTCGTGTCGTACTGCCCGGTCGTGTCGTACTGCGGCGCGGTGGTCTCGTACGGCGCGGTGGTGCCGTACTGGCCCGTCGTGCCGTACTGCGAGGCGTCGTACCGCGTGGTGTCGTACTGACCCGTCGTCCCGTACGCGCCGGAGGCGTCGTACCCGCCGAGGTCCCACTGGCCGCTGTGGTCGGCCGGGTTGTCGGCGTAGGCGCCGAACAGCGGGTCGATGGCGAAACTGCCGGTGGAGTGGGCGCCGTCTCCGACGTACCCGGCGTGGGGGTGCTGGTCGTTCACCAACGTCTCTCTCGCCTCGGCAGCAGGACCAGTCCGGGGCGTCCCGACGAGGGGTGTCCCGGGGGTAAGCAGTGGCGCGACTGTACCCGGCGGTATGCGCAGCCGACAATCTTCGGAAGGGTTTGGGGCCGCAGGAAACGGGCAATCGGCCGTGTTTCGCCAGCTCACGGGCAGAGCTTTGGCCTTGTGTTCGAGGAACGTTCGAAAAACGGTGTCGGAGTGTCACGCGACGGAGCTGGCACCGGGCTCCTCCGCACCGGCCGCCCGGGCCTCGGGCCCGCCCGCGTCGAGGGCCTCCCGGACCCCGACGGCCACCGTCGGGTGCACGGGCAGCGCGAGATGGCCGATCCCGCTGACGCGGACGTTGTGCACGAGAAGGTCGGGGTGGTCGAGACGGGCCGTCTCCGCCGGCACCATCACCCGGTCGAGGTCGCTCCAGAAGCTGACGAACCGGGTCCGGCAGCCGGGCGAGGGCCCGGCGAGCTCCCGCAGCACCTCCGAACCGGGGCGCATCTGCCGGACCAGCGGGTGCGCGTCGGCGAGCGGGGCGACGGTGGTGCCCGCGTGCGGGGTGCCGAGCATGACCAGGGTGCGCACCCGGCTGTCACCGCCGAGACGCTGTACGTAATAACGGGCGATCAACCCGCCCAGGCTGTGTCCGACGATGTCGACCTCGGCGTGGCCCGTACGGGCGCGGATCTCGTCCACCCGGCGGCCGAGCTCCTCGGCGGCGGCCCGCAGGTCGCAGGTGAGCGGAGAGTAGTTGAGCGACTCGACACAGTGACGGCCGTGCCGGGTGAGCGAGCGGCGGAGCAGGACGAAGACCGAACGGTTGTCCACGAGCCCGTGCAGGAGGACGACCGGGCGCCGACCAGGGGTGATCGCGGCCGGAGGGACGGTGGGCGCGAGGCGCTCGGCCACGATCCCGGACGGGTACAGGACGAGGTGGCCGGTGAGGATCGCGAGCTCCAGAGCGGTGGCCCTCATCAGGGCGGTGACCTTGGTGAACTCCATGGCCGGCCTCCCGAACGGTGCGCGGGGCCGAACGGCTCCCCGGTGCGCCGTGCCTCCGCGCCGCACGGACGGCGGCACGGAGGCACGGCGGACCTCGTCGCGGCTCCCTGTGCGACGGGCCCCGCTTGCGGCTGGTGGGCCCAGGAGGAGGGCCCGAAAGCGGGGACCGACGCAGAGCGAACATGTCCCACGTGTGATTTCCCCCTCGCTCGCCTCCGCGAAACGGCCGGGTGCGGGATGCTGGAGATAACGTTCGTTCACCTCCCCGGCAATCAGGCGCGGGGGTCGCATGTGGAGGCAGTGATGGGTGTGAGCGGTCCGATCCGCGTGGTGGTCGCCAAGCCGGGTCTCGACGGTCACGATCGCGGAGCCAAGGTGATCGCGCGAGCACTCCGCGACGCCGGCATGGAGGTCATCTACACCGGGCTCCACCAGACGCCGGAGCAGATCGTCGACACCGCGATCCAGGAGGATGCCGACGCGATCGGCCTCTCGATCCTCTCCGGAGCGCACAACACGCTCTTCGTGAAGGTCCTGGAGCTCCTCAAGGACCGCGACGCGGAGGACATCAAGGTCTTCGGCGGCGGCATCATCCCGGACGCGGACATCGCACCGCTGAAGGAGAAGGGCGTGGCCGAGATCTTCACGCCGGGTGCGACGACGACGTCCATCGTCGACTGGGTGAACGCGAACGTCCGCGTGGCCGCGTAGCGCGCGACGCGGGTCGGCGGGTCGTCCGCAGCCGCCGGGTGCGGTGCGTACGGCATGCCGTTGCGCCTTCAGGGGGCCCTCCCCCCGACCGGGGAGGGCCCTTCGCCGTGTCAGGGGGCCGTCGGTACGGAGGGGGCTCGCGGTCCCGGGGGTGCCGGCGGTTCCGTGAGTTCGGCTCTCATCGCCGCGCGCAGGCGGAGCGTGGAGACCAGGCGCTGGAAGGCCTCGGACCAGTAGCCTCCCGCGCCCGGCGAGGTGTCCTCCGCCTCGTCCGGCCGGGCCGTCAGGGCTTCCAGCTGCCGCGCCGCCTCCGGGGCGAGGCAGCGCTCCGCGAGCCCCATCACCCCGCTGAAGCTCCAGGGGTAACTGCCCGCGTCCCGCGCGATGTCGAGGGCGTCGATCACCGCACCTCCGAGCGGCTCAGCCCACGGCACTTCGCAGACGCCGAGCAGCTGGAACGCCTCCGACAGGCCGTGGGCCGCGATGAACGAGGCGACCCAGAGCGCACGCTCGGCCGGTGACAGCGTCGCCAGGAGCTGGGCCCGCTCGGCCAGCGACGAGGTGCCGGGGCCCGTCGCGGGCGGTATCGCGGGAGAGCCGAGCAGCGCGCGCGACCAGGCCGCGTCCCGCTGCCGTACGGCCGCCCGGCACCAGGCCGCGTGCAGTTCGCCCTGCCAGTCGTCGGCGACCGGCAGCGCCACGATCTCCGCCGGGCCGCGCCCCCCGAACCTGGGCGGCCAGCAGGACAGCGGAGCGGCCTCGACGAGCTGGCCGAGCCACCAGGACCGCTCGCCCCGCCCCGCCGGAGGCGTCGCCGTGAGACCGTCCCGCTGCATGGCCGTGTCGCACTCGTGCGGGGCCTCCACGGTGATCGTCGGCGCCGGGGCCGTCCGGTCGAGGCCGACGCAGGAGACGGCCCGGCCCGCCATCCGGGCCGCGAGGGCCGAGGCCGGCAGGGCGGAGAGCAACTCGGCGGCGGTGGCCCGGACGTTACGGCTGCGGTCGCCGAGAGCCGTCTCCAGGAACGGCTCGTCCGCGCCGGAGAGCGCGGTGCGCAGCGAGTCCAGGAACATCAGCCGGTCCTCCGCCCGCTCGGCGGACCACGTGGACGCGAGGAGGGCGAGCCCGGCCGCCGGGTCGTGCGTCCGTACGGCCGCGAGCAGGGCGACCCGCTCGGCGAACAGTCCCTCGTCCCACAGGGCCCGCACCCCCTCCGGGTCGTCGGGGGCCGGGAGGGAGCCGCCCGCGCCCGCACCCCGGAGGGCGAACCTCCACTCGGGGTTGAGCCGGGCGAGCCACAGACCGCGTGGCCCGGCGAGGCGCAGGGCCTGGGGCCGCAGGTCGGTGCGGGCCCGGGCCGCGTCGAGGAGGGCGGGCAGGGCGGCGGCGGGGGCCCGGTACCCCCGCTCGTTGGCGAGGGTCAGCCACTGCGGGAGCAGTTCGGCGAGGTCGGGAGCGGCCCCGCGCCGCCCGGCGGGCGAGGGCGCGGTCCGGCCGGCGAGCAACTGGTCGAGCCGCCGCCTGGCCGCCTCGGGCAGTGGTCCGCGCGGGTCGTCGGGCGCACGCTCCGGCGGTGCCGCGGCGGGCCCGGGCCGCAGCCCCGCCCTGCGTCGTACGGTGTGCAGCGCGGCGGCGTCGAGCAGGGCGCCCGGGAGGTCCGCGCCCGCCACCCCGGAGAGCGAGGCGGGCGCCCTGCGGTCCGTACCGAGCAGTGCCGCGGTGACGAGCTCCTCCCAGACGCCGTCCGCACCGGGGCTGCCGCCGACGGCGGGAACGGCGGTGGTGAGAACGGTGGCGTCGGGACCGGTGGCGGCGGGCGTCGTGGCCTTCTCCATCGGTCCTCCGGTCGGCAGGTCGTGGGCCGTGGGCTGGGTCGTACGTGAGGTCATATGAGGGGGACCGTCTCTCCCGGGGCCTCCGGTGACCAGGCGGCTAGGGGGGTGAAGCCCCGGTGCCCGCACTCCCCGAAGACGGTGACCGGGGCGCCGCCCGACAGGGCGACGAGACGCCAGAGTCCGGGCCGGGACTGGGCGGTGGGCGTCAGCGGCAGGGCCTCGCGGCCGTCCGCGTCGGCGAGTTGCCAGCCGTACTCCGCGCGCGCGGGAACGACCCCGCTCAGCGTCACGGGCCAGGAGTCCAGCCAGGGGTCCCCGGTCAGCGCGCGGCCGTACGCGTCGAGGGCCGCGCCCACCGGTCCGCCCGGCGGCGGCGACGCGGGGCCTGCGACAGGGACGAACTCCTCGCCCGGCTCCGCCCGCAGCTGGCCCGAGCCCGCGTGCGGGGTCACCTCCCCCGCGAGCACCGCGCCGACCGGCAGCGCGAGCCGCGGAGGCCGGCCGGCCGCGCCGAAGGAGAGCAGCAGCGCCGTGCGTCCGCTCGACGCCCCGTGCAGCCAGATGCGCCGGGTGGTCAGCCGGGCGTCGGCCGCGTCGTACTGCGCGAGGACGAGCCAGTGGTCGCGCACCGGGGCGCCGCCGGCCGGGGCGGTGAGGCCGACCCGGGTCCGTACGGTCGTCGCGATCGGGGCGGGCAGCCGGTCGGCGGTCAGCCAGGCACGGTCGAGGAGATGGGTCAGGGCGCACTCCTCCAGGAGCCGCACCGGCCAGCCGGGCCCTGAGCCCGGTATCGAACCCAACTCCCTGACCCGGCCCGCGAGCCCCGGCGCCTGGGCGTCGACCATGCGGGCCGCGGTCTCCTCCCACAGCCCGTACCCGGACTGCTCGGCCGCGGCCAGGCCGCCGCGCAGCAGGTCGGCGAGCCGCTGCTCCAACTCCTGTGCGCCCGAGGTGATCCGCGAGGCCCTCCGCTCGGCTCTGCGGCGCGCCGCCTCGGGGTTGGCCGGGCCTTCGGGGGCGGCGCCCCCGGTCCGCCGGGCCGTGCCCTGGGCACGGTCGCGCCGGGCGGCGAGCCATGGCCCGGCCCAGTCGGGCACGGTGGCGTCCTCGAACGCCGCCCCGTCCGCCGCCTGGAGCAGCAGCAGGCCGAGCGCGTGCTTGCAGGGGAACTTCCGGCTGGGGCAACTACAGGTGTACGCGGGGCCCGTGGTGTCGACGACCGTCCGGTACGGCGAGCTGCCGCTGCCCTTGCACACACCCCACACCGCGCCGCCGTCGCAGCCCGTGCCGGACCACGGCCCGGCCGTGCCGAGCCTGCTTCCCGCTCTGCGCGAGGCGTCGTCAGGAGCCAGTGCCAGCACCTGCTCGGCCGTCATGCGCACCCCCATGGCATTCATGTCTCCGACGGTAGAGGCCGCCACTGACAACGCCGCTGGCCTGGGGTGTTGGGGCAGGCGGGGCGACCGGGGGCAATTTGACTTTACTCTCCCTTTACGATTGCCTGCCCGGGCCAATCGATCCGCATCACGCGTCCAGGGGGAACCCCATGAAGCGCACCGCCCGCACCGCCGTCTCGGCCCTCGCCGTCGCCGGCCTCGCACTCGGCCTCAGCGCCTGCACGGAGGCCGCCGAGAAGGCCGCCGACCAGGTCGACAAGTCGGTGAACGAGTCCTACGAGGTCACGTACGAGGTCACGGGCAAGGGAATCGAGTCCATCGACTACCACGCCGGTGACGGCACGGCGATGGAGCCGAAGGTCCAGTCGGAGAAGAAGCCGGCCACGCCGTGGAAGAAGACGGTGAAGCTGAGGGGCATCATGCCGCCGGCCGTCATGCCGGTATCCCTCACCCCCGCCGACCTCACCTGCAAGGTCATCTACCAGGGCAAGGTCATCAAGGAGGCCAAGGCCGAGCAGGCGATGGCGGGCGGCTGCGTCGCCGTCTCCCCGGTCGTGGGCTGACCCCCGGTCACACCCGGTCATGCCGGAGTGAGCTGACCCTCTCTCACCCCTCGAAACGCCTCTGACCAGCGCGGACATCCGATTGTCAGTGGCATGGTGCACGGTGGATCACACAGCAGGTCGAACGATCTGGAGGGGGATCCATGCCCGTGCCCGAAACCATCGCGCAGCCCGGTTCCGGTGTCGAGACGGACACCGGACCGGGGCAGCCGCAGGCCGTGACCGAGGTCCTGCGGCCGCACGCGGAGCACGCCTTCGCCGACGAACTCGCCGCGCTCGCCGCGGCCGACGACCGGCCACGCCCCGCCCGCTGGCGCCTCTCGCCGTGGGCCGTCGCCACCTACCTCCTCGGCGGCGCCCTCCCCGACGGGACGGTGATCACGCCCAAGTACGTGGGACCGCGCCGCATCGTGGAAGTCGCCGTCACCACCCTCGCCACCGACCGGGCGCTGCTCCTCCTCGGCGTGCCCGGCACCGCCAAGACCTGGGTCTCCGAGCACCTCGCCGCCGCCGTCAGCGGCGACTCCACCCTCCTCGTCCAGGGCACCGCCGGCACCCCCGAGGAAGCCGTCCGCTACGGCTGGAACTACGCCCGCCTCCTCGCCCACGGCCCCAGCCGGGACGCCCTCGTGCCCAGCCCCGTCATGCGGGCGATGTCGCAGGGCATGACCGCCCGGGTCGAAGAGCTCACCCGCATCCCCGCCGACGTCCAGGACACGCTCATCACGATCCTGTCCGAGAAGACCCTCCCCGTGCCCGAGCTGGGCCAGGAGGTGCAGGCCGTCCCCGGCTTCAACCTGATCGCCACGGCCAACGACCGGGACCGCGGTGTCAACGAACTGTCCAGCGCGCTGCGCCGCCGCTTCAACACGGTGGTCCTGCCGCTGCCCGCGACCCCCGAGGCGGAAGTCGACATCGTCGCCCGCCGCGTCGAGCAGCTCGGGCGCTCCCTGGACCTGCCGGCCGCCCCCGACGGCGTCGACGAGATCCGCCGGGTCGTCACCGTCTTCCGCGAACTGCGCGACGGGGTCACCACCGACGGCCGGACCAGGGTCAAGTCCCCCTCGGGGACGCTCTCCACCGCCGAGGCCATCTCCGTCGTCACCGGCGGCCTCGCCCTCGCCGCCCACTTCGGCGACGGCGTCCTGCGCCCCTCGGACATCGCCGCGGGCATCCTCGGCGCGGTCGTCCGCGACCCGGCGGCCGACCGGGTCGTCTGGCAGGAGTACCTGGAGACGGTGGTCAGGGAGAGAGACGGCTGGAAGGACTTCTACCGCGCCTGCCGCGAGGTGGGCGTATGACGACGCCCACCACCACGGCCCGGGGCGTCGGCGGACCGCTCCTGCTCGGGGTGCGGCACCACGGGCCCGGGTCGGCGCGCGGAGTGCGCGCCGCCCTGGAGGCGGAGCAGCCCGCCGTGGTCCTCGTCGAGGGCCCCGCCGAGGCCGACGCCCTCGTGGCGCTCGCCGCGGACCCCGGTATGCGGCCGCCGGTCGCCCTGCTCGCCCACGCCGTGGACGACCCCGGGCGGGCCGCGTTCTGGCCGCTGGCCGAGTTCTCGCCCGAGTGGGTCGCGATCCGCTGGGCCCTGGACCGGGGCGCCGCCGTCCGGTTCGTCGACCTGCCCGCCGCACACACCCTCGCCGCCTCCGACCCCACCTGGGACGACAGCGAGGACGAGGTGTCCGGGAGCCGGCGGATCGACCCGGTCGCCGCACTCGCCGGGGCCGCCGGTTACGAGGACGCCGAGCGGTGGTGGGAGGACGCCGTCGAACTGCGCGGCGACGCCGACCCCACCGCCCCCTTCGAAGCCCTCGCGGAGGCCATGGGCGCCCTCCGCGAGGCGTACGGGCACGGCGGGCACCCCCGCGACCTGGTCCGCGAGGCGTACATGCGGATCCAGCTCCGCGCCGCCCGCAAGGAGTTCGGCGACGCCGTCGCCGTCGTCTGCGGCGCCTGGCACGTCCCCGCCCTCACGCGGAAGACGACCGTCGCCGCCGACCGGGCCCTGCTCAAGGGCCTGCCCAAGGTGAAGACCGAGATGACCTGGGTCCCCTGGACCCACCGCAGGCTCGCCCGCCGCTCGGGATACGGCGCCGGGATCGACTCACCCGGCTGGTACGGGCACCTCTTCACCGCCCCCGACCGGCCCGTCGAACGCTGGATGACCAAGGTCGCCGGCCTCCTCAGGGCGGAGGACCACCTCGTCTCCACCGCCCATGTCATCGAGGCCGTCAGGCTCGCGGAGACCCTCGCCGCCGTGCGCGGCCGGCCGCACCCCGGCCTCGCAGAGACCACCGACGCCGTCCGCGCCGTCCTCTGCGAGGGTTCCGACGTGCCGCTCGCCCTCGTCAGGGACCGACTCGTCGTCGGCGACGTCCTCGGCGAGGTACCGGCCGGCGCCCCCGCCGTCCCCCTGCAACGCGACCTGAGCCGCCGCCAGCGCACCCTGCGCCTCAAGCCCGAGGCCACCGAGCGCGAGCTCGGACTCGACCTCCGCAAGGAGACGGACGGCGAGCGCAGCCGGCTCCTGCACCGGCTGCGACTCCTCGGCGTCCACTGGGGCGAACCGGCCGCCGGACGCGCCGGCACCGGCACCTTCCGGGAGACCTGGCGGCTGCGCTGGGAGCCCGAGCTGCACGTCCGGATCGCGGAGGCCGGCGTCTGGGGCACCACCGTCGAGGCCGCCGCCACCGCCAAGGCCCGCTCCCGGGCCCTGGCGGCGACCGCCCTCCCCGACATCACCGCCCTCGCCGAGCAGTGCCTCCTCGCCGGCCTCACCGACGCGCTCCCCGTCGTGATGCGGGCCCTCGCCGACCGGGCCGCGCTCGACACCGACGTCACCCATCTCGCCCAGGCCCTCCCGGCCCTCGCCCGCTCACTGCGCTACGGCGACGTCCGGGGCACCGACACGGCGGCCCTCGCGGAGGTCGCCGCCGGCCTCGCGGAACGGATCTGCGTCGGCCTGCCGCCCGCCTGCGCCGGACTCGACACCGACGCGGCCACCGCCATGCGCGAGCGGATCGACGAGGTCCACCAGGCCGTCGGCCTGCTGCCGGGAGCGGCGGGGACGGCCGACCGCTGGGCGGGTGTCCTGCGCCGGCTCGCCGACCGCGACCGGACCCCGGGCATCCTCAGGGGCCGCGCCGCCCGGCTCCTCCTGGACGAGGGCCGGATCCCCGACGCCGAGGCCGCGCTGCTCATGAGCCGCGCCCTCTCACCCGGCACACCGCCGCCCGACGCCGCCGCCTGGATCGACGGCTTCGTCGGCGGGGCCTCCGGCGGCGGACTGCTCCTCGTCCACGACGAGCGGCTCCTCGGCCTGGTCGACACCTGGCTCACCGGCGTACCGGCCGAGGCGTTCACCGACGTCCTGCCGCTGCTGCGCCGCACCTTCTCCGCGTACGAACCGGGGGTGCGCCGCACCCTCGGCGAACTGGTCGCCCGCGGACCCGGGACCGGCGGTCCCGGGCACACCGCACCCGGCGTCCCCGGCTTCGCCCCCGCACCCGACCAGGACCGGGCGGACGCCGTCCTCCCGCTCCTCCACCTCGTCCTCGGCACGGAGGTCCTGGCATGAGCACCCCGAAGTACCCGGCGACGCCGACGGACGACGAGCGGCTGCGCCGCTGGCGGCTCGTCCTGGGCGGCGGGGAAGCCGACGGCACCGGCCGGGCGCTCACCGGCACCGACGCCGCCATGGACGGAGCCCTCACCGCGCTCTACGGGCGTACGAGCCAGAGTGAAGGCGCCGGACGCGACCGGGCCGGACGGGACCGGTCGGCCGGGCTCGGTGCCTCGGCGCCCTCCGTCGTCCGCTGGCTCGGCGACATCCGGACGTACTTCCCCAGCTCCGTCGTCCAGGTCATGCAGCGCGACGCGATCGACCGCCTCGGCCTCGCGACCCTCCTCCTGGAGCCGGAGATGCTGGACGCCGTCGAGGCGGACGTGCACCTGGTCGGCACCCTGCTCTCCCTCCACAAGGCCATGCCCGAGACGACCAGGGAGACCGCGCGGGTCGTCGTACGCAAGGTCGTCGACGACCTGGAGAAGCGCCTCGCCACCCGCACCCGCGCGGCCCTCACCGGCGCCCTCGACCGCTCCGCCAGGATCAGCAGGCCCCGCCACCGGGACATCGACTGGGACCGCACGATCCGCGCCAACCTCAAGCACTACCTGCCCGAGCACGGCACCGTCGTCCCCGAGCGGCTGATCGGCCACGGGCGCGCCTCCCAGGGGATACGGAAGGAGGTCGTGCTCTGCGTCGACCAGTCCGGCTCCATGGCCGCCTCCGTCGTCCACGCCTCCGTCTTCGGCGCGGTGCTCGCCTCCATGCGGTCGATCGCCACCCGGCTCGTCGTCTTCGACACCGCCGTCGTGGACCTGACCGACCGGCTCGACGACCCCGTCGACGTCCTCTTCGGCACCCAGCTCGGCGGCGGCACCGACATCAACCGCGCCCTCGCCCACTGCCAGTCGAAGATCACCCGTCCCGTCGACACGGTCGTCGTCCTCATCAGCGACCTGTACGAAGGAGGCATCCGCGAAGAGATGCTGAAGCGGGTCGCGGCGATGAAGGCCTCCGGCGTCCAGTTCGTCGCGCTGCTCGCCCTCTCCGACGAGGGCGCCCCGGCCTACGACCGCGACCACGCGGCGGCGCTCGCCGCGCTCGGCGTCCCGGCCTTCGCCTGCACCCCCGACCTCTTCCCCGAGGTCATGGCGGCGGCCCTGGAGAAGCGCCCCCTGCCGATACCCGCCGACTGACGCCCCCGCCCGTGGTGCGGAATTCGTCGTCGTGGACGCACCCGCACGGGTGTCCGTACGCCGATTGAGGTCCATATCACACCGCCGCCAGAACGCCCCTCACCCGTACGTCCGGCGCGTCGTGAGGCGCCCGGAGGTCAAGCGGCGCCTGCTGCGAACGCCGCAGGCCCCCACCCCTAGACCCCCGCGCACACCCCGCCGGCACCTACGATCTGTGACCCGTATCACCGCTCCGTAGTGACCTCCGATTTAGGGACCTACGTCCCACGGCGATAACCTGCGAGACGGACATGCCGCGTCCACGGACACCGTGTACGCCTCCCTTGTGACAGAGACCGAGCAGTCACGTTGCCCTTCGCGGCACGCCCACGCAGACAACGAACCGCGATCATCAGAAAAGGGACGGACGCGCGTGGACCTGTTCGAGTACCAGGCGAGGGATCTCTTCGCCAAGCACGGTGTACCGGTGCTGGCCGGTGAAGTCATCGACACGCCTGAGGCGGCGCGCGAGGCCACCGAGCGTCTTGGCGGCAAGTCCGTCGTCAAGGCGCAGGTGAAGGTCGGTGGCCGCGGCAAGGCCGGCGGCGTCAAGCTGGCGGGCGACGCCGACGAGGCGGTCGCTCGCGCGACCGACATCCTCGGCATGGACATCAAGGGCCACACGGTCCACAAGGTGATGATCGCCGAGCTGTCCCCGGAGATCGAGGCGGAGTACTACGTCTCGTACCTCCTCGACCGCACCAACCGCACCTTCCTCGCCATGGCGTCGGTGCAGGGCGGCATGGACATCGAGGAGGTCGCGGAGAAGACCCCCGAGGCCCTCGCGAAGGTCCCGGTCAACGCCGTCGAAGGCGTGGACATCGAGAAGGCCCGCGAGATCGTGGCCCTGGCGAAGTTCCCGGCCGAGGTGGCCGAGGGCGTCGCCGAGGCGATGGTGACCCTGTGGGACACCTTCGTCGCCGAGGACGCGCTCCTCGTCGAGGTCAACCCGCTGGTGAAGACCAAGGACGGCCGCATCCTGGCGCTCGACGGAAAGGTGTCTCTCGACGAGAACGCCGACTTCCGTCAGCCCGACCACGAGGCGCTCGAGGACAAGGCCGCAGCCAACCCGCTCGAGGCTGCCGCCAAGGCCAAGAACCTCAACTACGTCAAGCTCGACGGCGAGGTCGGCATCATCGGCAACGGCGCCGGTCTGGTCATGTCGACCCTGGACGTCGTCGCGTACGCCGGCGAGAACCACGGCGGCGTGAAGCCGGCCAACTTCCTCGACATCGGCGGCGGCGCCTCCGCCGAGGTCATGGCGAACGGCCTGGAGATCATCCTGGGCGACCCGGACGTGAAGTCCGTGTTCGTCAACGTCTTCGGTGGCATCACCGCCTGTGACGAGGTCGCCAACGGCATCGTCCAGGCCCTGGAGCTCCTGAAGTCGAAGGGCGAAGAGGTCACCAAGCCGCTGGTCGTGCGCCTCGACGGCAACAACGCGGAGCTGGGTCGCAAGATCCTGTCGGACGCGAACCACCCGCTCGTGCAGCGTGTGGACACCATGGACGGCGCGGCCGACAAGGCCGCCGAGCTCGCGGCTGCGAAGTAAGGGACGAGGTCAGAACACCATGGCTATCTTCCTGACCAAGGACAGCAAGGTCATCGTCCAGGGCATGACCGGTGCCACGGGCATGAAGCACACCAAGCTCATGCTGGGCGACGGCACCAACATCGTCGGTGGCGTGAACCCCCGCAAGGCCGGCACGACCGTCGACTTCGACGGCACCGAGGTCCCGGTCTTCGGCTCCGTCGCCGAGGCGATGAAGGAGACCGGCGCCAACGTCTCGGTCCTCTTCGTCCCGCCGGCGTTCGCGAAGGCCGCCGTCGTCGAGGCGATCGACGCCGAGATCCCCCTCGCGGTCGTCATCACCGAGGGCATCGCCGTCCACGACTCCGCCGCCTTCTGGGCGTACGCGCAGGCGAAGGGCAACAAGACCCGGATCATCGGCCCGAACTGCCCCGGTCTCATCACCCCGGGCCAGTCCAACGCCGGCATCATCCCGGGCGACATCACGAAGCCGGGCCGCATCGGCCTGGTCTCGAAGTCCGGCACGCTGACGTACCAGATGATGTACGAGCTCCGTGACATCGGCTTCTCGTCCGCCGTCGGCATCGGTGGCGACCCGGTCATCGGCACCACGCACATCGACGCCCTCGCGGCGTTCGAGGCGGACCCCGACACCGACCTGATCGTCATGATCGGTGAGATCGGCGGCGACGCCGAGGAGCGTGCGGCCGACTTCATCAAGGCCAACGTCACCAAGCCGGTCGTCGGCTACGTCGCGGGCTTCACCGCGCCCGAGGGCAAGACCATGGGCCACGCCGGCGCCATCGTCTCCGGCTCCTCCGGCACCGCCCAGGCGAAGAAGGAGGCCCTTGAGGCCGCGGGCGTCAAGGTCGGCAAGACGCCGACCGAGACGGCCAAGCTGGCGCGCGCCATCCTGGCGGGCTGACTCCAGCGGTAGCTGTACGCGAGAGGGCCCCGCCCTCCGTCCGGACGACCGGGCGGGGGCGGGGCCCTCTCGCGTACGGCGACGTACGGCGACGCGCGGCGGCGTACGACGGCGTACGGCGGTGCGGCTACTCGGCCGACGGGACCAGGCGCTCGGGGCCCGGGTTCGGTTCGGCGCGCAGCTGGTCGCGGAGCTCCAGGTCCTCCAGGCGGAGCTTCTGCGGGCCGCCGCGGACGGGGACGCCGTTGACGGTCTCGCCGGGGGCGTTCACGGGGATGTAGTGGGTCGGCGCCGTGACCGCCGTGAAGCCGGTGACGCCGATGAGGACCGCCGTCACGCCGAGCACCGCGCGGGTCCAGGTGCGGGTCCGGCGTTCGCTGCCGGTCCGGACCGTGCGGGCCGCCGGGAGGGTCGCCGTCGGCGCCTCCGTGACCAGTGCGCCGAGCCGCTGGTGCAGGGTCTCCGGCTCGGAGAGTTCGGGGATCCGCCGCCCGAGGACCGTGCGGGCGTGCAGCAGCCGGTTGGCGGCGGCGGGGGTGCTCGCCTCGGTCTCGGCCGCCGTCTCCGGCAGGTCGAGGCCGAGCCCCTCGTAGAGCAGGACGGTACGGCGGTAGGCCGGCGGCAGTTCGAGGAGCGCGGTGAGCAGCGCCTTGCGGTTCGCGTCGGTCGGCGGGGCGTCCGGGTGCTTGTGCGCACGGCGCAGCCGGTGCCAGGGGGAGAGGGCGTACTCGTACGCCGTCGCCCGCACCCAGCCCGCCGGGTCCGCGTCGACGGCGACCTCGGGCCAGTGCTGCCAGGCGCGCTGGAAGGCGTACTCGACGGCCTCGCGGGAGAGCCGCCGTCGGCCGGTCAGCAGGTACGTCTGGTGGACGAGCCCGGGTGCGGCGTGCGCGTAGAGCTCGTCGAAGGCCTGTTCCGGGGTGAGGTCCGGTACGGCGGGCGGCTCCGGCGCCGTCGGCTCGTGGGCCCCTGCCTCCGCCACCACGGGTTTCAGGCGCCCCTGCGGCTTCGCTGTGCCCTTGCGCGGGGCGTTCGGCGGCTTGGCGGCCCGCTTGGCGGCGGCCCTGGGCCGTACGTTGACGGCGACGGTGGGGGAGGGCGCGGGAGTGGTCCCGGGCGTCGGCGCCTGCGCCCGCGCCGGTTCCTGCGCCTGCGCCCGCGCCGGTTCCTGTGCCGGTCCGGGCGGGGGCTCCGGTGAGGGCGCGCCGGAGCTTCCGGCCGGCTCGGACGAGCCGAGCAGCTTCGCGTACGCCTCGCGTTTGCGGCCCCGTGGCGACGAGCGCCCGGTCTCCCACGACTTGACCGTGGCCTTCGTGACGCCCATGGCCTCGGCGACCTGCTCCTCGCTCAGGGCGAGGGCCTCACGCAACCTGCGCCGCTCCTTCGGGGTCGGCAGGGTGACGGAGGGTGCGGAATGCGCGGTGCTCCGGCTCATCGGTGTCGACCTCCCGCAGAGCTGCTCTGGGCGGAAAAGTACATAAACGTATATTGAGCGACACAACGGAGGTTTGCCTGTTACGTGGCAAAAGCGCGTGTCGTTGGCAGCATGACCCCGTGACCCATGTGACCGAGCACCCCCTGGTCCAGGGCGGCCGTTCCGCCGCGCTCGCCGCCGCCTGTGTCCGGGGCGGGGTCGCCGCCGGCCTCGGCCTCGGCGCCCTCGCGGTCCTGGTGGTCGCGGCCTGGATCAGCTCCCCGCACCCCGACAGCGGCCCCGGCGGAGCCCTCCATCTGGCCGCGGGGCTCTGGCTGCTCGCCCACGGCGTGGACCTGGTCCGTACGGACACCCTGTCCGGCCTGCCCGCGCCCCTCGGCGTCGTCCCGCTGCTCCTGACCGCCCTGCCCGTCTGGCTCCTGCACCGGGCAGCCCGCGACACCCTGGACGCGGGCGACGAGAGTGACCGGCCGCGCCCCTCCGCGAGCGGCGTCGTGGCCGCCGTGGCCGGGGGATATCTGCTGGTCGCGGCCGTGGTCGTGGTCTACAGCGCGAGCGGCCCGCTGCCCGCCGACCTGATCACCGCCGGGTTCTGGCTCCCCGCCGCCGCCGTGGGCGCGGCGGGCGCCGGGGTCTGGACGGCGCTGGGCCGCCCGCTGCCAGGGCAGCGGCAGGCGGCCGTCGCCCTGCGCGCGGCGGGGCTCGGGCTCGGGACGCTGCTCGGCGGCGGCGCGGTGGCCGCGGCGGTGTCGCTGGCCTGGCACGCGAGCGAGGCGCAGGCCGCGTACGCGGTTCTCGCGGGGGAGTGGTCCGGACGGGTGGCGGTCCTGCTACTGGTCCTCGCACTGCTGCCGAACATGGCGGTGTGGGGGGCGGCGTACGGCCTCGGGCCGGGCTTCACCCTCGGTACGGGCGCGCTCGCGACCCCGCTGGGCCTCGCCGGGGATCCGGCCGTGCCGCCCTTCCCGCTCCTCGCGGCGCTGCCCGCGGAGGGGCGCGGGACCTGGGTCCACTGGGCGGCCGCGGCGGCCCCGCTGGCCGCCGCCGTGGTGCAGGGCCATCTGGTGGGCCACTCGGCGCGGAACTGGGCGGCCCGGGACACCGCGCTCACGGCCCTCGGCGCGGCCTGGGGGTGCGGGACGGCGGTCGCCGTGCTCGGGGCGGCGGCGGGCGGCCCGCTCGGCACTGGCCGGCTCACCGCGTTCGGCCCGGTGTGGTGGCAGACGGGCGCGGCGACGGTCCTGTGGGGTGCGTGCCTGGGGGCGCCGGTGGCCCTGGGAGTACGGGCCTGGCGCCGCCGCGCCCTCCGCCCGAAGCCCCTCCTGACGCAGGCGCCTCCGCCTCCGCCTTGGGCCGGCGGGAGAGCGGGTATGACGGGTGCGGCGGGTGCGGCCGGTGCGGCGGGTGCGGCCGGTGCGGCGAGCACAACGGGCGCGTCGGCTTCGGCCGCGAGCGTGAACGGGCCGACGCCCGACGTCCCCGGCCTGGACCCAGGCATCGGCCTGGGCTCCGGCATTGGTTCAGGCATTGGCACGGGCTCCGGCATTGGTTCAGGCATTGGCACGGGCTCCGGCTTCGGCCTTGCCCCCGCCCCCACCCCCGGCCGGGTCACCCGGCTCGCGAAGGCCCTCGGCCTCGGGCGTGCCGTCCGGCTCGCCTCCGGGGCGGCACCCGGCCCGGGGTCCGGCCTCGGTCCCGTACCCCCGATCGCCCCCGACGGTTCACTGCCCCAAGGGGAGCGGCCAGGCGCCGCCCCCGGGCCTGCCCGGCCCGGGGCGGCCCCCGCCGTCCGGTCCGCCGCCCACCTGGGGCTCGACGACGACCCGTACGGCGACTCCGCCTTCGAGCCGTACGACTACCTCCCGGCGGCCTGGGAATCGACCCCGCCCCCGGACAGGCCCTGAAGCCCGCCCGGGAGCCCCTCCAGCCCCTCAGCCCTACTCCCGGACCCCGAACCCCGCGCGGAGCGGCTTCGGGAGGAGGTCGTTGCAGGCCAGTTCGCCCGCGTGGGTGAGGGCGTCGTCGCGGCACTCGTAGAAGTCGCTGTAGACCAGCTGCATCGTGAAGCCGACCGCGACGATCATCAGGGCCACGCTCGCCGCGACCAGGCCGCTGATCGCGGCCGTGCGCATCGAGCGGAGCGGGGCCGCCGTGGCGCCCTGCCCCGACGGTCGTCCCGAGGGCTGAGACGCCGGCGCGGGCGCCGGCTGTGATGTCGGCGACAGCTCCGTCGCGGGCTTCGGCTTGGTCCGCAGCGAGCTGATCGCCCAGTAGAGACCCAGGGCGCCGAGGAGCAGCGCCAGTTCCGGGATCTCGAAGATGGCGAAGAAGAAGGCCCACATGCCCGCGAGGATCGCGTACCGCGCACGCCGCTGCGCCGGGTCCTTGGGGTCCCAGCGGGGCCCCTGGCCGCCGCTCTGCCCGGGCCCGCCCTCGGGCCCGTCGCCCTGGCCGCCGCCCTGGCGCTCGGGCCCCCGGCCGAAGCCGTCGTCGGAGCGGCCCGGCTGGCGCGGGCTCCAGCGGCCGTCGGACGGCCCGGGCGAGCCCGGGGCCCCGGACGCTTCGTCGTCCGAACCCTCCGGTCGCCGCGGCTGCCACGGCTGATCCGGCCGGCCCTCGGGCGGCGGTGCGAACGGGTTGTTGTCGTCCGTGGACTGGCGTTCCGGCATCTGCTGAACGTCTTCCCTCTGTCGTCGTGACCATGGCCGCACCCGTGGTCTCCGCTGCTGTCTCGTCTGCTGCTGCTCGTGCTGCTGGGTGCTGCTGCTCGTACTGCTGCGCGCTGCTGTCCGTTACGCCGTCCGGGTCTCCGACCGGTGCCGGCCGGGCGCGCGTCCGGCGTCGGACCCTGACGCTACCGCCCTGCTCCGCCCCCGTCCCGTGGGGGCCGCCCGGTGTGCCGGTATCGTTGCTGACGGTCGAGCCATTCGTAGGGTTCCCCGTATCGAGCGGCACGATTCGTTCGTACGACCGTACAAACACCACGGAAAGAGTGACCCAGTGGCTGCCGCCCGCCTCGTCGTCCTGGTCTCCGGTTCCGGTACCAATCTGCAGGCCCTCCTCGACGGCATCGCCGCGGACCCCGAGGGCTACGGCGCCGAGATCGTCGCCGTCGGCGCCGACCGCGACGGCATCGCCGGTCTGGAGCGCGCCGAGCGCGCCGGACTGCCCACCTTCGTCTGCCGGGTCAAGGACCACGCCACCCGCGAGCTGTGGGACCACGCCCTGGCCGAGGCCACCGCCGCATACGAGCCGGATCTCGTCGTCTCGGCCGGCTTCATGAAGATCGTCGGCAAGGAGTTCCTCGCCCGCTTCGGCGGCCGGGTCGTCAACACCCACCCGGCTCTGCTGCCCAGTTTTCCCGGTGCCCACGGGGTGCGTGACGCCCTCGCCTACGGCGCGAAGGTCACCGGGTGCACCGTCCACTTCGTCGACGACGGTGTCGACACCGGCCCGATCATCGCCCAGGGCGTGGTCGAGGTGCGGGAGACGGACGATGAAGCCGCTCTGCACGAGCGCATCAAGGAAGTCGAGCGCTCGCTGCTCGTCGACGTCGTGGGGCGTCTCGCCCGGCACGGCTACCGCATTGAGGGACGAAAGGTTCATGTCGGTGAACACGGACACGGTTAAGCCCATCCGCCGCGCGCTGGTCAGCGTCTACGACAAGACGGGGCTCGAAGAGCTGGCCCGCGGTCTGCACGAGGCCGGTGTCGAGCTCGTCTCCACCGGCTCCACGGCCGGGAAGATCGCCGCCGCCGGGGTGCCGGTCACCAAGGTCGAGGAGCTGACCGGCTTCCCCGAGTGCCTGGACGGCCGCGTCAAGACCCTCCACCCGCGCGTGCACGCCGGCATCCTCGCCGACCTGCGCCTGGAGTCGCACCGCGAGCAGCTCGCCGAGCTGGGCGTGGAGCCCTTCGACCTGGTCGTCGTGAACCTCTACCCGTTCCGCGAGACGGTCGCCTCCGGCGCCACCCCGGACGAGTGCGTCGAGCAGATCGACATCGGCGGTCCCTCGATGGTCCGCGCCGCGGCCAAGAACCACCCGTCCGTCGCCATCGTGACCAGCCCCGGCCGGTACGCCGACGTGCTCGCCGCCGTGCAGGCCGGCGGCTTCGACCTGACCGCCCGCAAGCGGCTCGCCGCCGAGGCGTTCCAGCACACCGCCGCGTACGACGTGGCCGTCGCCTCCTGGTTCGCCGCCGACTACGCCGCCGCCGACGAGTCGGGCTTCCCCGACTTCCTGGGCGCCACGTACGAGCGGAACAACGTCCTGCGCTACGGCGAGAACCCGCACCAGGGCGCCGCGCTGTACGTCGACGGCACGGGCGGCCTCGCCGAGGCCGAGCAGCTGCACGGCAAGGAGATGTCGTACAACAACTACACGGACACCGACGCCGCGCGCCGGGCCGCGTACGACCACACCGAGCCCTGCGTCGCGATCATCAAGCACGCCAACCCGTGCGGCATCGCGATCGGCGCCGACGTCGCCGAGGCCCACCGCAAGGCCCACGCCTGCGACCCGCTGTCCGCGTTCGGCGGCGTCATCGCCGTCAACCGCCCGGTGTCGGTCGAGCTGGCCGAGCAGGTCGCGGAGATCTTCACCGAAGTCATCGTCGCCCCCGGCTACGAGGACGGCGCGGTCGAGATCCTCGCCAAGAAGAAGAACATCCGCGTGCTCCGCGCCGAGGGCGCCCCGGCCAACCCGGTCGAGGTCAAGCCGATCGACGGCGGCGCGCTGCTCCAGGTCACCGACCGCCTCCAGGCCGACGGCGACGACCCGGCGAACTGGACCCTGGCGACCGGCGAGGCCCTGTCCGCGGCGGAGCTCGCCGAGCTCGCCTTCGCCTGGAAGGCCTGCCGCGCGGTCAAGTCCAACGCGATCCTGCTCTCCAAGGACGGCGCCTCGGTCGGCGTCGGCATGGGCCAGGTCAACCGCGTCGACTCCGCGAAGCTCGCGGTCGAGCGCGCGGGCGAGGAGCGGGCGACCGGCGCCTACGCCGCCTCGGACGCCTTCTTCCCCTTCCCCGACGGCCTGGAGATCCTCACCGCGGCCGGCGTGAAGGCGGTCGTGCAGCCCGGCGGCTCGATGCGGGACGAGCTGGTCGTCGAGGCCGCGAAGAAGGCCGGCGTGACGATGTACTTCACGGGGACGCGCCACTTCTTCCACTGAGCCGTATCGCCGTACGAGTCGGCTGAGTCGTATGAGTCGTATGAGTCGGACGAGTCGTACGGCAGCGGGCGGCCCGCCGGTACCTCACAGGTACCGGCGGGCCGCCCCGCTTCGCGCCGACAAGCCCCGCGGCGACAGATCCGCCGATCGGGTGGACTCTGGTCTAATGGGTTGCTCTTTTGTCGACCACTGGTAGTGGGGGCGTGGTGTTGGACGTACAGAACAGGTCCGCCGAGGAGGCCCTCACCGGCACTCCGGGCGCCGTCGGCACCGAGACGCCCGACGGCCTCTCGCCGGCCCCGCTCCGCCCGTACCTGATCCTCGCGGCCGTTCTCTGCGGCCTGTACTTCCTCTACTCCTGGGTGCAGTACGCGCACTTCCGCACCCCCTCGTGGGACCTCGGGATCTTCGGGCAGTCCGTCCGCGCGTACGCCGAGTTCCGGGCCCCCGTCGTCGACATCAAGGGCCCCGGCTTCCACATACTCGGCGACCACTTCAGCCCGGTCACCGCGCTGCTCGCGCCGCTCTACTGGATCTGGCCCTCGCCGGTCTCCCTGCTCTTCGCCCAGGCCGCGCTCTTCGCCTCCGGCGCCGTCGTCGTCGGCCGCACCACCCAGCAGGTCCTCGGCAGCCGCGCCGCAGGCATCGGGCTCGCCGTCGCGTACGGGCTGTCCTGGGGGATCCAGGAGGCGGTCAAGTCCGACTTCCACGAGATCGCCTTCGCCGTCCCGCTGCTCGCCCTGACCTGCCGGGCCCTGCTCCTCGGACGCTGGACCGCGGCCGTCGCCTGGTCCGCCCCGCTCGTCCTCGTCAAGGAGGACATGGGTCTCACCGTCTCCATGGTCGGCGTGGTCCTCTTCCTGAAGGGGCAGAAGCGGCTCGGCGCGGCCCTGGCCGGCTTCGGCGCGGCGGCCTTCGCCCTGACGGTCCTGGTCCTCATCCCGGCGGCGAGCCGGGTCGGCGAGTACGACTACTGGTCCAAGATCGAGAAGACCGGGGAGGGCGCGGAGACGTCCTTCGGGCAGGTCGTCGGCGACGCCCTCGCCTCCGGCGAGCGCTGGGAGATGGTCTTCTTCCTGCTCGCGATCACCGGCTTCCTCGCCCTGCGCTCCCCACTGGTCCTGCTCGTCCTGCCCACGCTCGGTTGGCGCTTCCTCTCCCAGGACGCCAACCACTGGGGCATGCACTGGCACTACAGCGCGATCCTGATGCCGGTGGTCTTCCTGGCCCTGGTGGACGGCGTCCGCTCCGTGCGGACCTCCCCGCGCGCGTGGCTCGTCTCGTACGGGAAGGTCGTCGTCCCGGTGGCGACGGCGGTGGCGCTCGTCCTCGCCGCGAACCTGCCGCTGCGGGAGCTCCTGAAGTCGGAGACGTACCGGACGGACACCCGGACCGAGCAGGCGCGGGCCGCGGTGGCCGCGGTGCCGGAGGGCGCGAGCGTGGAGGCCGACGTGACGCTCCTCGCGCACCTCACGGCGGACCACCGGGTCTACTGGGTGGGCACGTCGAAGGGGGCCACCCCGGACTATCTCGCCTACGACCTGCGGGGCTGGTCGCAGCAGGTGTCGGACCCGGTGCAGCTGGCTTCGCAACTGCATCCGGAGGCGCGGTACGAGCTCACGTACCGCTCGGACGGCTTCGCGGTCCTCAAGCGGGTGTGACGCGCGCACGGACGACCGAGGGCCCGGTTCCGCACGGAACCGGGCCCTCGGTCGTTCTACGTGATCAGTACTGCTGCTTGTTGCGGTTGAACCAGGCCGCGCCGTCCGACTTGCCCACGAAGACCGCGACCAGGATGGCCAGCACCGTGTGGGCGAGGCCGATGATCACGAACGGGTAGAGGCCCAGGATCGCGGTGATGATGCCGAAGACGAGCGCCGTGACGCGGATGCCGTTGCCGCCCTTGCCGAACTTGGCGCCGAGGACGATCGCGAGGACACCCCACGCCAGGATGAGCGCGGTGATGCCCCAGACGGCGCCGGCCGACATGTCGGCGATCTGCTGGAACTGGACGTCGTCCTTCAGCGCCGGGTCGTTCTTCGCGGCGGCGAGGCCCATCGCGCCCAGCACACCGAAGACCACGCCGATCATCTGCAGACCGCCGATGACGAAGAGCATCACGCGCGCGGCCTTCACACCGCCCGGCATCTCCGTGACCGTGCCGGGGTAGCCACCGCCGCCGTACGGGGAGACCGGCGGCGCGGCCGGGTAGCCGTAACCGCCCTGCTGCGGCGGCACGCCCTGGGGGGCCTGCTGGGGGTGGCCGTAACCGGGCTGCTGGCCCTGACCCTGGTTCTGCTGCTGGCCATAGGGGCTGTTCGGGTCACCGAAGCTCATCGCGGGTTTCCTCCGTGAAATTTCTCTGTGCGGGGACGACGCGGCCCGCGCGGAGGACTCTTCACGGGTGTGAGCGGATTCCCCCCGGCACTTTCCGCGGTACTTCGCCGATCATCGTGGTCGCATCGTCGACTTTTTGTCCAGTCGATACCCACCGGAGTTGTGCAAGTGCAACCTGTCGTTCCGTGCCGGTTCCGTACCGCCGGCCGCTCGGCACCGGCGAATTGGAACAAGGCGGGGGTCATCCGGGAGGATGTCCGCATGAGCGCCCAGATTCTCGATGGCAAGGCCACCGCAGCCGCGATCAAGTCCGATCTGACCGTCCGTGTGGCGGCCCTCAGGGAGAAGGGCGTCACACCTGGACTCGGCACCGTCCTGGTCGGCGACGACCCGGCCAGCCAGAAGTACGTGGCCGGGAAGCACCGGGACTGCGCGCAGGTCGGCCTCGCCTCGATCCAGCGCACGCTCCCCGCCACCGCCACCCAGGAGGAGATCGAGGCGGTCGTACGCGAGCTCAACGAGGACCCGGAGTGCACGGGCTACATCGTCCAGCTCCCGCTGCCCAAGGGCATCGACGAGAACCGCATCCTGGAGCTGATGGACCCGGCCAAGGACGCGGACGGACTGCACCCGACCAACCTCGGCCGGCTCGTCCTCAACGAGCCCGCCCCGCTGCCCTGCACGCCGAACGGTGTCATCACGCTGCTCCGCGCGCACGGTGTGGAGATCAACGGCGCGGAGGTCGTCGTCGTCGGACGCGGTGTCACGATCGGGCGCCCGATGCCGCTGCTGCTCACCCGCCGCTCCGAGAACGCGACCGTGACCCAGTGCCACACCGGCACCCGGGACCTCTCGGCGCACCTGCGGAACGCCGACATCATCGTCGCCGCGGCCGGTGTGCCGCACCTGATCAAGCCCGAGGACGTGAAGCCGGGCGCTGCCGTCCTCGACGTCGGCGTCTCGCGCAACGCCGAGGGCAAGATCCTCGGCGACGTGCACCCGGACGTCACCGAGGTGGCCGGCTGGATCTCCCCGAACCCCGGCGGCGTGGGCCCGATGACCCGTGCGCAGCTCCTCGTCAACGTCGTCGAGGCCGCCGAGCGCGCGGCCGCGGCGCTCTGACGTGACCGCCGGGACCCCGGGGGCTTCCGAGACCCCTGGGACGCCTGGGAAGCCGGACGGGGCGGACGCGACGAAGGCCGAGGCCGACGCCCCGGCTGCCGCCCCCGCCCCCGCTCCTGCCCCCGCCGGTGCTTGGCAGCGACCGAAGCCCACCCTCACCACCTCGACCGCGCGGCCCGAGGGCGGCGGCCGGGCGGCGTCCGGCGACGCCTCGGCGCCCGCCCGCCAGTGGCCGCTGCTCACCGTGCTCGGTCTCGCCGGGATCGGGCTGCTCGTGGTGGGGACGGACCCGTTCGCGGAGGCCTTCAGGATCGGCGCGATCCTGATCGGGGCCGCGCTCCTCGTGGGGGCCGTGATGCGCCGGGTGCTGCCGTCCGTGGGCATGCTGGCCGTACGGTCCCGCTTCACGGACATGATCACGTACGGGGTGATGGGCAGCCTGATCGTGCTGCTCGCGCTCATGGTGCAGCCGGGGCCCTGGCTGAGAATCCCGTTCCTGGAGGACATCCTCCATCTCACGGTCACCTGACCGGATCGTTCGAGGCACGACGCCCGCCCTCTCCCCCGTGGGAGGGCGGGCGCCGTTGCGATCAAGGGTCATGTACGTGCCAAGGGTGGTTCAAGGTCCGTCGGCGCGCTGTGGCACGGAAGTGACCATTCCGGTACCTCGGCTCCGCATCCGGGGCACGCGCCGCCCCCGGACCTGCCATCCTTCGGAAGTCGAGGGACCACGGGACAAGGGGGACCGCACATGCCTGGCTGGAAGGCGCTGCCGGACGAACTCGACCCGGAGGTACGCGCGTTCACCGAGCGGCTCCGTCGGCTGATCGACCGCAGCGGGCTCGGCGTCACGGCCGTCGCCGAGCGCACCGGCCATGAACGCGCCGCCTGGGACACCTATCTGAACGCCCGTCTGCCCGCGCCCCGCGGCGCCGTCGTGGCCCTCGCCGACGTGACCGGAACCGACCCGGCCGACCTCGCGGCCCACTGGGAGCGCGCGGAACGCGCCCGGGGCGACCACACGATGCAGATCCGGCGCGCCGACCCGCCGCCTCAGCCGGCGGAAACGCCGCCCCCGGACCCGGCCGAGCCCCAACCCCGTACCGCCGCGCCCCCACCCCGTACCGCCGAGCCCCCACCCCGTACCGCCGCGCCCTCACCCCGTACCTCAGCCCCTGCCCCGGCCCCCGCCCCCCGCTCCCGCCGGCGCAACGTCCTCCTCTACGCCGCCGGGATCGTCGGTGCCCTGCTCGTCGTCACCGCCGCCCTGCTCCTCGTCGATCTGGGCGGCTCCGACAGCGAGGCCGGCCGGGCGGCCCCGTCGCCCACCGCGACCGCCGCTCCCACCACCCGGCCCGCCACCCTCCCCGCCGGGGTGCGGTGCGTGGGGCCCGACTGCACCGGCCAGGACCCGGAGGCCATGGGCTGTGGCGGCGACCTCGCCACCACCGTCGCACGCGCGCGCGTGGGCACCGCCCAGATCGAGGTCCGCTACAGCGACACCTGCGCGGCGGCATGGGCCCGGATCACCGGGGCCGCCCCCGGGGACACCGTGACCGTCGACGTCGGGGACACCGAGCGGCGCGCCACCGTCGCCGACGGCACGGGCGGCGCCGACACGGCGGTGGCGGACACCGACGCGTACACCCCGATGGTCGCCGTCGCCTCCGGCGCCGACGCGCGGGCCTGCGGGGCGTTCGCGACCGGACGTCAGGGCTGTACCGGCGCCCCCTAGGGGGCCCCTGACGGACCGGCGGCGGGCAGGCGGCCGGAGGAGTGGTCGCGGGCGCGCATGCGGGCGGCAGTGAGCCGGACCACAAGGGGGTGGGGATTCACCGGGGCCCGGGTCGGATAGCCTGACCGCTGGATATCTCTTCATGTCGAGACACCGATCGATCAAGAGAGCTATCCCGCACCAGGGGCAGGGACCCCCACCGCCAGCTGTCTTACGGAGATCGCCATGACCCGCACTCCCGTGAATGTCACCGTGACCGGCGCGGCCGGCCAGATCGGCTACGCGCTGCTCTTCCGCATCGCCTCCGGCCACCTGCTCGGCGCGGACGTGCCGGTCAAGCTGCGCCTCCTCGAGATCCCGCAGGGCGTGAAGGCCGCCGAGGGCACCGCCATGGAGCTCGACGACTGCGCCTTCCCGCTGCTCAAGGGCATCGACATCTTCGACGACCCGAACCAGGGCTTCGAGGGTGCCAACGTCGCGCTGCTCGTCGGCGCCCGCCCGCGTACCAAGGGCATGGAGCGCGGTGACCTGCTCGCCGCCAACGGCGGCATCTTCAAGCCGCAGGGCAAGGCCATCAACGACCACGCCGCGGACGACATCAAGGTCCTCGTCGTCGGCAACCCGGCCAACACCAACGCCCTGATCGCCCAGGCCGCCGCCCCGGACGTGCCGGCCGAGCGCTTCACCGCGATGACCCGCCTGGACCACAACCGCGCGCTCTCGCAGCTCGCGGCGAAGACCGGCGCCTCGGTCGAGGACATCAAGCGCCTCACCATCTGGGGCAACCACTCGGCGACCCAGTACCCGGACATCTTCCACGCGGAGATCGCCGGCAAGAACGCCGCCGAGGTCGTCAGCGACGAGGCCTGGCTGGCCGACACCTTCATCCCGACCGTCGCCAAGCGCGGCGCCGCGATCATCGAGGCCCGTGGCGCGTCCTCCGCCGCCTCCGCCGCGAACGCCGCGATCGACCACGTCCACACCTGGGTCAACGGCACCGCCGCGGGCGACTGGACGTCCATGGGCATCCCGTCGGACGGCTCGTACGGCGTCCCGGAGGGCCTCATCTCCTCCTTCCCCGTCACCTGCACCGACGGCACGTACGAGATCGTCCAGGGTCTGGAGATCAACGACTTCTCCCGTACGCGCATCGACGCCTCCGTGGCCGAGCTGGCCGAGGAGCGCGACGCGGTGCGCGAGCTCGGCCTCATCTGAGTCCGGCTCCACACTCTCGGCGCCCCCGGCCCGTACGACCGACCGTACGAGCCGGGGGCGCCGTTTTCGTACCGACACCGAACCCCGACCTCCCCTATGCTGACCCACCGGTCCGCGGCCAAGTGAGCCGTGGACGCGGACAGTTACACATCATCGGGGGAGCCTTGACGCAGTCGTCCATTCCACAGCAGCCCGTGGGGCCACCCCCCACGGCACCGGCCGCCGACCCCCGCCGGTTACCCGCCTCCAGCGAGGCGACCCGGCTGCTCTGCGCCGGCACGTACCTCGACGACGGCTTCCGTGACGCGGTCATCGACCAGCTGTACGTCCACGAGGAGCGCTTCGCCGCCCCCTCCCTCGGCTACGACGCGAGCCGCGTCCTCGCCCACGCGCTGCGCGCCCGCCGCGTCGAACTCGGCTGGGCCGCCGGCATCCTGGCCCTCTGGATCATCGCGATCCCGCTCACCAAGGGCCTGGTCGCCCTCCTGATCGCCCCCTTCCTGATCCTCGGCCTGGCCCGCTGGGTCCGCGGCCGGTCCGCCACCGCCCCCGTCTACCGGGTCGTCCCCGCCTTCCTGCTGCGCTGGTACGGGCGGTTCATGCTCCTCCAGTCCGTCGTGTTCCTCTTCCTCCTCGCCGTCGGTGACGAGGACTCCGGCGGCGAGATCCTCAGCGGCTCCGCGGAGGCGGGTGACTTCCTCGCCTTCGCGGTGAGCCTCGCCGCCGAGGAGATGTGGGGCATCGGCGCCCTCGAGGTGTGGATCACCGTCGCCGTGCCGCTCCTCGTGGCCTGGGCGGTGGCCACCCAGCGCGGCCAGTTCGCCCGCGCGCTCACCCAGGAACTCTCCCGGGAGCGCTTCCCCGACCAGCGCTCCGACCCGGCCGAGCAGGCCGAGGGCGCCCGGTCCCGCCGCCTCCGCGACCGCATCCGCCTCGAACAGCACGCGCGGCTCGTCATGTACGGGGCCGACGACCCGTTCTGCGGCGCCGGTGAGCCGTACGAGCCCTGGTCGCTCTCCGTCGAGCTGCGCCCCCGCAAGAACCTGGAGGGCTCGGCGCCCGAACCGCTCGACAACAGCGCCATCATGCGGCACGTCGTCCCGCTCGTGGAGGCGCTGCGCGTCCCCTCGCCGCACGGCTCGCCGCAGCTCCGGGCGGCCGTACGGGACCGGCTGCGCGAGCTGGAGATCGACGAGGTCGTCTTCCTCCCGGTCGACGGGCTGCCGGCCCGCGCCGCCGCCCCGTACACCCCTGAGGGCTTCGAGGCACACCGCTCCGGCGCCATCGAGGAGGGCGGCGAGAGCCGCCGGCACTTCCTGCGCGTCCGGGTCGGCGGCTGGGGCGAGGAGATCGTCACGACCGTCTTCGTCCGCGTCCACACGCAGGGCGGGATGCTGATGCTGGAGGTGGCGCCGCACGTACTCCGGCCGGTGAAGCCGCTCTACCGGTACGCCGACCGGATCGCCCACCGCTACCGGCACAACCACCTCTTCGGCAGGGCCGTCTGGGCCCTGGGCCAGACCCCGCGCTCCGCCGGGCAGGCCCTGGTCACGGTCGGGCGCTCGCTCGCCCACGGCTGGCGGCTGCTCACCGCGGGCCACGCCCACGCGCTGCCCGAGGGCCCCGCGGTCTCGGTCCGCGAACTCGGCTCCGACGACGAGGCCTCGCTCTTCCAGGAGATGGACGTCAGCCGCTATCTCAAGAGCGTGCAGGACCGGGTCGCCAACGGTGTGACGGTCGCGCTCCGCGAAGCCGGTTACGAGACCGCCGAGTTCGAACAGAAGATCGTGCACGTCGCCGAGGGCGGCACGTTCATCGAGAACACCAAGGGCAACGTCACCCTCGGCAACCACAACACCGTCACCAGCAAGACCTTCAACACCGCGACGACCGGAGGCAACCGTGGCTGAGACCGGGAACGGCACCCCTGACGACCGCGCCCGTGGCGGCATCCACGTCACCAACACCGGGGGCAGCGTCACCATCGGCGACCACAACACCGTCACCCACACGGTGAACGGCGACCAGCCGGCCCGCGACCCCCGGCAGGAGGCGCTGCTCCAGGCCATCCGCCGGCTCCGCGCCGACCTCGGAGGCATCGTGCCCTCCGAGCAGACGGCCGCCCTCGACGCCGAACTCTCCGACGCGGAGGACGAGATCGAGGGCACGGGCAGAGCGGACACGGGGCGCCTGACCCGGCTGCGCCGCGCCCTCACGGACGCGGGCGCGGTGACCGGGATCCTCGCCTCGGGAGTGACCGTCGGCCAGGCCGTCGGCACCCTGCTCGGAGGGTGAGATGAGCGGTAACGGGGGCGGGGGCGGGGACGGGGCCCGCTGGAACGACGAGACGCAGAGCTGGGAACGGGGCGGGGCGGTGCCCGGCACCGGGGCCGGCATCGGTCCCGGTCCCGGTCCCGGCCCCGTAGGGGGACCCGGAGCCGGGGGCGGGCCCGTCGTGCCTCCGCCTCCGCCTCCGCCGGAATACGCCCCTGAGTACGCCCCTGGTGTCGCCCCGGAGGTTGCCCCTGGGGTCGCGCCGGAGTACGCGCCGGAGTTCACCCCTGGGGTCGCGCCGGAGTTCGCCCCCGCGCACGTCCCCGTATACGTGCCGGAGACGGGCGGCTGGCAGCATCCCGGCTCCGGTTCGGCCGCCCCGGCGGCCCGTCCGCGCGCGCGTGCGGCGGTTGCGGCCGGCGTCGCCGTGGCCGTCCTGGCGGCGGGCTCCGTCGGCGGCTGGCTGCTGTGGGGCAGGGGCGACGCCGAACCCCCGGCGGTGAGCGGCCCGCCGGCCTCCGTCCCGGTGGTCCCGGAGACCACCGACCCCACCGACCCCACCTCCGGCACGTCGTCGCCCTCCGAGACGCCGTCGCCCTCCGACACGTCCGCCTCCCCGGGCGGCGACGTGCCGCCGCCCGGCTACCGCGCCGTCGAGGACCTCAAGGGCTTCACGATCGCCGTCCCCGAGGGCTGGGACCGGACCGAGTCCGACCAGGGCGTCTTCTACAACGCGCCGGACCGCCGCAGCCTGCTGCAGGTCTTCGTGGTCACCGAGTCCGGTCTGACGCCGTACGAGGCCCTGCGGGGGGCCTCCGAGGACGGCCGGGCCAACAAGCCCGGCTACCAGGAGATCAGCCTCGAACAGGTCACGGGAGAAGCGGGCGCCCCGGCCGACTCCGTCGAGCTGGTGTACGCGTACGACCGGGACGACGGCAGCCGCCGCAAGGTCGTCGACCGGGCCTTCACGGCCGCGGACGGCACCCACTACGCGATCCTGGCCGCCGGCCCGGAGAGCGCGTGGCCGAAGCAGCGCGAAGTCCTCCGCGTGGCCCTGGACTCCTTCCGCCCGGGCGCGCACTGACCCCGGGCGCCCCCCCTCCCGCCCCCGGTCAGGCGGAGCGGGGGGTGTAGTGGCCGGGCGTCATCCGAGTGGTGACGGCGATCCGGTTCCAGGCGTTGATGACGACGATCGCGCTGATGACCCGAGAGAGTTCGGTCTCGTCGAAGTGCGCGGCGGCCTGGGCGTACACCTCGTCGGGGACGGAACCCTCGGTGAGGACGGTGACGGACTCGGTCAGCGCGAGGGCCGCGAGTTCCCGCTCGGTGTAGAAGTGCCGGGACTCCTCCCAGGCGGAGAGCTGCACGATCCGCTCGACGGTCTCACCCTCCGCGAGCGCGTCCTTGGTGTGCATGTCGATGCAGAACGCGCAGCGGTTGACCTGCGAGGCCCGGATCTTGATCAGGTGGTAGAGGGTCGGGTCGATGTCCTGCGCGGCCGCCGCGTCCAGCCGGCGCATCGCCCGGTAGAACTCGGGGACGCGCTCTGCGAGGGGCAGCCGGGGGGCGTGCTCGGGGGCGTACTCGACGTTCGAGGCGGTGGCCGTGGCGGTCTCGGTGAGGGTCGTGTGCGTGGTCATGTCTCTCACCGTACGAGCCGGGTGGCGCAGGGGTATGGTCCATTTCCATGGCAAACGAGTGGGCCACTTTCGGGGCCGACCTGCACCTGGAACTCCGGGGTCCGCGCCTGCGGGCCGGTCTCATGGACGCCCTGCGGGAGGCGGTGCGCACCGGGCGTCTTGAGGCCGGCACCCGGCTGCCGTCGTCCCGTACGCTCGCCGCCGACCTCGGAATGGCCCGCAACACCGTCGCCGACGCCTACGCCGAACTGGTCGCCGAGGGCTGGCTGACCGCCCGGCAGGGCTCCGGCACCGTGGTGGCCCGCCGCGCCGAGCCCCGTACGGCGGTGCGCCCGCCCCCCGTCTCCTCGCCCGTGCTCTCCCTGTCCCGGCCCGCCGCGCCCGCGCACAACCTGCGGGCGGGCACCCCCGACCTCGCGTCCTTCCCGCGCGCCGAGTGGCTCAAGGCGTACCGGCGGGCGCTCACCGACGCCCCGAACGAGGCCTTCGGGTACGGCGACGCGCGCGGCCGGATCGAACTGCGCACCGCCCTCGCCGAGTACCTCTCCCGTGCGCGGGGCGTGCACGCCCGGCCCGAACGGATCGTCATCTGCGCGGGCTTCGTGCACGGCCTGATGCTGATCGGCCAGGTGCTGCGGAACCGGGGCGTACGGAACGTGGCGGTCGAGTCGTACGGGCTCGGCCTCCACGCCGGTCTCCTCACCGGGGCGGGCCTCGGGACCCCGGTCCTCCCCTTCGACGAACGCGGCACCAGGGTGGACGAGCGGGGGGCGCTCGCCTCCGCCGGGGCCGTCCTCATGACGGCCGCCCACCAGTTCCCGCTGGGCGGCGCCCTGCCCCCCGACCGGCGGGCGGCCGTCGTCGACTGGGCGCGGGCGTCCGGCGGCTTCGTCCTGGAGGACGACTACGACGGGGAGTTCCGCTACGACAGACAGCCGGTCGGCGCGCTCCAGGGCCTCGACCCCGAACGGGTCGTCTACTTCGGCACCGCGAGCAAGTCCCTCGCCCCCGGGCTGCGGCTCGCCTGGATGGTGCTGCCGGAGAGCCTGGCCGGCGAGGTGGCGGCGACGAAGGGGGCCGTGGATTGGACGTCGAGCGCGCCGGACCAGCTGGCGTTCGCGGAGTTCCTGCGCTCGGGGGCGTACGACCGGCACGTACGGGCGATGCGGCTGCGCTACCGGCGCCGCCGCGACCAGTTGGTGGCGGCGGTGGCCGCGCACTCGCCCGACACCAGGGTCAGCGGGATCGCGGCCGGTCTCCACGCGGTCCTCGCCCTGCCGCCCGGCACCGAACAGGCCGTCCTGCGGTCCGCCGCCTGGCACGGCCTCGCCGTCCAGGGCGTCAACCAGTTCCGCCGCCCCACGGTCCCCCCGACCCTGGACGGCCTCGTCGTCGGCTACGCCACCCCTCCCGACAGCGCCTGGAACGGCGCCCTCCAGAGCCTCTGCCGGGTGCTGCCCTGAAGTGCTGTCAGGAGGCCTCGGGGTGTGCCGGGTCCGTGGGACGCGTACCGAGGTCCGCCTCAGGGGCCTCCCCGAAGCGGGCCAGGGCCAGGGAGCCGGCCACCGCCACGGCGAAGCCGGCGACCGCGAGCCAGCCGAATCCTTCCCGCGTGCGGTCCCCGAGCCAGACCACCCCGACCACCGCCGGTCCGATCGTCTCGCCGAGCACCATGCCCGCCGTCGCCGTGGTCACCGAGCCCCGCTGGAGCGCCGAGGTCAGGAGGAGGAACGCCGCGCCGCCGCCGACGAGCAGGGCGTACAGGACCGGGTCGGTGAAGTCGATGCCGTCGAACAGCCGCACCCCCACCTCCACCACCCCGAAACCGAAGCCAGCGCCCAGGCCGAGGACCAGCGAGCGCGGCCGGTCCGGCAGCCGGCCGCCCACCACGCCGAGCAGCAGCACGCCGAACGCGGTCGCGAGCAGTGCCCACCGGAGCGCCTCCGAGCCGTCCCGGTGGCCCTCCTCGCCCGAGGCGAGGGCGAGCAGGGCGAGCCCGGCGCAGACCACGGCCACGGCCGTCCACTCCACCCGGCTCAGCCGCACCGGAAGCAGCCGGGAGGCGACGACCGCAGTGACCGCCAGGCTCGCGGCGAGGGCCGCGCCCACCGCGTAGATGGGCAGCGTCCGCAGGGCGACGACCTCCAGGGCGAAACCCAGACCGTCGAGGCCGAGACCGGCGACGTACCGCCACTGCCGCAGCGCCCGCCACAGCAGCGCGACGTCGACGCCGCCGCCGGTCCCCGGTGTCGCGGCGCGGGCCGCCATTGCCTGGAGGACCGAGGCCGCGCCGAAACAGACGGACGAGGCGAGCGCGCAAATCATCCCGAGCAGCACGAAACGACTCTAGGGCGTGCGGCCGGAAACCACCGGCCTACACTGTGCGGTCGCGGCAGACGTGAACGCGACAAGCGTGAGCGTGGAGGTCGGGACCGTGGCGGTCGCGACCGCGAAGGGGAGGGCGACGGACATGCGCAGGCTGAGGTCGAGCACGGTGGTGCTCGGCGGGATGGGCGTGCTCGCGGCGACGATCACCGCGTGCGGCTCCGAGCCGGACCGGCGGTGCGTGGACCCGCTGACCCGGGAGGAGCTGCCCCGCTACGAGTGCGAGAGCGGCGGTGGCGGCGATGACGACGACGGCGCGACCCACCGGGGCTCGTACTACTACGGCGGATCCCTCCGCGACAACCGCGTGAGCGGCGGCAGCTTCGACAAGAAGGCCGTGGACACCGGCGGCTTCGGCTGCTCCGGTTCCGGCGGCGGCTGAGAGGGCCCGGCACATGGAACGGCACACCATCGAACCCCGGCCCGGCTGGCAGGAGACGGTGGAGGAGCAGGGGCTCGTCTACCCGCTGACCCGCTACCCGGACGGCTCGCTCCGCCCGTACTGGGACGAGAGCGCGTACTACTCCTTCACCCTGCCCGAGGTCGAGGCCCTCGAAGAGGTCGTCGAGGAGCTGCACGCCATGAGCCTGGCGGCGGCCGCGCACATCGTCGAGCGGGAACGGTTCGCCGAGCTCGGGATCACCGATCCGAAGCTGGTCGCCCGGGTCGCCGAGTCCTGGCGCCGCCGCGCCGAACTGCCGTCCCTCTACGGGCGGTTCGACCTGCACTACGACGGTACGGGCCCGGCGAAGATGCTGGAGTACAACGCGGACACCCCCACCTCGCTCGTGGAGGCCGCGAGCCCGCAGTGGTTCTGGATGGAGGAGCGGTTCCCCGGCGCCGACCAGTGGAACTCCCTCCACGAACGGCTCGTCGACGCCTGGAAGCGGCAGGCGTCGCTGCTGCCGCCGGGCCCCGTCCACTTCGTCCACTCCGACGGCGACGAACTCGGCGAGGACCTGATGACGGTCGCGTACCTGCGCGAGACCGCCCAGCAGGCCGGCCTCGACACCGAGGCGCTCTCCGTCGAACGGATCGGCTGGGACCGGCTCTCGCGCCGCTTCGTGGACGACCGGCTCCGCTTCATCCGCAGCTGCTTCAAGCTCTACCCGTGGGAGTGGCTGACCACCGACCGCTTCGGCCGGCACGTCCTGGACACCCTCGACAACGGCGGCGGCACCGGCACGACCTGCTGGATCGAGCCCGCCTGGAAGATGCTGCTCTCCAACAAGGCACTCCTCGCCATCCTGTGGGAGCTGTACCCGGGCCACCCGAACCTGCTGCCCGCCTACCTCGACGGACCGCGCGAACTAGCCTCGACCACCGGCTGGGTGGCCAAGCCGCTGCTCGGCCGCGAGGGCGCGGGCGTCACCCTCCACGAGACCGGCACGGAGCCGTTCGTACGGGACGGGGAGCCCTGCTGCTACCAGGAGCTGGCCCCGCTGCCCGACTTCGACGGCAACCGGGTGGTGCTCGGCGCGTGGGTCGTCGAGAACGAGGCGGCGGGACTCGGCATACGGGAGTCGTCGGGCCTCGTCACCGACGAGTACGCCCGCTTCCTCCCGCACGTGATCCTCTGACCGCCCCGCCCTCGGGGCCCGGCCCCAGGACGCGGTCCTCGGGGCCCGGCCCGGCCTCAGTCCGACAACACGCCCCTCAGCTGCTCCAGACCCCAGTCCAGGTCCTCCTTCGAGATCACCAGGGGCGGCGCGATCCGGATCGTCGAACCATGGGTGTCCTTCACCAGGACACCCCGCTCCATCAGCTTCTCCGAGATCTCCCGGCCCGTACCCCGCGACGGCGTGATGTCCACCCCGGCCCACAGCCCGCGCCCGCGCACCGCCTCCACCGCCCCGCCGCCCACGAGCAGCCCCAGCTCCGCGTGGAGATGCTCGCCCAGCTCCGCCGCCCGCTCCTGGTACTCACCCGACCGCAGCATCGCGATCACCTCGAGGGCCACCGCGCACGCCAGCGGGTTCCCGCCGAACGTCGACCCGTGCTCACCCGGCCGGAACACGCCCAGCACGTCGCGGTCGGCGACCACCGCCGACACCGGCACCACCCCGCCGCCCAGCGCCTTCCCCAAGACGTACACGTCCGGCACCACGCCCTCGTGCTCGCACGCGAACGTCCTCCCCGTCCGGCCGAGGCCCGACTGGATCTCGTCCGCCACGAACAGCACGTTCCGCCGGCGCGTCAGCTCCCGCACCCCCGCCAGGTAGCCGGCCGGCGGGACCAGGACCCCCGCCTCGCCCTGGATCGGTTCGATCAGCACGGCCACCGTGTTCTCGGTGACCGCCGCCTCCATCGCCGTCAGATCCCCGTACGGCACGATCTCGAAGCCCGGCGTGTACGGGCCGTAGTGGTCCCGGGCCTCGTGGTCCGTGGAGAAGCTGACGATCGTCGTCGTCCTGCCGTGGAAGTTGTTCGCCGCGACCACGATCTTCGCGTGCCCGTCCGGCACGCCCTTCACCTCGTACCCCCACTTCCTGGCGGTCTTCACGGCCGTCTCGACCGCCTCCGCGCCGGTGTTCATCGGCAGCACCGCCTCCTTGCCGCACAACTCGGCGAGTTGGGTGCAGAAGTCGGCGAACCGGTCGTGGTGGAAGGCGCGCGAGGTCAGCGTCACCCGCTCCAGCTGGGCCTTCGCCGCGTCGATCAGACGCCGGTTGCCGTGCCCGAAGTTGAGCGCCGAGTACCCGGCGAGCAGGTCGAGGTAGCGGCGCCCCTCGACATCGGTCATCCAGGCGCCGTCCGCCGAAGCGACGACGACCGGCAGGGGGTGGTAGTTGTGAGCGCTGTGCGCCTCCGCCGAAGCGATCGCGTCTTGTGTGCCCGACACGGGATCTCCGTTCGTCCTGCGGCTCGCGGGATGGACCCGCCGAAGGGGTGTGGCCCCCTGTTTCTATCGTCGCTCGGATGATGGGCGGGGAAACCTCGCGCGCGGCGCGCCCGCTACTCTGAAAACACGCACGGCGACTGGCGCACGGGGAAACGACCCCGGGGGAGCCGTGTGCGGCAGACCACACGGGACGCCGCCCGCCTGGGCGTCACGGGACCGAAGTCCCGCGTGGCGCCGCGCCTCTCGCACAGTGCCCCGGGACCCACCGACGCCCGGAGGATCCCCGCATGAACACCCCGCAGCATCCCGCACTCGCCGCCGCCGACCCCGAGCTCGCCGACCTCGTCGGCGCCGAGGAACGGCTCCAGGCCGAGACCCTGCGTCTCATCCCCAGCGAGAACTACGTCTCCGCCGCCGTCCTCGAAGCCTCCGGCACCGTCCTCCAGAACAAGTACAGCGAGGGCTACCCCGGCCGCCGCTACTACGAGGGCCAGCAGATCATCGACCAGGTCGAGGCCCTCGCCGTCGAGCGCGCCAAGGCCGTCTTCGGCGTCGAGCACGCCAACGTCCAGCCCTACTCCGGCTCCCCGGCCAACCTCGCCGTCTACCTCGCCTTCGCCGAGCCCGGCGACACCGTCATGGGCATGGCCCTGCCGATGGGCGGCCACCTCACCCACGGCTGGGGCGTCTCCGCCACCGGCAAGTGGTTCCGCGGCGTCCAGTACGGCGTCCGCCAGGACACCGGCCTCGTCGACTTCGACCAGGTCCGGGAACTGGCCCTCAAGGAACGCCCCAAGGTGATCTTCTGCGGCGGCACCGCGCTGCCCCGCACGATCGACTTCGCCGCCTTCGGCGAGATCGCCCGTGAGGCCGGTGCCGTGCTCGTCGCCGACGTCGCCCACATCGCCGGCCTCATCGCCGGCGGCGCCCACCCGTCCCCGGTCCCGCACGTGGACGTGATCTCCACGACCACCCACAAGACCCTGCGCGGCCCGCGCGGCGCCATGCTCATGTCCCGCGAGGAGCACGCCAAGGCGCTCGACAAGGCCGTCTTCCCCGGCCTCCAGGGCGGCCCCCACAACCAGACCACCGCCGCCATCGCCGTCGCCCTCCGCGAGGCCTCCCAGCCCTCCTTCCGCGCCTACGCCCACGCCGTCGTCGCCAACGCCAGGGCCCTCGCCGAGGCGCTCCTCGCCCGCGGCTTCGACCTGGTCTCCGGCGGCACCGACAACCATCTGATCCTGATGGACCTGACCCCCAAGCAGGTCCCGGGCAAGATCGCCGCGAAGGCCCTCGACCGGGCCGGCATCGTCGTCAACTACAACACCGTCCCCTACGACCCCCGGAAGCCCTTCGACCCCTCCGGCATCCGCATCGGCACCCCCTCCCTCACCTCCCGCGGCCTCACCCCGGAGCACATGGACCAGGTCGCCGACTGGATCGACCGCGGCGTCACGGCGGCCGGCACGGGCGACGAGGGCGCCCTCCGCACGGTCCGCGCCGAGGTCGCCGACCTGATGGCCGCCCACCCGGCCCCGGGCCTCCCCGTCTGACGGCCCCGGGGACCTGACCGCCCAGACCTGACCGCCCAGACCTGACCGCCAGGACCTATCCGCCCACCGACTCCGCCGCCCGGCGGGCCTCCTCGCGGTCCGGTATGCCTTCGAGCCGGAAGGTGAGCGCGCCCCCGCTCCTCGTCCAGAGGAGCGTGGGGCCCGCCGTGCGGACCTCGTGCGTCCAGGCCGCGCCCGCCCCGTCCGTCATCGGGACCGTCAGGAGATGCGGGGCCGCGAACCAGTAGCCCTGCGCGCCGTCCGGCAGGTCGACCCACTCCGGCCGCGTCCTGACCTGCTTGGCGAAGCCGATGTCCAGCCGGGCCGGGAACTCGTCGAGCCGGACCGTCCGCCCCCCGTCGCGCCAGCACAGGCTGATCACCGCCCGGCCCCGCTCGGCCGACCCCGTCACCGCGACCGCGTCCGGAGCGCCGAGCGCCCTCGGTATCAGCGGCTCGAAGCCCGCCTGGCGCCCCGCGTCCGCCAACGGCACCGGATCCGCGCATCCCGGCACCGCGCCACCGGCCGGGGCAGGGTGCCCCTCCGGGTCGTACCGCACGGTGACCCCGCCGAAGCCGAACCAGTCCGCCACCGCCGCCCGAACCGGCGGGGTGAGCACCAGGACGACCAACACCCCGGTCAGGCCCGCGACCAGCGCCCGCCACCGCTCGCGCGCCCACCCCCGCACCGACGCCCACCGGCTCCGTACCGGAACGGGCGCGGGCACGGGCGCCGGCGTCGGCACCCGCTCGGCGAGGAGCTGCGCGAGCACCCGCTCGGCCATCGTCTCGCCGTCCACGTCAGGCACCCGCAGCCGCCGCCCGAGCTCCCGTAGTTCGTCCGGCAGTTCACCCGGCCGCCGCTCGTCAGCCACGCCCCCCACCTCCTTCCCGGTCTCCGTCCAGCACCAGTCCCAGCTTCTTCAGCGCCCGGCTCAGCCGGGACTTCACCGTCCCCTTCGGCCAGCCGAGCGCCTGGGCCGTCTCCGTCTCGTCCAGCTCCAGGAGATAGCGGTGGATCACCACCTGCCGGTGGGCCTCGGTGAGCCCGTCGAGGGCGTCGAGGAGCCGCCGGCTCCGCTCCCGCTCCTCGGCCGCCACCGCCGGGTCCGCCGACTCCGGTATCCGCGGCTCGCCCCCGAGCAGGTCCGCCTCCCGGTCGGCGACGGCCCGCTGCCGACCCGCCGCCCGCACTGTGTTCCTGGTCTCATTGACCACGATCCGCAACAGCCACGGCCGGAAAGCCGCTCCCTCCTGGAACCGCCCGAGGGAGCGGTACGCCTTGAAGAAGGCCTGCTGCACCACGTCCTCGGCCTCCGCGCCCGCACCGCACGCCACGGCCGCTCTCAGCGCGACCGCCGTGTGCGCGCGGACCAGCGCCGCGTACGCCTCCGGCTCTCCGGCGCGTACCCGAGCGATCACCGCGGCCTCGTCGTCGACCAGGCCCCCCTCCCGCGTCCTCACACTCTTGATACACCGGCAGTCCGGGATCGGTTCCCACACCTGAGAGAATGATGTGCATGGCCTCTGACAGTCCCCGTGTGCTCTCCGGAATCCAGCCCACCGCAGGCTCGTTCCACCTCGGCAACTACCTCGGCGCCGTCCGCCAGTGGGTCGCCCTGCAGGAGACCCACGACGCGTTCTACATGGTCGTCGACCTGCACGCGATCACGGTCCCGCAGGACCCCGCCGAGCTGCGCGCCAACACCCGGCTCGCCGCCGCCCAGCTGCTGGCCGCCGGCCTCGACCCGGAGCGCTGCACCCTCTTCGTCCAGAGCCACGTCCCCGAGCACGCACAGCTCGGCTGGGTCATGAACTGCCTCACCGGCTTCGGCGAGGCCTCCCGCATGACCCAGTTCAAGGACAAGTCCGCGAAGCAGGGCGCCGACCGCGCCACCGTCGGACTCTTCACGTACCCGATCCTCCAGGTCGCGGACATCCTGCTCTACCAGGCCAACGAGGTCCCGGTCGGCGAGGACCAGCGCCAGCACATCGAGCTCACCCGCGACCTCGCGGAGCGCTTCAACGGCCGCTTCGGCGCGACCTTCACGATCCCCAAGCCGTACATCCTCAAGGAGACGGCGAAGATCTACGACCTCCAGGACCCGGCGGTCAAGATGAGCAAGTCGGCGTCCACGCCGAAGGGCCTCATCAACCTCCTGGACGAGCCGAAGGCCACCGCGAAGAAGGTCAAGAGCGCGGTCACCGACACCGACACGGTGATCCGCTTCGACCCGGAGAACAAGGCGGGCGTCTCCAACCTGCTCACGATCATGTCCACGCTCACCTCCACGTCCGTCGAGGACCTGGTGAAGAGCTACGAGGGCAAGATGTACGGCGCGCTGAAGACGGATCTCGCCGAGGTCATGGTGGACTTCGTCACTCCCTTCCGGGCCCGCACCCAGGAATATCTGGACGACCCCGAGACGCTGGACTCTGTCCTGGCCAAGGGAGCGGAGAAGGCGCGCGCGGTCGCGGCGGAGACGCTGGCGCAGACGTACGAGCGGATGGGTTTCCTGCCCGCCAAGCACTGAGGCGGAGGACCCTGGCCACAAGGGTGGTCCAGGCCGCACACTGGCGGCTGGACCACCGCACACAAGTCGACGGATGACGGAGGAGAACGACGTGGGGACCGTAACGCTCGGCGTTTCGATCGCGGTCCCGGAGCCCTACGGCAGCCTGCTCCAGGAGCGGCGCGCCGGCTTCGGGGACCCGGCCGCGTACGGCATCCCCACGCACGTCACGCTCGTCCCGCCGACCGAGGTCGCGGAGGAGCGGCTGCCGGAGATCGAGGCGCACCTCGCCGGTGTCGCCGCCGACCACCAGCCCTTCCCGGTGCGCCTGAAGGGCACCGGGACCTTCCGACCGCTCTCCCCGGTCGTCTACGTGAAGGTGCAGGAGGGCGTCTCCCTCTGCCACCGGCTCCAGCACCAGATCCGGGACGAGACGGGGCCGCTGGTGCGCGAGCTCCAGTTCCCGTACCACCCGCACGTCACCGTGGCGCACGGCATCTCCGAGGAGGGGATGGACCGGGCGTTCGAGGAGCTCGCCGGATACGAGGCGGCGTGGACCTGCCGCTCCTTCGCGCTGTACGAGCAGGGCCCGGACGGGGTCTGGCGGAAGCTGTACGACTACATGTTCGGCAGCGGCCGCCCGGTCTCGGCCGTCCCGACGCAGTGCGGCAGCCCGATCGACACGCCGACGATCAAGACGGTCCCCAGCGCCTGACCGGCCCCGGCCCCGCCCGGCCTCGCGCACCGGACCCGCCCCGCCGCACCGCCTCTCACACCGGCAGCCGCCGGAACAGCGGCCTCGGCACGTGCCGTACCGCCGCCATCACCATCCGCAGCGTCCCCGGCACCCACACCGTCTCCGAGCGCCGCCGCAGGCCCAGCTCGATCGCGCCCGCGACCGCCTCCGGCGTGGTCGCCAGGGGCGCCTCCGCGAGCCCGGCCGTCATCTTCGAACGTACGAACCCGGGCCGTACGACCATGACGTGCACACCGGTGCCGTGCAGCGCGTCCCCGAGGCCCTGGGCGAAGGCGTCGAGGCCGGCCTTCGACGAGCCGTAGATGAAGTCGGCGCGGCGGGCCCGTTCCCCCGCCACCGAGGAGAGCACCACGAGCGAGCCGTGTCCCTGCGCCTGGAGCGCGCCCGCGCACACCAGACCGGCCGAGACCGCGCCGGTGTAGTTGGTCTGGGCGACGCGGACGGCGGCGACCGGGTCGGACTCGTCCCGCGCCTGGTCGCCGAGGACTCCGAAGGCGAGCAGCACCATGTCGATGTCGCCCTCGGTGAAGACCTTCCCGAGCCGTTCCTCGTGCGACTCGGTGTCGAGCGCGTCGAAGGGGACGGTCCGCACGTCCGCGCCGAGCGCGCGCAGCGAGTCCGCGGCGGCGGTCAGGGCGGGGGAGGGGCGGCCGGCGAGCCAGACGGTACGGGTACGCCGCGCGATCAGCCGGCGGGCGGTGGCGAGCCCGATCTCGGAGGTGCCGCCGAGGACGAGCAGGGACTGCGGGGCACCGAAGGCGTCCTTCATGGAAGCTCCTAGAGACCGAGGCGGCGGGAGAGGTCCGAGGTGAGGACGGACCGGGGGTCGAGTGCGGCGCGCAGCGCCCGGAACTCGTCGAGCCGGGGGTACATCGCGGCGAGCGTCTCCGGCCGCACCCGGGAGTCCTCGGCGAGCTGGATCCGGCCGCCCGCGCCCGCGACCTCCTCGTCGAGCGCGTCGAGGAAGGCCCCGAGCCCGGGGAGCCCGGCGGGCAGGTCGAGGGAGAGCCCCCAGCCGGGGAGCGGGAACGACAGCCAGCCCGGGTCGCCCGCGCCGAAACGCCTGAGGACGGCGCGGAAGGAGGGGCAGCCGCGGTCCGCGATCCGCCGGACCACCCTCCGCAGCGCCTCCTCCTGCCCGTACGGCACGACACACCGGTACGGCACGACACACCGGTACGGCACGACACACCGGTACGGGACGACGCCCTGGTACGGGAGGAAGCCCGCGCGCGCGTGGAGCCGGTTTCCGTGCCGGACGCCGTCGACAGGGTGAAAGAAGAAGGCGCTGAGCGGCTGGAGCCGGCCGGTGCTCTCCCGGGCCGCCCCGCGGTACCGCAGCTCGTTGAGCAGCCCCGCGGCGGTACGGCCGAGCAGCCCGCCGGGGACGTACGCGGGCGGGGCGGGCAGCCGGACCGGCCGGAAGGCGAGCGGCGCGCGGCGGGCCCGGTGCCGACGGGGCAGCGCGTCGTACGGGGCGTGGTCGCCGCGCGTGAGGACGGCACGGCCGGTGGCGGCGCCCCGGGCGAGCAGGTCGATCCGGGCGAGGGAGTAGCGGTACCGGTGGTCGCCGGTGGCGAGCCGGTCCAGCAGGTCGTCGAGGTCGCGGGCGCGCTCGGTGTCCACGTACATCAGCGAGGTCTCGACGGGCAGCAGCCGCAGGGTGACGGAGAGGATCACTCCGGTCAGGCCCATGCCGCCGGTGGTGGCGTCGAAGAGCGGGGTGCCGGGCAGCACGGTCCGGATCCCGCCGTCGGGGGTGAGGAGCCGGAGCGCGGTCACGTGACGGCCGAAGGAGCCTGCGGCCTGGTGGTTCGCGCCGTGGACGTCGGCCGCGACGGCGCCGCCGACGGTGACGTACCGGGTCGCGGGGGCCACCGGCACGAACCAGCCCAGCGGCAGCAGCGCCGCCATCAGCCGGTGCAGGCTGACGCCCGCCTCGCAGACGACGACACCGGCGGTGGCGTCGACGCCCAGGATCCGGTCGAGGCCGGTCATGTCGAGGACGGTGCCGCCGGCGTTCTGGGCGGCGTCCCCGTACGCGCGGCCGAGGCCGCGGGCGATCGAGCCGCGCGCCCCGCAGGCGCGCACGGCCTCGGCCACCTCGGCCTCGCCGCGGGGCCGGTGCACGCGCGCGAGGGTCGGGGCGGTGCGCCCCCAGCCGCTGAGCTCTACGCAGTCGTCGTCAAGGACGTGGGTCTCGACAGCCATGAAGGTGACCGTATAGCCGCCTCTGTCGCTTATGCCGGTATTGCAGAGCGGTTCGTCGAAATGGGTGATTAAAGGAGAGTCGGGAAAACATCCCCGAGCAGCATCCTCAGGAGCGCGCGAATCGGGGGTAGGGGTACGGAATGGACTGGCTGACCAAGCTCCCCGTCATCGGCCCGTGGGTCGCCCGCCTCATGAAGACCCACGCCTGGCGCGCGTACGAGACCCTCGACGAGGTCCACTGGAGCCGGCTCGCCGCCGCGATCACCTTCCTCTCCTTCCTGGCCCTCTTCCCGCTGATCACCGTGGCCGCCGCGATCGGCGCCGCGCTCCTCTCCGACCGGCAGCTCGACCGGATCGAGGAGAAGATCGGCGACCAGGTCCCCGGCATCTCCGAACAGCTCGACATCGGCGGGCTCGTCGCCAACGCCGGCACCGTCGGCCTCGTCGCCGGCGCCGTCCTGCTCGTCACCGGCATCGGCTGGATCGGCTCCATGCGGGACTGCCTGCGCGCGGTGTGGAAGCTCGACGACGAGGACGAGGGCAACCCGGTGCTGCTCAAGGGCAAGGACGCGCTCGTCCTGCTCGGCCTCGGCGGCGTCGCCCTCGGCTCGCTCGCCGCGTCCTGGCTCGGCTCCACCGCCGTCGGCTGGAGCGCCGACCGGGTCGGGGTCTCCGGCGAGGGCGCGGGCGGCGTCCTCCTCCAGGGAGCGGCCGTCCTCGTCGCCGTCGCCGCCGACTTCCTGATCCTGCTGTACGTCCTCACCCTGCTGCCCGGCGTACAGCCGCCCCGGCGCGCCCTCCTCATGGCGGCGCTCATGGGGGCGGTCGGCTTCGAGCTGCTCAAACTGCTGCTCGGCGGCTACATGCGGGGCGTCGCGGCGAAGTCGATGTACGGGGCGTTCGGCGTGCCGGTCGCCCTGATGCTCTGGATCAACTTCACCGCGAAGCTGCTGCTGTTCTGCGCCGCCTGGACCGCTACGGATTCACGTCGGGAGACTGCTCCCGAGGCCGACGCAGCCCCGCCGAAGCAGCCAGCGGCCAGCGGCGGTTGACCAGGAAGATGCCCCCGGCGAGGAACAGGAACACCCCGCCCGCCACGGCGAGCGCGATCCCGATGCCGCCGGACTTCTCCGTGGCCCCCGCCTGGATGGTGTCCCCCGGCGCGGTGGCGTTCCCGTCGGGGGCGGCCGTCGCACTCTCGCCCGGGGCGGCCGTGCCCGTCTTCGCGGACAGGGGCGGCACCAGTTCACCGACCGGGGTCACCTTCCCGGCCGCGGCGAAGCCCCAGTCGAGCAGCCGGGCGGTCTCGCGGTAGACGGCGTGCTGCTCCTTCGACGACGGGTTCATGACGGTGACGAGCAGCACCTTGCCGCCCCGCTCCGCGACCCCCGTGAAGGTGGCACCCGCGTGCGTGGTGCTGCCGTTCTTGACCCCGGCGATGCCCTGGTACGGGGCGACGCCGAAGTCACCCGTGAGCAGCCGGTTGGTGTTCTGGATCTCGAAGGTCTCGCGCTTCTTCCCCGGCTTCTGCTCGCCGGGGAAGACGGCCCGGGGCGTGGCCGCGTACTCGCGGAAGGCCGGCTTCTTCATGCCGTTGCGGGCGATGAGTGTCAGGTCGTACGCGGAGGAGACCTGGCCCGGGGCGTCGTAACCGTCCGGGGAGACCACGTGGGTGTCGAGCGCCTGGAGCTCGTCCGCGTGGTCGTTCATGTCCTTCACGGTCTGGCGGAGCCCGTTGTTCATGTTCGTCAGGACGTGCACGGCGTCGTTGCCCGAGCGGAGGAACACGCCGAGCCACAGGTCGTGGACGCTGTAGGTCTGCTTCTCCTTGATGCCGACGAGGCTGGAACCCGCTCCTATCCCGGCCAGGTCGGTGGTGGTGACGAGGTGGTTCTGCGTCTTGGGGAACTTCTCAAGGAGCGTGTCCGCGAAGAGCATCTTGAGGGTGGAGGCCGGGGCGAGCGGCCAGTGCGCGTTGTGCGCGGCGAGGACGTCGCCGTTCTCCGCGTCCGCGACGATCCAGGACCGGCCGGAGAGCTCCTTCGGCAGGACGGGGGCGCCGGGACCCAGCTTCACCTGGGTGCCGGGGTTGCCGAGCAGGGGGCCGCCGAGCGAGGACATCGCGGCGGGGGGCTTGGGCTGCTTGTCCTTCCCGGGCTCCGGGGCCGCGTGGGCGGGCACGGCGGTGACGAGCGGCAGAAGCACAGCAGCGGCGACCGCCCAGGCGGCCTTCTTCGAAGCAGACACGGTCGTGAACGTACAGGTACGCGATGACGATCCGAACCCCGGCTGGCTCTCCACCACCGCTCGTCCACCCGGACGCGGGGGCCGCGGGGCACGCGGTGATACTGGGGTCATGAAGCTCAGCCGCCGCGTCTCCTGGTTCCTGCTCGCGTTCGGGGTGTGGAGCTGGTTCATCTGGATCACCTTCATCAAGAACCTCTGGAACGACGGGAGCGGCCTCGCCTTCGACGACGCGGGCGCCCCGACGGCCTACTTCTGGGTTCATCTGCTGCTTGCCGTCACGTCCTTTGTCCTGGGGACGGTGATCGGGGTGCTCGGGTTGCGTGGCGTGCGTGCCGCGCGTCGTGCGAACGGTTAGAAGAGGGGTTTCGGGGCGTGGTCGTCTTCCTACTGGTCATGGTCGTGGTCCTCGCGCTGCTCGGCGCGGTCCACTGGTACGTGTGGCGGCGCCTGGTGCGCGATGTCACGAGGCGCGGCAGCCTGCCGCGCCGTCTGGGCACGGCCGCCGCCGTGGTGCTGCCCCTGCTCTCGTTCGCGGCCCTCGGCTCCGCCCGCGCCGGAGCGCCCTTCCGGCTCCAGCAGGTGGTCGCCTGGCCGGGCTTCCTGTGGCTCGCCCTGCTCCTGTACGTGACCCTGGCCCTGGTCGTCGGGGAGGCCGTACGCCCGCTCCTGCGCGCCTGGCTCGCCCGCAAGGACGCGAAGGCGGCGGTACCGGCCACCGCGGCGGCGCCCGCGCCGGTCCCTGAGCCCGTACCCGCCGCCGCGGGGCCCTCCGCGCCCGTGGAGCCCCCCGCGACGGACTCCCCGGCCCCCGCGCCCGCGCCCCCGACCGCCCCCGCCGCCCCCACCGACGTCTCCCGGCGCCTCTTCGTCTCCCGGGTCGTCGGTGGCGCCGCAGCCGCGGCTGCCGTCGGGACCGTCGGCTACGGCACGTACGGCGTGCTGCGCGGCCCCCGGATCAAGCGGGTCACCGTCCCCCTCGCCAAGGTGCCGCGCGCCGCGCACGGCTACCGGATCGCCGTCGTGTCCGACATCCACCTCGGGCCGATCCTGGGCCGCGCCCACACCCAGCGCATCGTCGACGCGATCAACTCCACCCAGCCCGATCTGATCGCGGTCGTCGGCGACCTCGTCGACGGCACCGTCGAGAACCTCGGCCCCGCCGCCGAGCCGCTCGCCCGGCTCCGCGCCCGCCACGGCTCGTTCTTCGTGACCGGCAACCACGAGTACTTCTCGGGCGCCGACGCCTGGGTCGACCACGTCCGCGAACTCGGCCTGCGCCCGCTGCGCAACGAGCGCGTGGAGATCGCGGCCGGCTTCGACCTCGCGGGCGTCGACGACATCGCGGGGGAGAGCGAGGGCCAGGGCCCCGACTTCGTACGCGCCCTCGGTGACCGCGACCGGGCCCGCGCCGCCGTCCTCCTCGCGCACCAGCCGGTCGTCGTCCACGACGCCGTACGCCACGGCGTCGACCTCCAGCTGTCCGGCCACACCCACGGCGGCCAGCTCTGGCCCGGCAACTACCTCGCCGAACTGGCCAACCCGACCGTCGCGGGGCTCGAACGGTACGGGGACACCCAGCTGTACGTCTCCCGGGGCGCGGGCGCCTGGGGACCCCCGGTGCGGGTCGGTGCGCCGTCCGACATCACCCTCGTCCAGCTCGCATCGAAGCAGGCGTGACCCGGCCGTCCTGGTCGGGCTCCAGGACGGCCCTGACCGGGCCCGTCCTACGAGGTCTTCGGCGGCTTCGGTTCGGCGGCCCTCTTCTTGGGCTTCCCCGAGGCCGCCATCCCGGCCGCCGTCGGCATGAAGTCCGAGAGCAGCTCGTGCGTCTCCTTGACGAGCGGGCGCAGGATGCGGAAGCGGGAGAGCGAGATCGCCCGGGCGGTGACCGGCGCGAGCCGTTCCACCAGCCGGCGGCTGTTGGCCGCGCCCTCCGAGCGGTCGTACACCCAGAACAGCACCAGGCCCATCTGCTGGAGCCACAGCAACTGCGGGAGCGCCTCGGCCAGTTCCGGGTCGACCTTCACCGAGGCGCCGGAGATGACCCTCCGGTGGACCTCGATCGCCGCCTCGCGCGGGCTCTCCGACTCGGGTGAGAAGGGGCTGAGGGGGCTGTCGGGGTCGGCCGCGTTCTTGAAGAACTGGGCGGCGAACTCGTGGTACGGCTCCGCGATGTCGAGCCAGCCGAGGTAGACCCCCCGGATCCGGGCCGTCAGGTCCTTCTCGCCACCGGTCAGGAGGGGTTCGACGGCCGCCTGGTGCTCCTCGGCGATCCGGTCGTAGAAGCCCTGGACGAGGTGTTCCTTGGACGAGAAGTAGTAGTACGCGTTGCCGACGGAGACCCCGGCCTCCTGGGCGATGGCCCGCATCGTCGTCTTGTCGTAACCGCGCTCCCTGAACAGCCGGAGCGCGGTCTCCAGGATGAGCGTGCGGGTCTGCTCGCTCTTCGGGGCCTTCTTGTCGTCGGCCGGTTTGTCGTCGGCCTTCTTCTCTTCCTTCACGTCCTTCACGGGGCCGAGCCTAGCCGGGCGGACCGGGCGCCTCGCAGTGCCCGTCCTCGCAGGCCGGTCCCTTGAGGGCCTCGCGCCACTTCGCCGCCGCGAGGACCGTCATCCGGGCGAAGGGCTGCCCGGCGGGGGTGGCGAGCCAGTGGGCCCTGGGCCGGTGGTCGGCGAGCGCCCAGAGGCAGACGATCCACGCGGAGGCCCCCCGGTAGACCTGGCCCCGGTCCCCGACCACGGTGATCTCCCGCAGGGTGGAGGTGTGGTCGAGGTCCGGGAAGCGGCGCCCGGCCTCCTGCGATCCGGCCGGTACGAGGTCGAGCGGTACGAGCTGCCGCTGGCGCAGCAGCCAGTGCCTGAGGTGCACGCAGAGCGGGCAGTCGGCGTCGTACAGGACGGTCAGACGTCCGACGGGGATCGTCGGGGCGTACGGGGCCGGGGCCGGGCCGGGCGTCGGGGCCGGGCCGGGGGGCGGGGTCGGGGCCGGCACGGCGGGTCAGCCCTGGGGTGCGGGCGGGGCCCAGGGGCCGCTCTTCGGTGCGGTGGTCCAGCCCTGCGGGCCGACCGGCGGCACCTGTTCGCGCTCCATGACCCCGCGGCGGCGGATCTTGTTGAGGACGTAGACGTTGCCGAGGTGCATCACGCCGAGGACGAGCAGGACGACGCCGAGCTTCACGGAGAGCGCCTCGAAGAGCGCGCGGGCGTCGAGGACGGCCTCGTCCTGGCTCAGGTATAGGGCGACGAAGCCGAAGTTGACGAGGTAGAAGCCGACCACCAGGAGGTGGTTGACCGCCTCGGCGAGCTTCTCGTTCCCGTGCAGGACGTCCGCGAGGAAGATCCTTCCGTTGCGGCTGAGTGTGCGCGCGACCCAGACGGTCAGGGCCACGCTGATCAGCAGGTAGACGATGTACGCGATGACAGTGAGGTCCATGCCCCACCCTCCCTTGAACGCGTTCAAAAGCTGGCAGTCATGACTGTAGACCTCTCTTTGAACGTGTTCAAGTCGCAGTGGGAACCCGCTGCTCGGACGTGAGGGATGATTCGGCCACGGCGTACATTTCGGGAGGATCACCCTCTACCGACGTACGATCGCCCCATGGCGCACCCCGAGGAACCGCGTACCCCGAGCGAGCCGGATACCCCGAGCGAGCCGCACACCCCCAGCGCGCCGCACACCCCGCGCGACTGGACCGACGAGCACGTCGCCCGCCTGCAGCCCGTCCTGCCCGGCCTCGACCCCGTGGTCGAAGGTGCCGTCACCCGTATGAAGAAGCTCTCCGTGCACCTCCGCCGGGTCAGGGAGCAGTCCCTCGTCGACTTCGCTCTGGAGCGGCACGAGTTCGACACGCTCCACAAGATCGCCGGGCGTGGCGGCAGCGCCGCCCCCTCCGAACTCGCCCAGGACCTCGACCTGGTCCCCGCCTCCGTCTCGGGGCGTCTCGACGCCCTGGAGAAGCGGGGCCTCGTCCGCCGTACCCCGTCCGCGGCCGACCGGCGCCGGGTCGTCGTCGAGCTCACCGCCCTGGGCCGCGAGACCTGGCTCGGCGCGATGGACGTCCTCGGTCACGAGGAGTACCGGCTCCTCGGCGTCCTCGCGCCCGAGGAGCGCGTCCTCCTCAACGACCTGCTGCGCCGGGTCATGGTCGAGGCGGAGTCCACGGAGCCCGCCACCCGCCGCCCCTGGCACGGCTGACCGGCACTCACATGCTGAGCGACCGCGCGTAGTTGAGCTGGCCCATCACCCAGTGGATGGTGTCCGGCCGCATCGCGGGGATCATCGCCGAGTGGTACTTGCCCCCGCTGCTCACCGTGACCTGCACGAAGCCGGACGTCTTCTGCTCCTTCATCAGCAGGAACAGCAGGCCGAGACCGCAGAACACGACGAAGACGCAGGCCAGCACGATCCCGGTCGTGGAGATCTTCTCGTCGGTCCGCGACATGTCCATCGCGTTCCAGACGGCACCCTTCAGGGGCATGGCGCCGGCCGGCGTGAGGATCTGGTCCCCGACGACGGTGATGTCACCGAGGACGAGGACCGGGCCCCCGCCCTGGGCCACCGGAGGGTACTGCTGCGGCACCGGCACGCCCTCGGGAAGCGTCGGCTGGTACGCCGGCGACTGCGGGTAGCCGTAGCCCGGCGTCTCCGCCTGCTGCCCGGGGCCCCACTCGTACTCCGGCTCCGACTTGTAAGGGTTCGGATCGCTCATCTGTCCCCGTCCTCCGTGAGAAAAAAGGCCCGCTCCTGCACGCCGCAGCGTACAGAAGCGGGCCGAAGCACCGAACGGGTTGTCAGAAGCGGCGCGTGATCAGCGCGCGCTTGACTTCCTGGATCGCCTTCGTGACCTCGATGCCACGCGGGCAGGCGTCCGTGCAGTTGAACGTCGTGCGGCAGCGCCACACGCCGTCCTTGTCGTTCAGGATCTCCAGGCGCTGCTCGCCCGCCTCGTCACGCGAGTCGAAGATGAAGCGGTGCGCGTTGACGATCGCGGCCGGACCGAAGTACTGGCCGTCGTTCCAGAAGACCGGGCAGGACGACGTGCACGCGGCGCACAGGATGCACTTGGTGGTGTCGTCGAAGCGCTCGCGGTCCTCGGCGGACTGCAGGCGCTCGCGCGTCGGCTCGTTGCCCTTGGTGACCAGGAACGGCATGACGTCCCGGTACGCCTGGAAGAAGGGCTCCATGTCGACCACGAGGTCCTTGAGGACCGTGAGGCCCTTGATGGCCTCGACCGTGATCGGCTTGTCGGGGTTGAGGTCCTTGATCAGCGTCTTGCAGGCGAGCCTGTTCTTGCCGTTGATCCGCATGGCGTCCGAGCCGCAGATGCCGTGCGCGCAGGAGCGGCGGAAGGTCAGCGTGCCGTCGACGTCCCACTTGATCTTGTGGAGGGCGTCGAGCACACGCTCCTTCGGGTCGATCTCGATCTGGAAGTCCTCCCAGACCGACGCGTCCGACACCTCGGGGTTGAAGCGGCGGATCCGCATCGTGACCGTGATGTACGGGGAGGCGGCGGAGTCCTTCTCCACCTTGTCCAGTACGGGGGTAGCCATCAGTACTTACGCTCCATCGGCTGGTAGCGGGTCTGGACGACCGGCTTGTAGTCGAGACGGACGGTCTCGGAGCCGTCCTCGCCGACCTCGCGGTACGCCATGGTGTGGCGCATGAAGTTGACGTCGTCGCGGTTGGGGTAGTCCTCGCGGTAGTGACCGCCGCGGGACTCCTTGCGCGCCAGGGCCGAGACGGCCATGACCTCGGCCAGTTCGAGCAGGTTGCCCAGCTCGACGGCCTCAAGGAGGTCCGTGTTGAAGCGCTTGCCCTTGTCCTGGATGGACACGTTCTCGTAGCGCTCGCGCAGTTCGGCGATCTTCTCGACGGCCGTCTTGATGGTCTGCTCCGTGCGGAACACCATCACGTTGGCGTCCATCGTCTCCTGGAGCTCGCGGCGCAGGTCGGCGACCCGCTCGCTGCCCGTGGAGTTGCGCAGCTTCTCGATCTGCGCGACGACGAGGGACTCCGGGTTCTCCGGCAGCTCGACGAAGTCGTGCTTGGCGGAGTACTCGGCGGCGGCGATGCCGGAGCGCTTGCCGAAGACGTTGATGTCGAGCAGCGAGTTGGTGCCGAGGCGGTTGGCGCCGTGCACCGACACGCAGGCGACCTCGCCGGCCGCGTACAGGCCCGGGACGACGGTGGTGTTGTCGCTGAGGACCTCACCCTCGACGTTCGTCGGGATGCCGCCCATGGCGTAGTGCGCGGTGGGCTGGATCGGGATCGGGTCCGTGTACGGCTCGATGCCGAGGTACGTACGGGCGAACTCGGTGATGTCCGGGAGCTTGGCGTCGAGCTGCTCCGGCGGGAGGTGCGTCAGGTCCAGGTAGACGTGGTCGCCCTCGGGACCGCAGCCGCGGCCCTCGCGGATCTCCGTGTAGATGGAGCGGGAGACGACGTCACGGGACGCGAGGTCCTTCATGACCGGCGCGTACTTCTCCATGAAGCGCTCGCCGTCCTTGTTGCGGAGGATGCCGCCCTCACCGCGGGCGCCCTCCGTGAGCAGGATGCCCATGCGCCAGATGCCCGTCGGGTGGAACTGGAAGAACTCCATGTCCTCCAGGGGCAGGCCGCGGCGGAAGCAGGCGGCCTGGCCGTCACCGGTCAGGGTGTGGGCGTTGGAGGTCACCTTGAAGAACTTGCCGGTGCCGCCGGACGCGTAGATCACGGCCTTCGCCTGGAAGACGTGGATCTCGCCGGTGGCCAGCTCGTACGCGACGACGCCGGCGGACTTCTTGACGCCGTCGACCTCGGTGATCAGCTGGTCCAGGACGTAGAACTCGTTGAAGAACTCCACGCCCTCCTTGACGCAGTTCTGGTACAGCGTCTGGAGGATCATGTGGCCGGTGCGGTCCGCGGCGTAGCAGGACCGGCGGACCGGGGCCTCGCCGTGGTTGCGGGAGTGGCCGCCGAAGCGGCGCTGGTCGATGGTGCCGTTCGGGGTCCGGTTGAACGGCAGGCCCATCTTCTCCAGGTCGAGGACGGCGTCGATGGCCTCCTTCGCCAGGATCTCGGCGGCGTCCTGGTCGACCAGGTAGTCACCGCCCTTGACCGTGTCGAAGGTGTGCCACTCCCAGTTGTCCTCCTCCACGTTCGCCAGCGCGGCGGCCATGCCGCCCTGCGCGGCGCCCGTGTGGGAGCGGGTGGGGTAGAGCTTCGTCAGCACGGCGGTGCGGCTGCGCTTCGTCGACTCGATGGCGGCGCGCATGCCGGCGCCACCGGCGCCGACGATGACGGTGTCGTACTTGTGGATCTTCATGACGTGGATTACCTCAGCCCCGTGCCTAGCGGATGTTCGGGTCGAAGGTGAAGATCACCAGCGTGCCCAGAAGGATGGTGAACACCGTGGCGGTGTACAGCAGGCCCTTGAGCCACAGGCGCGTGTTGGCCCGCTCCGCGTAGTCGTTGATGACGGTACGGAGGCCGTTGGCGCCGTGCAGCATGGCCAGCCAGAGCATCAGCAGGTCCCAGACCTGCCAGAACGGGGACGCCCAGCGGCCGGCCACGAAGGCGAAGCCGATCTTGGAGACGCCGCCGTCGAGGAAGAGCTGGATCAGCAGGTGGCCGAGGACCAGGACGACCAGGACGATGCCCGAGAGGCGCATGAAGAGCCACGCGGCCATCTCGAAGTTGCCCCGGGTCGCGCGCGGGGTCTTGCCCGTGCGCTTGCGGGGGGCCTCGATGAACGGCGCGGGGTTGTCCACGTCGTACTGGGCGCCGCCCTCGACGGGGCCGATCGCGGTGGTGGAGGTGTCAGCGGACATATGCGTCAGCTCCCGAACAGTTCACGTGCGGCGTGCCCGAGGATCGGGTACAGCGAGAAGGCCATCAGCACGACCCAGATGCCCACGACGGTCCAGAGCATCTGCTTCTGGTAGCGCGGGCCCTTGGACCAGAAGTCCACGGCGATGACCCGGAGGCCGTTCAGCGCGTGGAAGAGGATGGCTGCGACGAGGCCGTACTCCAGAAGAGCGACGATCGGCGTCTTGTAGGTCGCGACGACCTCGTCGTACGCCTCGGGGGAGACGCGGACGAGAGCGGTGTCCAGCACGTGTACGAACAGGAAGAAGAAGATGAGGACGCCGGTGACTCGATGAGCCACCCAGCTCCACATTCCTTCCCGGCCGCGGTACAGCGTTCCAGCCGGCACGGAAAAACCCTCCGGGAGCGGGGATCAGGGTCGGCCGGCTTCTCTGTCGGTCTGACCCGGCCGGGTACGGTCCACCGGCCCCGGTCATCGTAGCGACGACTTGTCGGTTCGCTCGCGCGGGGTCCACCGGTGTGATCAAACAGGCACGGACGGGCTATCGCGCGGGCCGGAATCGCCGCGTTCCGGACGGAATCACGGCCCGGTGTGTCGGGGTGTGAGCGCCTCGGAGAGCCGGAAGGCCAGGCGGGCGCGGGCGAGCCGGCGCAGTTCGTCGGCGGCGATCACCCGCTCCTCCTCCGCTTCGTTGCCGAGACGTGACCGGATACCGGCCAGTACCCGGTCGAGCCGCTCCCCGGGGCTCACCCCGTCGAGGCTGATGACGAACGCGTGTCCGAAGCTGCTCTCGTACGCGGCGTGGGCGGCCCGCAGTGCGGTCCGGGCCGCCGGCGGGGCGTCCGGGTGCGGCAGGGCGGAGGACTCGGCGGCGAGGGCCTCGTCGAGATCGGTGCGGGACAGGTCGTACCCGGCCTCGTCGGCGGCGGCGAGGAGGGCGGCCACGGTCGGGTACGGGCGGTGCGCCGCCACCCGTTCGGCCCAACGGTGACTGTGGCAGCAGGAGAGGAGCAGCGCCTCGGCCTCGGCGGGCGCGGCGGCGTTGAATCCGGCGAGTCCCCGGAGGGCTCCGGGGGCGGCCGGGCCCTGGTGCTGCGCGGGCAGGGCGGGAGGCCCGACGGCGGCCGTAGCGGCGGTGTCCGGGCCGGCGGGCGTGTCCGTGGAACCCGGTTTCCGGCAGGGGACATGGGTGTCGCTGGTCAGCGTGGGCTCCGGTACTCCGGGACGGGTGGGGTGGACGTGACTCAACGTTATCGACGGGACGGGGGAAGTGTCCGACGGATGCGCGAATTTCACCCGGAAGGGAGAGTTTCGGAACATGTGACGGATGATCGGGTTCCGTTCCCCCGATTGGCCGGACCGCCCGCCGTACGGGAGGATTCCGAATGATGCGGTACTCCATATGGGGGCCCCACAAGGGCCCCGGACTCCTAGCGGCCGCGGTGGCACTGGTCACCGTGGCGGCCTGCTCCAACGGTGCTCCCACCGGAGCCCCCACGCCCCCCTCGCCCCCGACGTCGTCCGGCGGCACGTCCGCGAGCGCCGTGCCCACCAGCGCGCAGCCCAGCCCGACGCCCACGCCGAGCCGGACCTACCCGCTCTCCACCGCGCCCCGGACCGTCCCCGCCGTCCGTGACCACGAGGCCGCCCGCGGCCCCGGCTGGAAACCCACGCCGACGGCCGGGATCGTCGTCGCCGCGGGCAGCGAGGGGCTCGCCGACGAGGCACGGCTGCTCGCGGGAGAACTCAAGATCGCGTACCGCGGCGCCGTCGCGGCCCGCGCGGGCGACGTCGAGCTGGCCCTCGGCGGCAAGGGCGCCCCCGAGTCGTACACGCTGACCACCCGCGACGACCGGGTCAGGATCACCGGCCCCGACCAGGCGGGCGTCTTCTACGGCACCCGCACCCTGAAGCAGTCGGTGAAGGGCTCGGGCGCGATGCCCGAGGGCACGGTCGTCGACACCCCCGCGAAGCCCCAGCGCGGACTCAACCTCGACATCGCCCGCAAGTTCTTCACCGCGGAGTGGATCGAGGCCAGGCTCCGGGAGATGGCCGACCTCAAGCTCAACCAGTTCGGTCTGCACTTCTCCGACGACCAGGGCTTCCGGATCGCCTCGGACACCCACCCCGAGATCGTCTCGGAGCAGCACCTCACCAAGGCCGAGGTGCGCCGGATCCTCGCGCTCGCGCAGACCCTGCACATCACCGTCGTGCCCGAGATCGACTCGCCCGGACACCTCGGCGCCGTCCTGCGCGCCCACCCGGACCTGCAACTCCGCAATGTCCAGGGCACCCCGCGCCAGGGCGCGATCGACATCTCCAAGCCCGCCTCCGCGCGGATCGTGGACGAGCTGCTGCGCGAGTACGCCGCGCTCTTCCCCGGCGGCTGGTTCCACGTCGGCGCCGACGAGTACCAGGCCCTGACCGTCCGCTCCCCGGCGGCCTCCTATCCGCAGCTGGCCGCGGCGGCCCGCCAGCGGTACGGGCCCCAGGCGGCCGTCCAGGACCTGGCGGAGGGCTGGCTGAACGACCGCGCGGCGGTGGTCCGCGACACGGGCAAGGTGGCGAAGGCCTGGAACGACGGCTTCTTCCGCGGCGGGGTCGTCCAGGCCGACGAGGGCATCGAGGTCGAGTACTGGACCGGCAAGGAGATCGGCGCCAGGCCGCCGGCCGAGTACCTGGCCGAGGGCCGCAAGGTCGTGAACCTCAACGACGAGTACCTCTACTACGTCCTCGGCGAGCCGAACCAGTTCACGTACCCCACGGGCCGCCGCATCTACGAACAGTGGACACCGCTGGTCCTGCGCGGCACGACCCCGGTGCCGGCGCGGTACGACCCCCAGATCCTGGGCGGCCGGCTCGCGGTCTGGTGCGACCTGTCGGGCGCGCAGACGCAGGCGCAGGTGGCGAACGGCATCCGCATGCCCCTGGCGGCCCTGGCCCAGAAGGTCTGGGACCCGGCGAAGCCGAGCATGACCTGGGAGCAGTTCAGGACGCTGGCGACGCGGGTGCGGTGAGCGGGCGGGAGTACGCTCACCGGCGCGGCGGCCGTCCGGTCGCCCGGGCGCCTCGGGGAGGGGCGCCGCCCGTTCCTTGGGGGTCCGCTCCGTCATGCTCCGCAATCCCGTTGGTCTGTCGTACGCCGTGGTGGCGCTGCTCGCGTCGATGATCCTGTCGGACGTGTTTCTCTTCTTCTCGGTGCTCGACGTGTGGTTCCTGACGGCCGGCGGCACGGAAAAAAACATGGCCGGGTTCTCGCACCTGGGCGTCGACGTCACGACCTGGGGTCAGACGCTGCTGTCCCTGCCGACCCAGATCGTCTTCATCATCTGGTTCTTCCGGGTCCGCCGGAACGCCGAGGTCTTCGCGTCCGACCTGCACCGCGGCGGCCCCGGCTGGGCCATCGGCGCCTGGTTCGTGCCGATCGCCCAGTTCTGGTGGCCGAGGAGCGTGGCGGCCGGCACATGGCGGGCGAGCCGCCGGGATCCGTACGGCGACGGCAAGGAGGAGCCGCTCGCGCTGCTCAACTGGTGGTGGGCGGTCTGGATCTTCTCGGTGCTCTTCGGGACGTTCGCGAGCGCGGTGTACGACGACGCCGACCGGGCCGACGAGTTCAGGGCCGGCGCCGGACTGCTCGTGGCGTGGACCGTCCTCGACACCGTCGCCGCCGTCCTGGCGATCCTCTTCGTCCGCCGTCTGACCTCTATGCAGCACCGCAAGGCCACTGGCATGATTCCGGCCGCGCAGTGACGAAAAAGCGCCCCTCGGCGCAGTAGGGGAAGTACTGCGTCCGCATCGGGTGGCGAGGAGGCGTCCATGACGTCGGGGAACGGCCGGAGCCTGCTGGAACTGATCGACGGGGCCGACGAACGAGGTCTGGCCGCGGCCGGCCTCGCCTGCCTCGACCGCTGCCTCCCGCTGCTCGCCGGCGACCGCGGTGACGCCCTGCGCCCCGTGTGGGCGGCCGTCGCGCGCGGCGAGGGGAACGCCTGGGGCGAGGCCGTCGCCAAGGCCCGCGTCGACCTGGACGCCGACGGCACGGACGGCACGGAGGGCGCCGGGGCCGTACGCGGGATGCTGGCCGCCGCCCCGGACGCCTGGGCGGCCGGGGACCTCCGCGCCTGGGCCCACGCCTGCTCCGCCGCCGCCCTCGCCCTGCACGGCCGCTACGACGCCGCCGAGGTGTCCGACGGCCTCGTCGAGCGCTGCCGGGCCGGGGACGCGGACGGTGCGGGCCCGCTGCTCGCCGGGGAGCTCCGCCGCCAGCAGGCCGTCCTCGAATCGGCCGCCCACGGCCCGACCGGTCTGCGCCGGGCGCGTGAACTCTCCGTCGAGGGCGGCCGGGTGCTGCGCGCGGTCGTCTCGCGCCGGGCCCGCACCACCTAGGGCCTGTCAGGTCTCCGTCGTCTCGACCATCGCCGAGGCGATGGTCTCGGCGATCTGCCGCTCCGCCGTGGCCTTGTCGAGTCCGAGCCCGGTGAGCACGCCCGTACCGTCCTCGTGCTCCAGGAGGGCGAGCAGGATGTGCTCGGTGCCGACGTAGTTGTGGCCGAGGCGCAGGGCCTCGCGGAACGTCAGCTCCAGGACCTTCTTCGCCGCCGCGTCGTACGGGACGAGGGCGGGCGGCTCCTCTACGCCCGGCGGCAGGGTCGCGGCGGCGGCCTCTCGGACCTGGTCGAGGGTCACGCCCTGGGAGGTGATCCAGTACGCGGCGATCCCCTCCGGCTCGGCGAGCAGGCCGAGTGCCAGGTGGGCGGGGGTGATCTCGGCGTTGCCGACGGCCGTGGCCTCGTTCTGCGAGGCCATGACCACGTTCCTGGCCCGGGGGGTGAAGCGGTTGAACCCGGCGTTCGGGTCCATCTTCTCCGCGTCCGGCTCCTTGGGTACGAACCGCTTCTGGGCCGCCTGGCGGGTCACGCCCATGCTGCGGCCGATGTCGGTCCAGGAGGCGCCGGAGCGGCGGGCCTGGTCCACGAAGTGGCCGATGAGGTGGTCGGCGACGTCGCCGAGGTGGTCCGCCGCGATGACCGCGCCGGAGAGCTGCTCCAGGGCGTCGGGGTGGACCTTCTTGATCGCGTCGATGAGCTCGTCGAGACGGACGGGGACTTTCGGGCCGACTGGATTCGTCATGAGTGCAACCCTAGGTTGACACCCCTCCACTGTCAACCATCAGTTGACAGTGGAGGGGCGCACTGCGCCCCGGGCGGGTGAGAAGAGCGGAAAAGGGGAGGCCAGAGGGCCGGAAATGGGAGACGACCGAGGCCGCCACCCCCCACAGGAGAGGCCCCGGTCGTCGTCCACGGAGCCGCAGCACGGCTCCGTACTCCATTCAGCGCCAGAGGTGCGTTTTCTGTCACACCGCCCGCGCACCGCGTCCGGGCGCCACCCGAGCGCTCCCCGGGCGCCCTCGCTCGAAGGTTGCAAGTTGCACAAAGACCCCGGATCGCGTGGACGTGATGCCGCGCCACGACGTAGCGTGCAGATGCGCGAGGCGGCGTGGCGGTGGTGACCGGCCGCGATGGAGCGACGACGCGACGACGCGACCGACGAACAGGGTTTGGGGAGTGCTGGGGGACGACGCGGAGCTGACGGCCGCGGTGCTCGCTGCACAGGACGGGGACGAGAACGCCTTCCGTACTGTGTATCGCGCCGTGCATCCACGGCTGCTCGGCTACATACGGACACTGGTCGGCGACGCCGACGCCGAGGACGTCGCCTCGGAGTCCTGGCTCCAGATAGCCCGCGACCTCGACCGTTTCGACGGCGACGCGGACCGCTTCCGCGGCTGGGCCGCCAGGATCGCCCGCAACCGCGCCCTCGACCACATACGGATGCGCGGCAGGCGGCCCGCGGCCGGCGCCGACGAGGCCGAACTCACCGACAAGCCCGCCGCCTCCGACACCGCGGGCGAAGCCCTGGAGGCCCTCGCCACCGGACACACCATGCGGCTGATCGCCCAGCTCCCGCAGGACCAGGCCGAGGCCGTCGTCCTGCGCGTCGTCGTCGGCCTCGATGCCAAGAGCGCCGCCGACACGCTGGGCAAACGCCCCGGCGCCGTACGCACCGCCGCCCACCGCGGCCTGAAGAAGCTCGCCGAACTCCTCGGCGTCGACGGCGAGACGGACGGGGCGGACGGCACCGCCGAATCCGTCGCCGCGCTGGACGGTGTGCCTCCGCAACGCGGGCGCCTCCCGGGGTCCGTGCCGCCCCGCGGTGTGACGCAATCACGTCCCCGTACGCAGAAGGACATGTGATGGCCGACGAGCGGTACCAGTGGCTCGACCAGGAGGCCGCCGAGCGGCTGCTCCGCGGCGAGCCGGTCGACGCCGTCGGCGACCACGCGCGCGCGGGGGCCGAGCGTCTCGCCGGCGCCCTCGACGCGACCCGTGTCCACGCCCTCCCCGCGGCGGGGAGCGGCGAACTCCCGGGCGAGGCCGCCGCGCTCGCCGCCTTCCGGCAGGCCACCGCCGAGCGTGCCTCCGGCCGCGCCTCCGTGACCGCCGGAGCCGCCCACGGCCGCACCCTCCACGCCGACCTCGGCCGGGTCCGGCTCGCGCCGGTCGCCGCGCCGGCGCGCCGCTGGGGACGGTCCGTACGGTACGGATTCGCCGCCGCGGTCGCCGCCGTCACCGTCGGAGGGGTCGCCGTCGCCGCTGGAACAGGTGTGCTGCCCCTGGTGGGTCCGGCGCCCGCCAGCTCCGTCACGGCGGGGGAGACCGCCGACACGCTCGTGTCGAAGGAGCCCGGCATACGCCAGGACCCGGAGGCACCCCCGACGCGGCCGGGCACCGACGGCGAACCCACCCCCGGCGTGTCCCCCTCCGCCGGCACCACCACCGCACCGCCGACCGGAAGCCCGGACGGACACGGCACCACCGCCCCGGGCCCCGGCTCCCCGGAACCGGGCAGGAGCACGGCGGGCACGGGCGGCGACTCCGGCGGCACGGGAACGGACCCCGGCGGCACGAGCGCGGCCCCGGGCGGTACGACCTCCCTGGCGAAAGCCGTCAAGGCCTGCCGGGACTACCGGTCGGGGAGGCTCGACGCCACCGGCCGGACACAGCTCACGAACAGCCTGCGCGGCGGCGAGACCCTGCGCCGCTACTGCGACCGCATCCTCGGCGGCGGCACGGCCGCGCCCGGCGGCGAGGCCAAGGACGACACCAAGGACTCCTCCGGCGACGCCAAGGACGACAAGGCCGACGACAAGGCCGACGACGGCTCCAAGGACGGCAAAGCCGGGGACCCGCGCGGCGACGACCGCGGCGGCTCGGGGAACAGCCGTACCGGGGACGCCGCCGAAGCCCCTCGCGACACCGTCCGCTCGTCCGTGTCGGCACCCCTCGGAATCGCCGTCACCGCACGCGTCGCGCTCGCGGTGTAACACTTCTCGCCGCGACGGCGCAGTATGGAATGTGCCGACTGGTCATCGGCCGCGCAGAGAGCCGGGGTTCCCCCCGTACCTACGGCTCCGCGCACCCGGCGCGGGTGGGGCACGTTCCCCCGGTCCCACCCGCGCCCTCTCTTCTCCCCTCCCGGGTCACCAGTGGACGACGACCTTGTCGCCGACCTTCACCTGGTCGAAGAGGGTCGTCAGCTTCGCCCGGTCCCGGACGTTGACGCAGCCGTGCGAGCCCCCGTCGTAGCCGCGGGCCGCGAAGTCCGACGAGTAGTGCACGGCCTGGCCGCGGCTGAAGTACATCGAGAGCGGCATCGGCGTGTGGTACAGCCTGGACCAGTCCTCGCGGACCTTCCGCTCCACGGTGAACGTGCCCTCCCGGGTCGGGGTGTTCTCCGAGCCGAACCGGACGTCCATCGCCGAGACGACCTTGCCGTCGATCATCCAGGCGAGGGTCCGGCTCTCCTTGCTGATGCACAGCACCCGGCCCGTCATGCACCGCGCGTCGGGGGCGTCCAGCTGGTTGGTGGTCGCCGGCTTCAGCTCGTCGGCGGTCGGCTTCCGGCTCGCCCCGAGCAGCTCCTCCCAGGTCGCCCCGTCGACCGACCCCGTCCGCGGCAGACCCTGCTTCTTCTGGAAGGCCTTGACCGAAGCGGCCGTCATCGTCCCGTAGAACCCCGTGGGGGCCCGGTCGAAGTGACCGAGCTGCCGCAGCCGCGCCTGGAGCTCACGGACCTGCTCGCTCTCGTCCCCGTCGCCCATCAGGGCCGTGGACCCGGGTCCGGGCTCCGCGGTGGTCGGCGCGGCGGACGGGGCCGTCGTGGTCGGCGCGGGGGCGGCGGTCGTCGGCGCCTTCGACGGACTCGCGGACACGGTCCCGGGGCCGGATCCGGAGCCACCCCCGGTGTCGGCCGCCTGGGCCGTACAACCGGTGGCGAGGGCCACCGAGGCCGCTGCCAGTACCGCTCTGCGTATGACGGAAGAAGACCGCTTCATCGTTGCCCCCCGGGACGAGTCTGTGTACGTAGGGATGCTCCACGCGCGCGTGTGGTTGCGCGTGTGGACCATGGACCGCGCATCCTGTGAGGAAGGTCCGAGCACATCTACCGGGAGGCACCACGCATGGCGCGCGAGACGGAGTCGGGGCTGCCCATCGAACCGGTCTACGGACCGGACGCCCTGGACGGGTGGGACCCCGCCGAGAAGCTGGGCGAGCCCGGCGCGTACCCCTTCACCCGCGGGGTGTACCCGTCGATGTACACCGGCCGGCCCTGGACCATGCGCCAGTACGCGGGCTTCGGCACCGCCGTCGAGTCCAACGCCCGCTACAAGCAGCTCATCGCCAACGGCACGACCGGCCTCTCCGTCGCCTTCGACCTACCGACGCAGATGGGCCACGACTCGGACGCCCCGATCGCCTCGGGCGAGGTCGGCAAGGTCGGCGTCGCGATCGACTCGATCGACGACATGCGGATCCTGTTCGACGGGATCCCGCTCGACCAGGTCTCCACGTCGATGACGATCAACGCCCCCGCCGCCCTCCTTCTCCTCCTCTACCAGCTCGTCGGCGAGGAGCAGGGCGTGCCGGCCGACCGGCTGACCGGCACCATCCAGAACGACGTGCTCAAGGAGTACATCGCCCGCGGCACGTACATCTTCCCGCCGAAGCCCTCGCTGCGGCTGATCGCGGACATCTTCCAGTACTGCCGGGCCGAGATCCCCAGGTGGAACACCATCTCGATCTCCGGCTACCACATGGCCGAGGCGGGGGCCTCGCCCGCGCAGGAGATCGCGTTCACCCTCGCCGACGGCATCGAGTACGTACGGACCGCCGTCGCCGCCGGCATGGACGTGGACGACTTCGCGCCCCGGCTCTCCTTCTTCTTCGTGGCCCGCACGACGATCCTGGAGGAGGTCGCGAAGTTCCGGGCGGCCCGCCGGATCTGGGCCCGGGTCATGCGGGAGGAGTTCGGCGCGACGAACCCCAAGTCGCTGATGCTCCGCTTCCACACCCAGACCGCGGGCGTCCAGCTCACCGCCCAGCAGCCCGAGGTCAACCTGGTGCGCGTCGCCGTCCAGGGCCTCGCGGCCGTCCTCGGCGGCACCCAGTCGCTGCACACCAACTCCTTCGACGAGGCCATCGCCCTGCCGACGGACAAGTCCGCCCGCCTCGCCCTGCGCACCCAGCAGGTCCTCGCGTACGAGACGGACGTCACCGCCACCGTCGACCCCTTCGCCGGCAGCTACGTCGTCGAGAAGATGACCGACGACGTCGAGGCCGCGGCCCTGGACCTGATGGACAGGGTGGAGGACATGGGCGGCGCGGTCGACGCGATCGAGCGCGGCTTCCAGAAGGGCGAGATCGAGCGCTCCGCGTACCGGATCGCCCAGGAGACCGACAGCGGCGAGCGGGTCGTCGTCGGCGTCAACCGCTACACGGTCGACACCGAGGAACCCTACGAGCCGCTGCGCGTCGACCCGGCGATCGAGGCCCAGCAGGCCGAGCGCCTCGCGCGGCTGCGCGCCGAGCGCGACGAGGCGGCCGTGGACGCGGCGCTCGCCGCCCTGAAGAAGGCGGCCGAGGGGACGGACAACGTCCTGTACCCGATGAAGGACGCGCTCAGGGCCCGGGCCACGGTCGGCGAGGTCTGCAACGCGCTGCGGGAGGTCTGGGGCACGTACGTCCCGAGCGACGCCTTCTGATCTTCCGCGATACGAAACAGACGGGCGGAGTGTCGTACCCACGTGCGACACTCCGCCTCATGCTGGGTGTCACCGATCTTCCGACCTACCTCGTGGGTCTCGTCCTCATCATCCTCCTGCCGGGGCCGAACTCGCTGTACGTGCTGTCCGTCGCCGCCCGCAAGGGCACCCGGACCGGGTACAAGGCCGCCGCCGGTGTCTTCACCGGCGACGCCGTCCTGATGACCCTGGCCGCGCTCGGCGCCGCCTCACTGCTCCAGACCACGCCCCTGCTCTTCATGATCGTGAAGTACGCGGGCGCGGGATACCTGGCCTGGATGGCGTACGGGATGCTGCGGGCGGCCTGGTCGATGTGGCGCGGGCGGGACGAGGTACGTCACGAGGAGAACGCCCAGGCCCCGGTGGCCGCGGGGGAGAACCCGTACCGGCGCGCGCTGATCATCAGCCTCTTCAACCCGAAGGCGATCCTCTTCCTCATCTCCTTCTTCGTGCAGTTCGTCGACCCCGGCTACGCCTACCCGGCGCTCTCCTTCCTGGTCCTCGGCACCCTCCTGGAGATCGGCAGCTTCCTCTACCTCACGATGCTGATATTCGGCGGCACCCGGCTCGCCGCGACGTTCCGCCGCCGCCGACGCCTCTCGGCGGGCGCGACCTCCGCCGCGGGCGCCCTCTTCCTCGGCTTCGCCGCGAAGCTCTCCCTCAGTAGCGCCGCTTGACCCTCACACCGTGTGAGGTCGTTCTGTAGGGGGCGTCATGTTCACCATCGGAGACTTCGCCCGGCACGGGCGGGTGTCGGTCCGGATGCTGCGTCACTACGACGCCATCGGGCTGCTGCGCCCGGCCCGGGTCGACCCGCACAGCGGCTACCGCTTCTACACGGCGGACCAGCTCGCCCGGCTCAACCGTGTCATCGCGCTCAAGGACCTCGGCTTCACCCTCGAACAGGTGGGGGCGATCCTCGACGAGCGGCTCGACGCGGACGAGCTGCGGGGCATGCTGCGTCTGCGCCGGGCCGAGCTCGAAACGGCCCTGGCGGAGGCGCGGGCCCGGCTCGCCCAGGTCGGCGCGCGGCTCCGAGCCATCGAGAGCGAGGGACGCATGTCCACCCAGGACGTCGTCGTGAAGAAGATCCCCGCCGTGCGCGTCGCCGAGCTGAGCGGCGTCGCCGCGAGCTTCGGCCCGCAGGACATCGGCCCGGTCATCGGCCCGATGTACGACGAGCTGTGCGGCCGGCTGGAGGCTGCGGGGGTCACCGGGTTCGGCCCGGGGATCGCGTACTACGAGGACGCGGGCAAGGGCGACGGCTCGGTCGTCGTGCACGCCGCCATGACCGTCCCCGAGGGCACGGCCGCGGAGGGCGTCCAGGTGCGGGTGCTGCCCGGCATCGAGGAGGCGGCCACCATCGTCCACCGGGGGTCGATGGACGAGATCCTGCCGACCGCCCAGACCCTGGCCGCCTGGATCGACACCAACGACTACCGGTCCGCCGGCCACGCCCGTGAGCTGTACCTGGAGTGCCCGGAGGACCCGGCCGGCTGGGTCACCGAGATCCAGGAGCCCGTGGTCCGCGCCTGAGCCCGGACGCGCCAGCGGGCCCGGGTCCCCCGCACGGGGCCCGGGCCCGCTGGCCGTACCCCGGGGCTACCTCTTCTTCAGCGCCTTCCGCAGCCGCAGCGCGCGCCGCGCGAGCCGGCGGACCTTCGGGTGGCGGGGGATCGGCAGGCCCCCGGGCAGGTTCAGGACGGTGAGGCGGCGGCGGGTGAAGTGGTGCCGGGTGCGCTCGGCGAGCGGGCCCGACAGGTGGCGTACCGCGGGCTCCCGCAGCTCCGGCCGTATCTTCGGCTGCATCGCGAAGCCGACCGCCGCGACCAGGTCGTTGAGCAGCTCCGTACCGGCCGCGTCGCCGACCACCGCGCCGCCGTCCTCCGTGCCGTCCTCCAGGGGCGGCACGACGGCGTCCACGACCGTGAGCGGGATGCGGTTGCTGTTCTGGAACGGGGTGAGCCGTTCCAGGAGGGCGCCCGTGCCGACCCGGGCGACGGGCAGCCCGTAGAACGTCCCCGCGGTCAGCAGCGCCGTGGAGAAGCAGCCGACGACGAGCGCGGGCCGCAGCTCGCCGTAGAGGACCTCGGCCAGCACCGGCCGGTCCTCGACGGTCAGTTCGGCGCCGAGCTCCTCCGCCGCCCGCACCAGCGTCCGCGACCAGGCGTCGGGGGCCGTCGGATGCGGCTTGAAGACGAGCCGCCGGTGGCCCCGGGCGATCGCGCCCCGGACCATCCGCAGGTGCAGCTCCTCCTCCTCCGCGGCGGTCAGCAGCTTGAGCGCCGCCAGGTACTGGCCGAGGAGCAGCGCGGGCCCGTCCTCGGACGCCGCGGGGCCACCGGCCAGCTCCTCGACGACCTTGGTGAACGCCTCCGTCGGTACGGCCTCCGGCACCGCGCCGAACTCGGCGAGCAGCAGCGGCGCGAGCCCGGGGACGAGGTCCAGGTGGAGCAGCCGGCCGACGCGACCGCCGATCATCGGGTCGATCTTGTTACGGGTCGGCCCGTAGCTCATCAGACCGTCCGCGTACACGGTGATCGGCGCCTCGGGCAGCAGCTGGGCGATGGCGAGCGCGGGCGTCACCTGGAGCGATTCCAGGGCGAGTTCGACGCGGTCGTCACCGAGGTTCCAGAGCTTGCGCAGATGCCGCTGGAGGAGCGGCAGATCGCTCGCGCGCGGGGTCCAGCCGCCCGGGTGGAGCGGGGAGATCGTCTCGTTCCAGGACAGGACGGAGTCGAAGCGGCCGCGCAGCCGGTCGAAGCCCTCGGCCTCGTCGAGGGCCGGGGTGGTCTCAGGGACGGCCGCGTTGTTGGTGACGAGGAGGATCCGGCGGTCGGCGGTGCCGAAGCAGCCGCTGTCCACGGCGGCGGCGAGCGTCACCGCCCCGTAGAGGGTGGAGGCGCAGAAGATCTGGGTGGTCCTGCGGGCGCTCACGCGGCCACCTCCGCGGAGGCCGAGCCGGCGCCGGAGCCCGTACGTGTCCCCGGGCCGGGGGTCGGGGACGGCGGTGGGGCCGGGCGGCGGCGGCGCAGTCTGCGCAGCATCGTCGCGCGGTCCCCGCCCATGGCCGTCAGGGCCTCGTCGAGAACCCCCTGCGGCATCCGCCGCAGCGCACCCGCGCTCATCGCCTTCAACTGGCGGGCCACCTCCGGCTCGAATCGTTCGACCGAACCGATGTGATGGGAGATCACCGCGCAATACGTACGGACGGCTTTCGGAAGAAGAAGATCCGCGTCCGCGTCCTTCGCCGTTTCCTCGATCACCTGGTCGAAAGCGCGGATGAAATCCAATTGCCGTACATCACCGATCTGGGTGAGCGAGGTCGCGACGCCGCGCCGGTAGAAGACACCGAGTTCACCGATCGCGGCGAACGATTCCGCCTCGCGGTGCAGTCGCCAGATCCACGGCCGGTCCTCGGCCGTCCGCAGACCGTGCGTGAAGTGCAGGAGGCCGCGGTCGACGAGCCGCCGGTGGTAGATCCCCGCCCAGGCGTACGGGTAGTCGACCGAGGTCGTCCGGTGGGCCGGCAGGATCGCGTCCCGAGGGTTCAGCACCTCACCGCGCAGGGGGACCGGCGCGCGGCGGATGCCGCGGTTCCTGCCGGTGACGGAGACGTGGTCGGTGCGCAGGAAGTCGCAGCCGAGGTCCTCGGCCGCCGCGACCAGGCGGGAGTAGTAGCCGGGGGCGAGCCAGTCGTCCCCGTCGAGGAAGGTGAGGTATTCGCCGCGGGCGGCGTCGATGCCGGTGTTCCGGGCCGTGGCGAGGCCCTCGTTGTGCTCGTGCCTGATCAGGACGGCACCCGGGATCTCGCGCGCGGCCCGTTCGAGGAGTTCGGGCGTCCCGTCCGACGAGCAGTCGTCGACAAGGAGGAACTCGAAGTCCTCGCGGGCGTTGGCCCGCAGGCTCGTGAGGGTATCGGGGGCGTATGTCTGCACGTTGAAGAACGGCACGACGACGGAGAGCTTGACCACGCGGCCGACGCTAGGCGCCGCCCCGGCATTCCCACCGACCGGTGGGCAGCTATTCGGTGAACACCAAGCGGCGGGCCGATTAACCGCCTTTCCCCGTGGGCGTATCCGGCCTGCTCGCGACCGGATCCCGACCCACTTCAACAGGAGGAGAGGCTCTGTTCACCGTTTGTTGTGGCCCAGTTGGGCCGGAAAGCGGAATGCCCTTCTAGCGTCCTCGGCGTGCAAGGAAGTAACAGAGAAGCGGTACGGGTCGCCGTACTCGCCGACTCCGACACCCGGTGGAAATGGGGCGCCCTCACGGCGCGCCGCATCACCACGGCGACCGCCGAACCCACCGGTTTCGTCCTGCGCGGACGGGCGACGCCCACCGCGCGCCAACTCGCCGAGACAGGGGTGTCCACGACCACCCCGCGCGAGGTGACGGGCGCGGAGTTCCTGCGCGCCGTCCGGGACGCGGAGGAGCGCGGCGAGGGATACGACCTCGTCGTTCTCGCCCTCGTCGGCGGCACCGTCCGGGCCGTCCTCCAGGGCCTTGCCGATCTGGACCTGGTCCGGCGCCCGGTGATCGTCACCGGCTACGTCGGCGTCGTCTACGAGAAGCTCACCGACGGACTGCTGTTGCGCCACGGCGCCGATGTCGTCCTCGCCAACTCCCGCCACGACGCGGAGCGTTTCCGCGCGGTGTACGAGGGAGTGGGCGCCGGAGCCGACTCGGTCGTCGAGGCCGCCCTGCCCTTCCTGGGCGGCGCCCCGTACGCCCCCGAGGCCGGCCGCGACACCCTGGTCTTCGCCGCCCAGCCGTCCGTGCCGGCCACCCGGACCGAACGCGCCTACGTGCTGCGCAGGCTGATCGCCCACGCCCGCCTCCGCCCGGGCCGCGAGGTGCTCCTCAAGCTCCGCTCCAAGCCGGGCGAGCACACCACGCACCTGGAGGAGTTCCCGTTCCAGAAGCTGGTCCGCGAGCTCGACCCGCCCGCCAACTTCCGGCTGGTGTACGGACACATGGGCGAGGTCCTCGACCGTACGGACCTCCTGGTCACCGTCTCGTCCACGGCCGCCCTGGAAGCCCTGCACCGCCGGATCCCCACCGCGATCCTCACCGACCTCGGGGTCCGCGAGGCGCTCGGCAACCACCACTTCGTGGGCTCGGGCCTGCTCGCCTCCTTTGACCGGCTCGACAAGGGGCTCGCCCCGACACCCGACGAGACGTGGCTGGCCCGGCAGGGCGTGGCAGCCGACGGCTCGTACGAGGGGGCCTTCGACGCGGCCCGCGACCGGGTCGCCGCACTCCTGGCGCTTCCCGCGCTGCCCCCGATCACCCCCTACTACACCGCGGAGACGGCCCCCGGCTACCTGCCCGGGATCCTCGCCCGCCACCGCCTGGACGTCACCGCGCCGGAGTCCCGCGAGAGCGGCCTGCGCCGGATCGTCCGGGAGGCCGCGCGGGGCGCGTACCGCCACGGCGTGCAACGCGTCGCCCCCGTCATCCGCCGCCTGGGAGAACTCTGATGACCACCGTGCTCGCCGTGATCCCCGCCCGGGGCGGCTCCAAGGGCGTCCCCGCCAAGAACCTCGCCCCGGTCGCCGGAGTCCCCCTGGTGTCCCGTGCCGTCCAGGCCTGCCTCGGCGCCCGTCCCGTCACCCACGTCGTGGTCTCCACCGACGACGCCGGCATCGCGGCCGCCGCCCGCACCGCCGGAGCCGAGGCGGTGCGGCGGCCCGCCGAGATCGCGGGCGACACCGCCACCAGCGAGGCGGCCGTCCTGCACGCCATGGACGCCTTCGAGGCCACCCACGGCCGCCCGGCCGACGTGGTCCTCCTCGTCCAGTGCACGAGCCCCTTCCTCACCTCCGCCGAGGTCGCCGAGACCGCCGAGCGCATCACCTCCGGCGCCGCCGACACGGCCTTCACCGCGGCCCCGTCCCACGGCTTCCTCTGGCGCTCCGCGCCCGCGGACGACGCCGAGGGCGGCGCCACCGGCGTCAACCACGACAAGGCGCACCGCCCCCGCCGCCAGGACCGGGAGCCCGAGTACCTGGAGACCGGCGCCGTCTACGCCATGGACGCGGCCGGGTTCCGCACCCACAGGCACCGCTTCTTCGGCCGTACCGCGCTCGTCGTCACCGACCCGGCCCGGGTCCTGGAGATCGACGACCCGCACGACCTGGCCCGCGCCCGCGCCCTCGCGCCGCTCCTCGACACGCCGGCCACCCCCGGCTTCGCCGACATCGACGCCGTGGTCCTCGACTTCGACGGCACCCAGACCGACGACCGGGTCCACCTCGACGCCGAGGGACGCGAGTTCGTCTCCGCGCACCGCGGCGACGGCCTCGGCATCGCCGCCCTGCGCCGCGCGGGCCTCCCCGTCCTCATCCTCTCCACCGAGCAGAACGCCGTCGTCGCCGCCCGCGCCCGCAAGCTCAAGATCCCCGTCCTGCACGGCATCGACCGCAAGGACCGGGCGCTCAAGGAGTGGTGCGACGCCGAGGGCATCGACCCGCAGCGCGTGCTCTACGCCGGAAACGACGTCAACGACCTGCCCTGCTTCCACCTCGTCGGCTGGCCCGTCGCGGTGAGCAGCGCCCACGACTCCGTACGGGCCGCGGCCCGCGCGGTCACCGTCACCCCGGGCGGCTCAGGAGCGATCCGCGAGATCGCCGCCTGGCTCCTCGGACCCGAGCTCAACACCCCCAACGCGTAAGGAAACAGCACCATGAACAGCCGCCTCCGCACCCTCGGCGACAAGACCGCCGGCCCCGGCCACTCCGTCTACATCACGGGCGAGATCGGCATCAACCACAACGGTGACCTCGACAACGCCTTCGCCCTCATCGACATCGCCGCCGAGGCCGGCTGCGACGCCGTGAAGTTCCAGAAGCGCACCCCCGAGATCTGCACCCCGCGCGACCAGTGGGACATCGAGCGGGACACCCCCTGGGGCCGGATGACGTACATCGACTACCGCCACCGCGTCGAGTTCGACGAGACCCAGTACCGCGCCATCGACGAGCACTGCAAGAAGCGCGGCATCGACTGGTTCGCCTCCCCGTGGGACACCGAGGCCGTCGCCTTCCTGGAGAAGTTCGACGTCCCGGCCCACAAGGTCGCCTCCGCCTCCCTCACCGACGACGAGCTGCTGCGCGCGCTGCGTGCCACCGGCCGTACGGTCATCCTCTCCACCGGCATGTCCACCCCGGAGCAGATCCGCCACGCCGTCGAGGTCCTCGGCAGCGCGAACATCCTGCTCTGCCACGCCACCTCGACCTACCCGGCCAAGGCCGAGGAGCTGAACCTCCGCGTCATCCAGACGCTCCAGGACGAGTACCCGAACGTCCCGATCGGCTACTCCGGCCACGAGACCGGCCTCCAGACCACCCTCGCGGCCGTCGCCCTCGGCGCCACCTTCGTCGAGCGCCACATCACCCTCGACCGCGCCATGTGGGGCTCCGACCAGGCCGCCTCCGTCGAGCCGCAGGGCCTCCAGCGCCTGGTCCGCGACATCCGCGCCATCGAGGCCGCCCTCGGTGACGGCGTCAAGAAGGTCTACGAGTCGGAGCTCGGCCCGATGAAGAAGCTCCGCCGGGTCCAGGGCCTCGTCACCGCATGACCGGGCAGCTGGCGTTCGTCGAGAGCCCGGTCCAGCTCCTGAACGTCCTGGAATGGGCGCACACGCAGGCGCCCTCCCAGGGCGCACCCCGCACCGCGCCCACGGGCGCGCCCGGCTCGGCGGACGCCACCCCGCCGCCCGGTGCGCCCGGTCCGGCGGACGCCACCCCGCCCACCGGCGCGCCCGGCTCGGCGGACGCCACCCCGCCGACCGGCGCGCCCGGTCCGGCGGACGCCACCCCGCCCCTCACGGTCGTCGTCCTCTCGCCGACCGACCCCATGTCGCGCGGCCAGCTGCGCCGGATGGCCCAGCTGGCCCGCGACGAGGGCGTCACCGTCCACTGGCAGGAGGCCCGCGGCGGCCGGGGCGCGCTCGTCCGCACCCTGCGGGAGCTCGCCCGGCCGCTGCGCTCGGCGGAGCGGGTGATCATCGGGGACCCGTTCTCGCGGTACGTCCAGCTGCTCCTGACCCTGTTCGGCCCCCGGCACCTGACGGTGGTCGACGACGGCACGGCGACCATGGAGTTCGCCGACCAGATCGGCCGGGGCGAGCGCCTGGTGCGCTGGCACCGCAAGGGGAACCTGGGCCCGCGCGAGCTGGTCCTCGCCCCGGTGACCTCCCTCGCCCGGCGGCGCCTCGCCCCGGCCCGGGGCCGTACGGTCGAGATCTTCACCTCGCTGCCCGTCGAGGCCCCCGAGGGCATCGAGGTGACCGAGAACTCCTTCGCCTGGACCCGCACCCGGTTCGGCCCGCCCCGGCTCACCGGCGGCGCGGACCTGGTGGGCACCTCGCTGGTGGAGACGGGGGTGGTCGACGCCGGCCACTACGACCGGGTGGTGGCGGAACTCGCCCGCGCCCACGGCGCCACCCGCTACTTCGCGCACCGCAGGGAGAGCGCCGAGAAGCTGCACCGCATCGCGGTCGAGACGGGTCTCCAGGTGGTCCGGCCCGAACTGCCGCTCGAGCTGATCGCCCGGCGCGGCCCCGTCGGCCGTACGATCGTCAGCTTCCCGTCCACGGTCGTGCACACCCTGCCGCTCGCCCTCGCCGGGACCGGGGTGAAGGTCGCGGTCTGCGAGATCGCCCCGGAGTGGCTGCGGGAAAGCGCCTCCCCGCGCGCGCAGGGCTTCCTGTCCGGGGTGGCGGGCACCGCGGCCCACGAGGTCGACCGGCTCACCACCCGCGTGTCGACCCCCACCGACCGGCTCGGATTCGGGTGACCCTACCCACATGGAAGAGCCTTCATGCCTGGTGAACGGAGTTTCTTTCCCCTAACGGGTTGAACTTTTCGTGATCAACGGGCAGTTGACCTGTCTGAAGGCCTACCCTTCAAAAGGTGAACCAGTTGAAGTCCCGTGAGCCAGACTCCGCCACCCTGCCCGGAAAGCTGTCCGACCCCCTGCGCGTCGAGCTGATCGCCTTCCGCAGGGACGTGCACATGCACCCGGAGCTCGGGAACCAGGAGTTCCGTACGACCGCCGCGCTGAAGGCCCGCCTGGAGGCGGCCGGCCTCGCGCCGAAGGTCCTGCCGGCCGGCACCGGACTCATCTGCGACATCGGCACCCCGGACCACCGCCGCCCCATGTTGGCGATCCGCGCCGACCTCGACGCGCTGCCCATCCCCGACGTGAAGACCGTCGCCTACCGCTCCACGGTGGCCAACCGCGCCCACGCCTGCGGACACGACGTCCACACCACCACCGTCCTGGGCGCCGGACTCGTCCTCGCCGGACTCGACCGCCGGGGCCTGCTGCCCAACGCCGTGCGGCTGATCTTCCAGCCCGCCGAGGAGGTCCTCCCCGGCGGCGCCGCCGACGCCGTCGCGGCCGGCGTCCTGGACGGGGTCGGCCGGATCATCGCCGTCCACTGCGACCCCCGGGTGGACGCCGGGAAGATCGGGCTCCGCGCCGGCCCCATCACCTCCGCCTGCGACCGCCTCGAAGTCACCCTCGACGGCCCCGGCGGCCACACCGCGCGCCCCCACCTCACCACCGACCTCGTCACCGCCGCCGCCCGGGTCGCCACCGACGTCCCCGCCGTCCTGGCCCGCCGTGTCGACGCCCGCTCGGGCCTCTCGGTCACCTGGGGCCGTATCGAATCCGGCCACGCGCCCAACGTCATCCCCCAGCACGCGGAGCTCTCCGGCACCGTCCGCTGCCTCGACCTGCCGACGTGGCGCGAAGCACCCGACCTGGTCCACGCGGCGATCGACGAGATCGCGACCCTGCACCGCGCCAAGTCGACCGTGAACTACGTCCGGGGCGTCCCCCCGGTCGTGAACGACCCGGGCGTCACCGAACTGCTCCACGACGCCATGGCCGCGCGCCGCGGAACGTATGCGATCGAGGACACCGAGCAGAGCCTCGGCGGCGAGGACTTCTCCTGGTACTTGGAGCACGTCCCCGGCGCCATGGCCCGCCTCGGCGTCCGCACCCCCGGCGACACCCGCGTCCGCGACCTGCACGCAGGCGACTTCGACGTGGACGAGCACTGCATCGAGGCCGGGGTGGAACTCTTCACGGCCGCGGCCCTCCTCGACGCCACGCCGAACAGCTGACACCCCTCCCCACCCGGGGCCCCACGCCGACCCCCTGACCCCCGGCCGGGGCCCCGCGCCCGAACCCGCCGACCCCCTGACCCCGGCCGGACGGCCCCCTCATCCGTCCGGCCGACCGCCGTCCTCCCATCGGCCCAGCGCCCGGCGTGGCGCGCCCCCGCGCCCCTCCCGCCGCCCGTTCCCGGCGGTATAACCGGCCGTACCGGGCCGAACGCCCCCGGTCGCCTCGACTGGCCGGTTCGCGACGATCCGATAACGACTCATGAACGGGTCTTTAACTGACATCTACGCGCGTTACGATCGCCGCGAAACCAGCGCCGGAAGAGGCGCTTTCGGTCAGTCTTGAAGGGACCCTCCTCTTGCGCCGGATCACCAGGATCACGACCGTGGGCATCGCCTCCGCGGCGCTCGCCCTCTCCGCCACCGCGTGCGGCAAGTCCTCCACGGACTCCGGTTCCGGGACGGACTCGAAGGCGGCCAAGGCCGCCATCGCGTACGACATCGGCGGCCGCGGCGACCAGTCGTTCAACGACGCCGCCTACGCGGGCCTGAAGAAGGCCGAGGACGAGCTCGGCGTCAAGGGCGCCGAGGCCGAGCCCTCGGAGGGTGAGGGTGACGCCGACAAGGTGCAGCGCCTCACCGCGCTCGCCCGCGCCGGCAACAACCCGGTCATCGGCGTCGGCTTCGCCTACGCGCCGGCGATCGAGAAGGTCGCCAAGGCCTACCCGAAGACCACTTTCGGCCTCATCGACGACACGTCGAAGACCGGCCCGAACATCGCCAACCTCGTCTTCAACGAGGAGCAGGGCTCCTACCTGGCCGGCGTCGCCGCCGCCAAGGCGTCCAAGACCGGCACGGTCGGCTTCATCGGCGGCGTCGAGGTGCCGCTGATCAAGAAGTTCGAGGCGGGCTTCGCGCAGGGCGTCAAGGACACCAACCCCAAGGCGAAGGTGCTCGTCCAGTACCTGACCCAGCCGCCGAACTTCGACGGCTTCTCGAAGCCCGACCTCGGCAAGGCCGCCGCGCAGGGCCAGCTCGACAAGGGCGCCGACGTGATCTACGCCGCCGCCGGTCTGGCCGGTTCCGGCTCGATCGAGGCCGCCGCGACCGCCGGCAAGTGGGCCATCGGCGTCGACTCCGACCAGTACAACCAGGCGGGTCTCGCCTCCTACAAGGAGCGCATCCTGACCTCGGTCACCAAGGACGTGTCGGACTCCGTCTTCAACCTGATCAAGTCGGTCAAGGACGGCAAGCCGCAGACCGGTGAGGTCCGCTACGGCCTCGCCACGGACGGCGTCGGCCTGGCCGACTCCAACCCGGCGTACAAGAAGATGACCGAGGTCACCGACGCCGTGGCGAAGGCGAAGAAGGACATCGTCGACGGCAAGATCACGGTCAAGACCGCTCCGTAAGGACAGCAGGTCACCGACCTCAGGGCCCGGCAACGGTGGGACCCCCACCGGAGCCGGGCCCCGTTCCCGTACAGGTTTTCACTTTCCGGCAGAGCTACGCGTGTAGATATCTCCCTGGCACGATAACTTCGCCCCGCCCCGCCTGCCCGCCCGCTCCCACTCCTTCCGGCCAAGGAGAGTGCGTCATCAACGCGTCCAGCCCCCCTGCCGTAGAACTGCACGGCATCACCAAGCGATTCCCCGGCGTCGTCGCCAACAAGGACATCGCGATCACGGTCCGCAAGGGCACCGTGCACGCCCTCATCGGCGAGAACGGTGCCGGCAAGTCGACCCTCATGAAGATCCTCTACGGCATGCAGAAGCCGGACGAGGGCACCATCGCCGTCGACGGCGAGCAGGTCACCTTCTCCAGCCCCGGTGACGCCATCGCGCGCGGCATCGGCATGGTGCACCAGCACTTCATGCTCGCCGACAACCTCACCGTCCTGGAGAACGTCGTCCTCGGCGGCGAGAAGCTCTACGGCATCGGCGCCAAGGCGCGGCGGAAGATCCAGGAGATCTCCGACGCGTACGGCCTCGGGGTCCGCCCCGACGCGCTCGTCGAGGACCTCGGGGTCGCCGACCGCCAGCGCGTGGAGATCCTCAAGGTCCTCTACCGCGGCGCCAGGATCCTCATCCTCGACGAGCCGACCGCCGTGCTCGTCCCGCAGGAGGTCGACGCGCTCTTCGACAACCTGCGCGAGCTCAAGTCCGAGGGCCTGACCGTCATCTTCATCTCGCACAAGCTGGGCGAGGTCCTGAAGGTCGCCGACGACATCACCGTCATCCGCCGGGGCACCACGGTCGGCACCGCCGACCCGAGGACCGCCACCACCAAGCAGCTCGCCGAGCTGATGGTCGGCAGCGAACTGCCCTCGCCGGAGACCCGCGAGTCGACGGTCACCGACGTCCCGATGCTCACGGTCGAGAACCTCACCCTCGTCGAGGGCGGCGGCGCGGCCCCCCTGACGACCGCCGCCCCGCCGGACCCGTCGAGCACCGCCACCCTCCGCGAGGAGACCGCGGCGGGCCGCAAGCTCCTCGACGACATCTCCCTCACGATCCACAAGGGCGAGATCCTCGGCATCGCGGGCGTCGAGGGCAACGGCCAGACCGAGCTCATCGAGGCCCTCATGGGCATGGCCACCCCCGACGCGGGCGTCATCTCCCTCGACGGCAAGGACATCTCCAAGGTCTCGGTGCGCAAGCGCCGCGAGGGCGGCATCGGCTACATCCCCGAGGACCGCCACCGCCACGGCCTGCTCCTGGAGGCCCCGCTCTGGGAGAACCGCATCCTCGGCCACGTCACCGAGGCGCCCAACTCCAAGCGCGGCATCCTCGACCCGAAGGCGGCCCGCAAGGACACCGAGCGGATCGTGCGCGAGTACGACGTCCGCACCCCCGGCATCGACGTGACCGCGGCTTCCCTCTCCGGCGGCAACCAGCAGAAGCTGATCGTCGGCCGCGAGATGAGCCACGCCCCCAAGTTCCTGATCGCCGCCCACCCCACCCGTGGTGTGGACGTCGGCGCGCAGGCGCAGATCTGGGACGCGATCCGGGACGCCCGCCGCGAGGGCCTGGCGGTGCTGCTGATCTCCGCCGACCTCGACGAGCTGATCGGTCTCTCCGACACCCTCCGGGTCATGTACCGCGGCAAGCTCGTCGCCGACGCCGACCCCGCCACCATCACGCCCGAGGAGCTGGGCTCCGCCATGACCGGCGCGGCCAGCGGTCACCTCGAAGGCAACGAAGAGCAGCCCGAAGACGGTGACGCCCGATGATGAAATTCGACAAGGACAAGCTGATCATCGGGGCCGCGGGCCCGGTGCTCGCGCTCGTCTCCGCCTTCGTGCTCACCGTGCTGGTGCTGCTCGCGACGGGCCTCGACCCGATCGAGCCGATCCGGCTGATGATCGACAACGCCGGGTTCGCCGACATCCAGGTCCTGATCGTCAACCAGACCGGGATCTACTACCTGGCAGCCCTGGCCGTGGCCGTCGGCTTCCGGATGAACCTGTTCAACATCGGTGTCGACGGCCAGTACCGGCTCGCCGCGATGGTCTCGGCCCTCGTCGGCGCCTCGGTCGAGCTGCCCGGCCCGCTGCACATCCTGCTCATCGTGCTCGTCGCGATGCTGACCGGCGCCTTCTGGTCCGGTATCGCCGGCATCCTGAAGACCACCCGGGGTGTCTCCGAGGTCGTCTCGACGATCATGCTGAACGCCATCGCGACCTCGCTGGTGGCCTGGCTGATCCTGCCGAAGAACTTCGGCTTCCAGCCGGAGGGCTCGAACAACCTCACCACCGGTGAGATCTCCGAGTCCGGCTGGTTCCCCGGCATCGACATGGGCGAGGGCAACGGAGTCATCTACGGCTTCACGTTCGTCGCGCTCGCCCTCGGCGTCCTCTACTGGTTCGCCCTCAACCGCACCCGGTTCGGCTTCGACCTGCGCGCCACCGGCGCCAGCGAGTCCGCCGCCCAGGCCAGCGGCGTCGACGCCAAGAAGATGATCCTCACCTCGATGCTGATCTCGGGCGCGCTCGCCGGCCTCGCCGGCATGCCGACGCTGCTCGGCGAGTCCCACACGTACAGCCTCGACTTCCCCGTCGGCGTCGGCTTCACCGCCATCACCATCGCCCTGCTCGGCCGCAACCACCCGGTCGGCATCTTCTTCGCTGCCCTGCTCTTCGCGTTCCTCGACAAGGCCTCCTCGTCGCTGGACACCGCGGGCTACCCGAAGGAGATCACCAAGATCATGCAGGGCATCATCGTGATCGCGGTCGTCGTCTCCTACGAGCTCGTCCGCCGTTACGGCCTCCGCCGCCAGCAGCAGAAGGTCGGCGAGGAACTCGCCGCCGGCGGCGCCATCAAGACCGACAAGGAGGTCTCGGCATGAGCACCGGCACTGTCACCAAGCCGAGCGCCGCGCCCAAGGGCGGCGGACGCCGCAAGCTCACCCTGCCGTGGATCATGCTGATCGTCGCGGCCGGTCTCCTGCTGTTCTCGCTCGTCCGGGCCGTCTCCGGGGCCAACGACCTCACCTCCGTGGGCCAGGTCTCCGGCGCGCTCCAGCTCGCCGTCCCGATCGGCCTCGCCGGACTCGGCGGCCTGTGGGCCGAGCGCGCGGGCGTCGTCAACATCGGCCTCGAAGGCATGATGGTCCTCGGCACCTGGTTCGGCGCCTGGGCCGGCTACCAGTGGGGCCCCTGGGTGGGCGTCCTCTTCGGTCTCCTCGGCGGCGCGCTCGGCGGACTGCTGCACGCGATCATCACCGTCACGTTCAACGTGAACCACATCGTCTCCGGTGTGGCGATCAACATCCTGGCGGTCGGCTTCACCCAGTACCTGTCGAACTTCACGTTCGCCGAGGCCGAGGGCGGCTCCTCCAAGCAGTCGCCGCGCATCGACCAGATCACCCAGATCACGATCCCAGGGTTGTCGGACTGGCTACAGGACCTCCAGCAGAAACACTGGTTCCTGGTCTCCGACCTGGCCGGCATCCTCGGCGGCCTCGTCACCAACCTGTCGCTGCTCACCCTCGTCGCCCTGCTGCTGATCCCGGGCACCTGGTGGCTGCTGTGGCGTACGGCCTTCGGCCTGCGGCTGCGCTCCTGCGGTGAGAACCCGGTCGCGGCCGAGTCCCTCGGCGTGAACGTCTACAAGTACAAGTACATCGCCGTCACCGTCTCCGGCGCCCTCGCCGGCCTCGGCGGCGCGTTCCTCGCGATCGTCGCCACCGGCATCTACCAGGAGGGCCAGACCGGCGGCCGCGGCTACATCGGTCTCGCCGCGATGATCTTCGGCAACTGGATGCCCGGCGGCATGGCGCTCGGCGCCGGCCTCTTCGGCTTCACCGACAGCCTCAAGCTCCGCGGCGGCGCCGAGAACGTCCACGCGCTGCTGCTGCTCGTCGCCGTGCTCCTGGTACTCGCCGCGGCCTGGCAGCTGTACAAGAAGAAGTACGTGCCCGGTGTGATCGCGGCCGCCTTCTCCGTCGGCTTCTTCCTCTGGTACGTGATGACCGACGAGGTCCCGAGCCAGTTCGTCGACGCCGCCCCGTACATCACCACCCTGCTCGTGCTCGCCCTGTCGGCGCAGCGCCTGCGCATGCCGAAGGCCGACGGACTGCCGTACCGGAAGGGCCAGGGCAAGTGACGTCCGGGCCCGACTGGGACCTCCTCCGGGAGACGGCCCGCGAGGCCATGTCCCACGCGTACGCCCCGTACTCGGGCTACCCGGTCGGCGCGGCGGCCCTCGCCGACGACGGCCGGGTGGTCTCCGGCTGCAACGTGGAGAACGCCTCCTTCGGCCTCGGCCTGTGCGCCGAGTGCGGGCTCGTCTCGCAGCTCCAGGCGACCGGCGGCGGCCGGCTGACCCACTTCGTCTGCGTGGACGGCCGGGGCGAGCCCCTGGTGCCGTGCGGCCGGTGCCGGCAGCTCCTGTACGAGTTCGGGGGCCCCGAACTCGTACTGGAGACGCCCGCCGGGTTCCTGACGCTGGCGGAGATGCTGCCGCAGGCGTTCGGCCCGGACCACCTCACCAAGTAGCACCCTCGGAGCGACCCTTCCGGCACCATGGGAGGGTCGCTCCCCCCTTCCCCCTCTATGCGCGTAGAAAGAGGAACCACCTCATGGACGTCATCTCCGTCATCCGCACGAAGCGGGACAAGGGCGAGCTGAGCCCGGAGCAGATCGACTGGGTCATCGACGCGTACACCCGTGGTGCGGTCGCCGACGAGCAGATGTCCGCCCTGGCCATGGCCATCCTGCTGAACGGCATGAACCGCGCGGAGATCGCCCGCTGGACCGCCGCCATGATCGCCAGCGGCGAGCGCATGAACTTCGACTCCCTCTCCCGCCCCACCGCCGACAAGCACTCCACCGGCGGCGTCGGCGACAAGATCACCCTCCCGCTCGCCCCGCTCGTCGCCGCCTGCGGCGCGGCCGTCCCGCAGCTCTCCGGCCGCGGCCTCGGCCACACCGGCGGCACCCTCGACAAGCTGGAGTCCATCCCCGGCTGGCGCGCGCTGCTCTCCAACGAGGAGATGCTGCACGTCCTCGACACCACCGGCGCGGTGATCTGCGCGGCGGGCGACGGCCTGGCCCCGGCGGACAAGAAGCTCTACGCGCTCCGTGACGTCACGGGCACGGTGGAGGCCATCCCGCTGATCGCCTCGTCCATCATGTCGAAGAAGATCGCCGAGGGCACCGGCTCCCTGGTCCTCGACGTGAAGGTCGGCACCGGCGCCTTCATGAAGAACATCGAGGACGCCCGCGAGCTGGCCTCGACGATGGTCGGCCTCGGCACCGACAGCGGCGTGAAGACGGTGGCCCTGCTCACCGACATGTCCACCCCGCTCGGCCTCACCGCCGGCAACGCCCTCGAGGTCCGCGAGTCCGTCGAGGTCCTCGCGGGCGGCGGCCCGGCGGACGTCGTCGAGCTGACGATCGCGCTGGCCCGCGAGATGCTCGCCGCGGCCGGCATCAAGGACGCGGACCCGGCGAAGGCCCTCGCGGACGGCTCGGCGATGGACCACTGGCGCCGGATGATCGCGGCCCAGGGCGGCGACCCGGACGCGACCCTGCCGGTCGCCCGCGAGCAGCACGTGGTCACCGCCCCCGCCGACGGTGTCCTCACCCGCCTCGACGCCTACGACATCGGCATCGCCGCCTGGCGCCTGGGCGCGGGCCGCGCCCGCAAGGAGGACCCGGTGCAGGCGGGCGCGGGCGTCGAGCTCCACGCCAAGCCGGGCGACACGGTCACGGCGGGCCAGCCGCTGCTGACCCTCCACACGGACACGCCGGAGAAGTTCGAGTACGCCCTGAAGTCGCTGGACGCGGCCTGGGACATCGCGGCCCCGGGCACGGCCTTCACCCCGACCCCGATCGTCCTGGACCGCATCGCCTGACGCGGGCATATTCCTCTGACACCTTCGGGTGAACGGGACCGGTGGACCCCCACCGGTCCCGTTCGGCATGCTGGGATCGGTGACGCACCGATAGAGGAGACGGACGCACCCGAGGGCTGCAAGGTGGAGATCATTGAGGGGATCATCACCGTGTCACCGTCACCGGCTGACCCCACCGTGACCCTGTACGGGGAGCCGAAGGGTGACGTCCACCGCGTGCTGCGCGCGGTGCCGTTCGGCGAGGAGATCCACCTCCCCGCCCCCTTCGACCTCACCCTCGGCACCGCCGAGTTCCCCGTCAGCTGAGCGCCACGCCGAGGAGCCCCGGCAGCTCCCGCATGTGCTCGAAGACCACCGTCCGGGGCCCCGCGAGCCGCTCCGCCCGGGACAGGCCGCCCGCGTAGCCGAACGCCCGCATCCCGGCCGCGCGGGCCGCCCGCACGCCGTACGGGCTGTCCTCCACCACCGCGCACCGCTCCGGCGGGACGCCCATCGTGGCCGCCGCGTGCAGGAAGAGGTCCGGGGCGGGCTTGCCCCGGACGACGTCGCGGGCGCTGAACATGCGGCCCTCGAAGCGGTCGAGCAGGCCCGCCCGCGTGAGGTTCTTGCCGATGCTGGCGTGGCTGCCGTTGGAGGCGAGGCAGTACGGGACGTGCAGCGCGTCCAGGACTTCGGTGACGCCCTCCACCGCCGTCAGCTCCGCGTCCAGCGCGTCCTCGTACCGCTGCCGGAAAGGCGCGTTCCAGTCGGGCTCAAGGGGCCGGCCGATCCGCTCCTCCAGGATCGAGGTGAGGAGTTCGTGCGAGGAGCCGACGAAGTGCTCCACCATCTCCTCCTCGGTGAACTCCGCCCCGAGGGTGGCGAACACCTCCCGGTCCACCCGGCAGTAGATCCGCTCGCTGTCCACCAGGACACCGTCACAGTCGAAGATCACCAGTTCGACAGGCTCGTGAGTCATGATCGGCAGCCTAGCGACACGGGCCGCGATGAGTTCCAGGTCCCGGGGCGGTCTCAACGGACGTGGACACCAGTCAACCGCTCGTCGTGACCCTGCCCGCCCGCCCCACCCGGGACGAGGTGGCGCGGCTCTGTGCCGAGCTCGCCGCCGCCCCGCCCGGTGACGTGGTCTGCGAGGTCGGCGCCCTCGCGCCCGCCGACCTCGCCGCCGTCGACGCCCTCGCCCGGCTGAAACTCGCGGCCGGGCGGCGCGGCCACCGGATCCGCTTCCACGGAGCGGGGCCCGACCTACGGGCCCTGCTCCTGCTGACCGGCCTCGACGGGACGCTGGAGACCTAGGCCTCCAGCCGGGCCGGCAGGTCGAAGAGCGGGAACCAGCGCTCGGTGTCCAGGAAGAAGTCCATCCCGGCGACCTTGCCGTCGCGCAGCTCCAGGACGATGAGCGCCCACGGGCTGTAGCCGCCCGCCGGGTCCGGGTGGTACTGCGCGAACGCCGGGGAGCCGTTCGCCACGGTCGGCACCAGCTTCGAGCCGGAGCAGACCTCGCCGACGCCCAGCATCCAGCCCACGATGTCGTCGTGACCCTGGAGCCAGAGGTCGTACGGCGGCATGGACATGGTCGCGTCCTCGTGGAGGAGCGCGGTCAGCGCCTTCATGTCGTAGCCCTCGAAGGCGGCGACATAGCGCTCCAGGAGCGCCTTCTGCTCCTCGTCGAGCGGGTTCGCCGTGTCGGAGGCGGCCGGCGCCTGCTCGGCCAGGGTCGCGCGGGCCCGCTGGAGCGCGCTGTTGACCGAGGCGACGGTGGTGTCGAGGAGCTCCGCGACCTCGCTCGCCTTCCAGGCGAGCACCTCGCGCAGGATGAGCACCGCCCGCTGCTTGGGCGGCAGGTGCTGGAGCGCGGCGACGAACGCGAGCCGTACCGTCTCCCGGGAGACGGCCGTCTCCGCCGGGTCGGCGACCGAGGGCAGGACGCGCCCGTCGGGGATCGGCTCCAGCCAGGTGATCTCGGGCTGCTTGACGAGCTGCGCCTGGGCGACCGGCGTCGGCGAGGTCAGATCCATCGGCCGCGCCCTCTTGTTACCCGCGTTCAGCGCGTCCAGGCAGACGTTGGTGGCGATCCGGTACAGCCAGGACCGCAGCGACGAGCGGCCCTCGAAGGAGCCGATGGCCTTCCAGGCCCGCACCATGGTGTCCTGCACCGCGTCCTCCGCCTCGAAGGACGATCCGAGCATCCGGTAGCAGTAACCGGTCAGCTCCCTGCGGTACTTGTCGAGTTCGTCGGTCGTCGCGGTCGCGGCGTCACTCATCGGTCCCAACCCCACTCACCCCTCACCGGCACCCGTTCGGTGCCGGTGAGAGGGAAGCTACCGGAGCGGACTGACAGTCGGGGTCAGGTTCCCGGCTTACGTCCGTAGACGAACACGTCGTCGCCGTTCCGCAGCAGGTTCCAGTACACCTTGGCGTCCCTCGACGTCATGTTGACGCAGCCACCCGAACCCGGCGGGTTCCACATGGACTTGGTGGTCGAGTGGAAGGCCTGGCCGCCGTCGAAGAACTGGGCGTACGGCATGGAGACGTTGTAGAGCGTCGACCAGTGGTTGATGTTCCGCCAGTAGATCTTCTTCGAGCCGGTACGGGTCTCGGTGCCGTCCTTGCCCGTACGGACCGGCACGGGCCCGTACTTGAGGCGGCTGCCGTCCTGGATCCAGGTCAGCTGGCGGGTCAGGTCGACGCAGGCGATCCGGCCCCGGTTGGTCGGACAGGCGCCCGCCCGGTTGGGCGTGGTGCCCGCCGCCCGCTGCTGGAGGATCGTGTTCATCGTGCGCCAGGTGACCGTCCCGGCGTACCCCGCGGCCGGGGTGATGCCGTGCTTCGCCTGGAAGGCCTGGATGGCCTGGCAGTCGGCGAGCGACTGGCGGCCGTCGACGGTCCGCCCGAGGAACTTCTCCACCTGCTTCTGGTACGGGCCCGTCGTCACGTTGCAGGACGCCGCCTGCGCCGGAGCCGTACCGAGCGCGATCGTCATCGGCACCAGCAGCGAGGTGAGGCCGGCCGCGATGCCCGCTCTCTTCCCTATTCGACCCGCGATTCTGTTCATGATCACTAACTCCCCCTTGAGTCCTATGACTCAGGACGTCCGGGGGCGCGACTCGGTTGCGGCGGAATCGGTGGGAATCAGCAGGGCGCGGCGATCCGCGTCCGCCGCGCCTCCAGGCGGGCGCTGTGGCTGCCGTACAGCGTGACCGACACGACGCCGAGGACCGCGACGAGACCGATCAGGACGGTCCCGGCCCACCCACCCGCGTGGAAGGCGACCGCGCCGAGCGTGCCGCCCGCGCTGCTGCCGAGGTAGTACGCGGACTGGTAGAGCGCCGAGGCCTGCGCGCGGCCCGTCGTCGCCGTACGGCTCACCGAGGAGGAGGCGACGGCGTGGCCCGCGAAGAAGCCGGCCGTGATCAGGACGAGGCCCGCGAGGACCGCGGGCAGCGCGTCGGCGAGCGAGAGCAGCAGGCCGAGGGCGGTGGTGGACACCGCCAGGTAGAGCGCCCCGCGCCGGCCGAGCCGCCCGACGAGCCCGCCGGCCGCCGCCGAGGAGACCGTACCGACCAGGTAGACCAGGAAGATCGAGCCGATCACGCCCTGCGGCAGCGAGAACGGGGCCTCCACCAGGCGGTAGCCGATCACGGTGTACACCGCGCCGAACACCGTCATGAACAGGGCGCCGATCACGTAGAGACGCATCAGCAGCGGGTCGGCGAGATGCGTCCGTACGGTCCGCGCGAGCGCCCTGGGGTCGAGCGTGCCCGGGGTGAAGTGCCGTGCCTTCGGCAGCAGCGCCCGGAAGGCGAGCGCGCAGAGCAGCGAGGTCAGACCGACGGCGGCCAGTCCCGCGCGCCAGCCCCCCATCTGGGCCACCCAGCCGGTCACCAGACGCCCGCTCATGCCACCGATCGAGTTGCCCGCCACGAACAGGCCGATCGCGCCGATCAGCGCCCGGGGGCGGACCTCCTCCGCGAGGAAGGCCATCGCGGAGGCCGGGAGCCCGGCCAGCGCCACGCCCTGGACCGCGCGCAGCGCGATCAGGGACTCCAGGTTCGGGGCGAGCGGCACCAGGAGCGCGACGGCCACCGCGACCGACAGGGAGGCGGTCATCATCGCGCGCCGGCCGAACCGCTCCGAGAGGGCGCTCATCGGGAGGACACACAGGGCGAGGGCGGCAGTCGCGGCCGAGACCGTCCAGGAGGCGGCGGAGGCGGTGGCGCCGAACTCGGCCGAGATGGCCGGGAGCAGGGCCTGCGTGGAGTAGAGGAGGGCGAAGGTGGCGAGGCCGGCGGCGAAGAGCGCGAGGCTCATCCGGCGGTAGCCGGGGGTGCCGGGGGCGAGGCGGGTGTCGGCGGACGCGGTGGTGGCGGCCGCCTTGGTACTGGCGGAAGGCATGTCACGAACGTAGGGCGACCCACTTCATGCGTCCAATGCACGGAACTGCTGTAATCGTTCCCATGGTGCATGAGTACAGGTCACAGCCTCGCCTGTCACCGAACAGTAACGAAGAAGACATGGGACCGCTGCTCGCGCCCCGGCTCGCGTACTTCGCCGCCGTCGCCCGGCACGAGCACGTGACCCGCGCGGCGGCCGAGATGGGCGTCCCCCAGTCGACGCTCTCCCGGGCGATGGTCCGGCTCGAACAGGACCTCGGCGTCTCCCTCTTCGCCCGCCGCGGCCGTACGGTCTCCCTCACGCCGGCCGGGCGCCGTTTCCTCACCGCCGCCGAGCGGGCCCTCGCCGAGGTGGAACGGGCCGCCGACACCGTACGCGCCGACGCCGACCCGTCCGCGGGGCGCGTCGCCTTCGGCTTCCTCCACACCATGGGCTCCGAGACCGTCCCCGGCCTCATCCGCGCCTTCCGCGTCGACCATCCCCGGATCCGCTTCACCCTCGTCCAGAACTACGGCGAGGCCATGATCGAACGGCTCCGGGCCGGTGACCTCGACCTCTGCCTGACCTCGCCGGTACCGGACGCCCCCGACCTGGTCGCCCGCCGCCTCGACGAGCAGCGGCTGCGGCTCGTCGTCCCCGACGACCACCGGCTCGCGGTCCGCAAGCGCGTCCGCCTCGCCGAGGCCGCCGAAGAGACCTTCGTGACCCTGGAACCGGGGTACGGGCTCCGCCGCATCACCGACGACCTGTGCGCCGAGGCCGGCTTCAAGCCCCGGGTCGCCTTCGAGGGCGAGGAGACCGAGACCCTGCGCGGCCTGGTCGCCGCCGGCCTCGGTGTCGCCCTGCTGCCCCCGCCGGCCGTGCCGCGCCCCGGCGTCGTCGAACTCACCGTCACCGCACCGCGCGCGGTCCGCGAGATCGGCGTCGCCTGGCTCGACGGCCACCCGGACACGGCCCCGGTGGCCGCCTTCAAGAAGTTCCTCCTCAGCAGGCGCGGCCATCTGCTCCCGAAGGAACCCTCACCGCCGGGCTGAGCCCCCGAAGCCCGCCGCGAGCGGCATTCGCAGGCCGAGCGGCGGGGGAGCGGCCATCGCGTCCTTCACGGGGCGGGCGACCGGGCGGGCGAAGAGGGCGCCGAGGACGAAGTCGGCGGCCAGGGCCTGCACCTCGTCCGCGTACTGGCGCAGCGCGTGGCCGTCCGAGTGGACCTCGAAACGGCAGGTGTCCCGGTTGGCCTTCTTCGCCCGCGCGGCGAACCGGAACGACAACTCGGGGTCCGTACGGGCGTCGTTCGTGCCGTGCACCAGCAGCACCCGGCGCCCCACCAGCTGCCGTACCGCCTCCGGCTCCGCCGCCACGTCGTCCTCCGGCAGCCAGGGCGCGAGCCCCAGGACCGAGCCGACCGCGTCGTGGCCGGCCGCCCGCAGCGCCGCCCGGGCGCCGAGCCCGTGCCCGACGAGGCAGACCGGGACGTCGCCGTACCGCCGTACCGCCTCCGCGACCGCCCAGGAGGCGTCCTCCGCGAGGTTCGCGTCGGCGCCGTTCCAGCCGCGCCCCCGGTAGCGCACCACATGGGCGACGAGCCCCTCGGACCGGCCCGCGCGGACGAGCGCGCGCCCGAGCGGCAGCATCGCCACGTGAGCCCGCGCGGAGGCACGACGCCCCGACACCGGCTCGCCGTCCGGCAGCAGCAGCACCACGCCGCCCGCGGCCGCCGACGTCCCAGAACCTCCAACAGGCCGTCCGAGCCGGGGTCTCCGGGCGTCGGGCGGCCCCACGAGTGCGAAGTGCGCCATGACAGAACAGTCTCAGAAGCGGAGGTGTACGCCAGTCGTACGCGCGGTCTCTGTTACGTATCGTCCGCGCGGGCGAACACCCCGGATCACACCGCCCGTTCGAACCGGGACACGCTTCCGACGATCTCGAACCCCTTCCGCGCGTACCAGTGGCGCGGCCAGTCGTCCGGGCGCGCGGTCAGGAAACGGGTGGTGCAGCCGGCGTCGGCGGCCAGCCGCAGGGCCGTGTCGATGACGACCCCGGCATGCCCCTGCCCCAGGTGGGCCTCGTCCGTGACCAGGTCCTCGATCTGCGCCACCCCGCTCGCCGGGTCCAGATACAGATCGACCCAGCCGGCCACCTCGCCGTCCGGGCCGTACGAAGCCAGGAACCGGACGACCTCGGCGCCCCGGCGCCTGGCCGTCCGCCGCTCCACCAGGTCGTGGACGTGCTCCGGTGAGGCCTCGGGGGCGAGCCGCCGCCAGGACGCGAGCAGCGGCCCGCGCAGCGCGTCCAGGTCCACCTCGCGCGCTCCGCCGTGCGCCGGGACCGGGCCGGTGTGCCGCATGAGGAGCGAGGTGGAGTGCCGGTACCCGGCCCGGGTCATCGGCTCGAGACAGGCCGCCGCGACCCCCTCGTCGAGGACGAACACGTGCCGGTACGGACGGTGCGCCATCAGCTCGTCGGCCCGCGCGGGCAGCGCCTCGGGGTCGGTCGGCCCGTCGACGAGCAGGTGGTTGTGCCCGCGGGAGAGCGCGTACGTGCCGTCCCGTACGGCGAACCCGCCCGGGAAGCCGACGGTGCCGGCCGCCTGACGTCGGTGGAAGGCGGACAGGAAGCCGCGTATGCGGCCCAGGTCGGGATGGGGATCCGTGGAAGTCATGGGCGCAGGCTAGGCGTTCGGCCGCCGGGCCCGCAGCGGAAAAACCGCCGGGTCGCACGTGCCGCGAGGCAGGATCTACGCGCGTAGGGGCTAGAGTGCGGAAATGACGAGCCAGACCCCCCGCGTCCCCACCGCGGACCAGATCCGCCGCGCCCCGAAGGTGCTGCTCCACGATCACCTCGACGGCGGACTGCGCCCCGGCACGATCATCGAGCTCGCCCGGGAGCAGGGCTACGCGCAGCTCCCCGAGACGGAACCCGGCACGCTCGGCACCTGGTTCCGCGAAGCCGCCGACTCCGGGTCCCTTGAGCGCTACCTGGAGACCTTCGCGCACACCTGCGCCGTCATGCAGACCCGTGACGCCCTCGTCCGGGTCGCCGCCGAGTGCGCCGTCGACCTCGCCGAGGACGGCGTCGTGTACGCGGAGGTGCGCTACGCCCCCGAGCAGCACCTGGAGGGCGGCCTCACCCTGGAGGAGGTCGTGGAGGCCGTCAACGAGGGCTTCCGCGAGGGCGAGCGGCAGGCCGGGGCGAACGGGTACCGCATCCGGGTCGGCGCCCTGCTGACCGCGATGCGGCACGCGGCCCGCGCCCTGGAGATCGCCGAACTCGCCAACCGCTTCCGCGACACCGGTGTCGTCGGCTTCGACATCGCGGGCGCCGAGGCCGGCTACCCGCCCACCCGCCACCTCGACGCCTTCGAGTACCTCAAGCGGGAGAACAACCACTTCACGATCCACGCGGGCGAGGCCTTCGGGCTGCCCTCCATCTGGCAGGCGCTCCAGTGGTGCGGCGCCGACCGGCTCGGGCACGGCGTCCGGATCATCGACGACATCGAGGTCGCCGACGACGGCTCGGTGACCCTCGGCCGGCTCGCCGCCTACGTCCGCGACAAGCGGATCCCGCTGGAGATGTGCCCCTCGTCCAACCTCCAGACCGGGGCCGCCGCCTCGTTCGCCGAGCACCCCATCGGCCTGCTCCGCCGGCTTCACTTCCGGGCCACCGTCAACACCGACAACCGGCTGATGAGCGGGACGAGCATGAGCCGTGAATTCGAGCTGTTGACCGAAGCCTTCGATTACACGCTCGACGACATGCTGTGGTTCACGGTCAATGCGATGAAATCAGCGTTCATTCCTTTCGATGAACGACTGGCCATGATCAACGAGGTCATCAAGCCCGGATACGCCGAGCTGAAGTCCGCATGGCTGTTCCAACAGACCGCCACGACCAGCGAGTCTTCCCGTACGGCGGGCTGAGGCGACACCCCGTCACGGGGACGGGAGCGGCCGGGCGAGCGCGACACCCGGCCGCTTTCCGGTGTTTGCGGAGGCGCCGATCACTGGTTAGGTTGCAGAACCGCTCTGCATTCCCAGGATTTCCCCTCCCGGCTTTTCCCCGAAGCCCCCGGATTCCCCAAGGAAGATTTTCAGATGAAGCAGTCTGCCGCCAAGAAGCTCGGTGTCGCCGCTCTCGGTGCCGCTTTCGCCGCCACCGCCGCCGGCACGGCCTCCGCCGCGCCGTCCCTGCCGCTCGGCGCCGACGTGCTGGGCACGGTGACCCAGGCCGTCCCGCTGGGTGACGGCCTCACCGAGCTCCCCGACGGCGCTTCCGAGTCCCTCGGCGCCGGACAGGGCGCCCTCGGACAGGGCCTCGACCAGGGCGCGAAGAACCTGCCGACCACCACCGCCCAGGCCACCAAGGGCCTCCCGCTCGACGGCGCCACCGGCGCCCTCGGCGGCCTGCCGATCAGCGGCCTCCTCGGCGGCCTGCCGCTGGGCGCCGGCGGCCTGCCGATCGGCTGACCACAGCCGTACCCGCCGAAGGGGCGCGCACCCGGTCCTCCCGGGTACGCGCCCCTTCGGCGTGCGTGTGGGCGTACGAGCAGCGGCTACCAGGCCGTAGTGGCGCTCTTCTCCGCCGGCAGGAAGATCCACAGGCCCAGGTAGAGCAGGAACTGCGGGCCGGGCAGCAGGCACGAGGCCACGAAGATCACGCGCATCGTCGTCGCGGAGATGCCGAAGCGCCGGGCCAGCCCCGCGCACACTCCGCCGATCATGCGTCCGTCACGGGGGCGGGCAAGTGCGGCCATGGTGGGCTCCTTCGGAGTCGGTACGGGAGCCGCTCCTCGGGCTCCCGATGACTCCATACTGCCGCCGGACAGGGCCCCGCGGCGTCGGTCTACCGGGCGATCGGGACCCTGGTAATCGTCGGGGTCGCACCCTGAGACCCGTCGTTCCGCAGCAGGGCGGAACCCTGACCCCGGCTGGTCCCCGCGGAGGAGTCCGGCCGCCCCGCGTCCGACCTGCGGCGCAGCCAGGTCCGCCCGGCCGGTACGAGGAGAAGGTGCGCGAGCGCCACCCCGGCCGTGTTCAGGAGGACCGAGTCCACGTCCACGACCTGACCCGGTACGGCGGTCTGCAGCAGCTCCACGGCCAGTGACACCAGCGCACCGGCGGCGGTCGTCCGGACGAGCGAGGCCCAGTAGGAGACGTTCAGCCGCCCGTCGGCCATCGGGAGCAGCACCCCGAGCGGGGCCAGGAGCAGCAGCCCCTCACCGATCAGCCGGGCCGCCTCGGCGGTGCCGAGGGCGAGATCCGCCCGGAGGCCGTTCAACGGGACGGTGTTCGGCGCGGTCACCCAGGCCACGTCCCGTGGGCGCAGGCTGATCCAGGCGACGAGCAGCAGATGCGCGAGGACGAGGACGAACCCCGCCACGCGGACGACCACGGCGGCACTGCCGCCCGAACCTTGACGCTGCACGCCCCCCAAGACGCCAAGCACGGCGGAATCGGTTCCGCCGGGTCGCGTCCGGCCCCGCGGACTACGGAGCGGTCGCGGTCGCCGCCGGAGGAACCGACTCCGGAGCGGTCGAGGACTCCGGGGCGGTCGCGGTCGCCGTCGGTGGCGTGGACTCCGGGGCGGACGAGGGCTCCGGACTCGGCGCCGGCGCCGTCGGGGGCGCCGACTCCGGCCGTTCGCGCAGTTCCGTCGTGCAGCGGTAGCGCTTCGGCTCGTACGCGCCGGGGCCGCCGAGCAGGACCGTGTGGCCGCCCGCGCCCGCCGAGCTCTCCGCGAACGTGCAGACCAGCTGCGACAGCGCCGTCGGCGCCAGGTCCTCCGGCTGGCGGCTCAGCCGCAGCGTCCCCGCCGGGTCGCCCCGGTGGCCGCCGCTCACCACGAGCGGCCCCCGCACCGCGCTCGTGAAGCCGGCCTGCCGCTCGCTCTCCGAAGGCTCGGCGAGCAGCTGCGCGAGCAGCCCCCTGGCCGTACGCACCGGATCGCCGCCCGCCTTCTCCTCCGGCAGCGGCGACCGCCGGTCCACCGCCTCCAGCTGCGAACCGCAGACCAGGAACACCCGGACCGGCACGCCCTGCACCGCAGACCCCGTCGTACTCCCCTCCGTGGTGCTGCACGGGACCCGGGACGGGGCCGCGCCCGCGTCGACGGGGACCGAGGTCGTCCTGATCCCGCAGCCCGAGACCACGGCGGCGAGCGCGACCGCCGTCAGGGCCGTACGCCCGAAGGTGCGGTGCCTCACGCTTCCTCCACCTCGCCCTGGCTGCTGCGGGTCTGCACCTCGCGGGTGATCCCCGACGCGTCCAGGGGCAGCCGCAGCACGAACACCGCGCCGTCCACCGCCCCGTCCTCGCCGACCGAGTTGGCGGCGGTGATCGAACCGCCGTGGATCAGCGCGTTCTCCATGGCGATCGACAGGCCGAGGCCGCTGCCGTCGGACCGGGGCCGGGACGCGCTCGCCTTGTAGAAGCGGTCGAAGACGTGCGGCAGCACCTCTTCGGGGATGCCGGGGCCGTGGTCGCGTACCGCGATGACCAGCTCGTCGTCCTCCGTGCGCACCGAGACCCGGACCGGCGAACCGCCGTGCTTCAGCGCGTTCCCGATCAGGTTCGCCAGGATCACGTCGAGGCGGCGCGGGTCGAGCGGCGCCACGATCCCGCGCTCGGCGTCCAGATCGACCGCGTCGAGCCACGCGCGCGCGTCGATGCACGCGGTGATCTGGTCGGCGATGTCCACCTCGTCGAGGACGAGCCGGGCGGTGCCCGCGTCGAAGCGGGTCACCTCCATCAGGTTCTCCACCAGGTTGTTGAGCCGCCGCGTCTCGCTGACGACGAGCGCGACAGCCGGGGCGATCATCGGGTCGAGGGAGTCCTGCTCGTCCTCGAGGACCTCCGTGACGGCCGTGAGGGCGGTCAGCGGGGTCCGCAGCTCGTGCGACATGTCGGCGACGAAACGCCGGGAGGACTCCTCCCGGGCGCTCATGTCCGCGACCTTCTTCTGCAGGGACTCCGCCGCGCTGTTGAACGTACGGGTCAGATCGGCCAGTTCGTCCGCGCCGGTGACCCGCAGCCGGGTGTCGAGCTTGCCCTCGCCGAGCTGCTTGGCCGCCTCGCCGAGCCGGTGCACCGGGCGCAGCACGGTCGTCGCCGCGACCTGCGCGAGCAGCACCGAACCGGCCACCGCGAGCGCGGTGGCGATCCCGAGCGACCAGGCGAGCGAGTTCAGATCGGCCTTCTCGGCCGCGAGGGACTTGAACATGTAGCCGGCGGGCCCGCCGCCGTCGATCCGCGTCCCCCCGACCAGGTACGGCGTCCCGTTCCGCTCCGTACGCTGCCAGAACAGGTGGTACGCGTACGGGTTGGCGTCCGTGACCGGCCGCTCGGTGTCCACGGCCTCCGTCAGCGAGCGCGGCACGTCGGCCAGGGTGAAGTCGTCCGGATCCGAGGCGCCGACGATCGGCTTGCCAGCGGCCCGCTCACCGAGCAGCAGCACCTGGTAGTCGCGGCTGCCGGTCGCCATCTGCTCGGCGGTCCGCCGCAGCTCGTCCTGCGTGGGCCGCAGCGGCAGCGTCGCCGCCCGGTTCTGCATCTCCTGCCGGAAGTCGTTGAGCGCCCCGTCCTGGGTCCGGGTCAGCACCGCCTCGCGGTTCAGCCAGTACGCGATGCCGGACGCGGCGACGGCGGCGGTGAGCGCGACCAGGGCGAAGACGACGACGAGCCGCAGCCGCAGGCTGGACAGACGCACCCGCGTGAGGATCCCCTTGCTCACGCAGGGACGTCCAGCCGGTAGCCGACCCCGCGCACGGTACGGATCAGCGTCGGCGAGGACGGCACGTCCTCCACCTTGGCGCGCAGCCGCTGCACACAGGCGTCGACGAGCCGCGAGTCGCCCAGGTAGTCGTGTTCCCACACGAGCCGCAGCAACTGCTGCCGGGAGAGCGCCTGTCCGGGCCGGCGGCTCAGCTCCAGGAGCAGCCGCAGCTCGGTCGGGGTGAGCTGGAGGTCCTCGCCGTTCTTGGTGACCGTCATCGCGGACCGGTCGATGACGAGGGACCCGTACGTCGCCGAATCCGTCGACTCCCGCTCGCCCCGCCGCAGTACGGCCCGGATACGGGCGTCGAGGACACGGCCCTGCACCGGCTTCACGACGTAGTCGTCGGCGCCGGACTCCAGGCCCACGACCACGTCGATGTCGTCGCTGCGCGCGGTCAGCAGGATGATCGGCAGCTGGTCGGTGCGGCGGATGCGCCGGCAGACCTCGAAGCCGTCGATGCCGGGCAGCATGACGTCGAGCACGACCAGGTCGGGCCGCTGCTCGCGCAGCAGCTGGAGACCGTCCTCACCGGTCGCGGCGGTGGCCACCCGGTGGCCCTGCCGGGACAGGGAGAGTTCGAGGGCCGTGCGGATGGCGTCGTCGTCCTCGATCAGCAGCAGAAAAGGCACGGGCGTCATTCTGTCGCATGCGGCCGTCCGAGTTCGACCGCTGGGAGGCGCGCTTCTGTCCCGGCCCCTGTGACACGCCTGTGACAGTCGACGGACAGCGCCATGAAGTCCGGTGGGCAAGCTTCTTGGCACACGGACCGAAACACACTCCAACCGACGGGGGGCGCGAGATGAACGCACTGCACAGCACCACCTCGAGCGCAGTAGTCACGCGTCTCCACGACGTCGTGCGGAGCACGGAGAAGTCCGGGGCTGCAACTGGGGGCACCTCCCTGCTCGAGCGAAGCCGAGAGCTTGGGGGAGGGCGGGGGTGCGTTCGCAGCGTCGGGCGTCAGCGCAAGGCGCCGTACATGGTGGCCATCGCTGACGGGGGAGCGGCGTACGGGGAGGTCACGGGGGAGCGCAACTGCTCGGAAGCCGAGTTCACGGCTTACGTCCAGGAGCGTCGTGCCTCCCTGTACGCCACCGCCTACCACCTCACCGGAGACCGGTTCGAGGCCGAGGACCTGCTCCAGAGCGCGCTGTTCTCCACGTACCGCGCCTGGGAGCGGATCAGCGACAAGGCCGCGGTCGGCGGATACCTCCGCCGCACCATGACCAACCTGCACATCAGTGCCTGGCGCAGGCGCAAGCTCAACGAGTACCCGACCGAGGAGTTGCCGGAGACGGTCGGTGAGACGGACGCGATGCGCGGCACGGAGCTGCGCACGGTGCTCTGGCAGGCCCTCGCCCGGCTGCCCGAGCTCCAGCGGACCATGCTGGTGCTGCGCTACTACGAGGGCCGGACCGATCCGGAGATCGCGGAGATCCTGGACATCAGTGTCGGCACGGTGAAGTCGAGCATCTGGCGCTCGCTGCGGCGACTGCGCGAGGACGAGGTGCTGAGCTTCGGCCGTGACGAGGAGGAGTCCTTCGGCGAGCTGGTGGCCTGAAGGTCTGGGGGGAAAGCCCAGGAAGGCCTACGGGGGAACGGGGCCGGAGAGGGACCGTACGGGGGTACGGGGGAAATGAAGCGGGCTGTGCGAGCCGGGGGGTCTCGTACAGCCCGCTTCGCTTTGCGGTGGGGGTGTTGGCGACGGTCAGCCGGCCGCGGGTGTGCGGTGGCGGCCCGCTGCCGCGGCTGCCAGGCGGCCCAGGGCCTCCTTCTTCGCACAGGGATGGGCGCCGAGGGCCGCCTGGCGGGTCACGATCGCCCGCTCCGTCCGCATCAGGCGCCAGCCCCGCCTCAGCAGGAACGGCACCGACTTGCGGCCCTCCCTGAGATCGCGGGCGAGCCGCCGGCGGAACGTCGTCGAGGGGCGGCCCCGCAGACAGAGCGCGTCGGCGAGGACGTCGAGCTCGCGGCAGCGGGACACGATCTCGGCCGCGAAGATCCCCTCCGCCACGAACAGCGGCGTCCGCTCGATGCCGAACCGCTCCCGGCCCACCCGGGAGCTGGTGGCGATGTCGTACACGGGGACCTCGGTCCGCCCCGTACGGCACAGTTCGACGATGGCGGCGACGGCGGCGTCCGCGTCCCAGGACCGCGGGGAGTCCCAGTCGATGTCCGAGCTGCCGTCGACGAGCGGGAGGGACGGGTCGTCGGCCTCCTTGTAGAAGTCGTCGAGGCGCAGGACCGGGAGGCCGGTGACGGCGGCGAGGGACGACTTGCCGGAGCCGGAGGGGCCCGCGAGCAGGACGACCCGGGCGGGGATCGATTGGGAACTCACGGGACACCAGTGTGAACCATTCCCCCGCGCGGGGGACCCGCGAGGAAGCCCCTAGGTAGGGAGCATCACACCTTGACTACTGCCGGTGTCCGATCGGTCACCCCGTGGAGGCTCGGACCTGCCGGTGGCGGGTCCGAGCACGCGGTGGCTGCCTCCGTAGGACTGCCCGCTCAGCGCCTCGCCCGGCGCAGCCAGCCCAGCGCCCTGCGGGGCTCGGGCTGGTACGGCTCGGACAGCTTCGCGGGGCCGTCGGCGTCCCAGCCGCTGCCGTGCGGCTGTACGTCCTTCAGGCGCGCGCTCCAGGGGCCTTCCGCCAAGGACACCTGGACGAGGACCGGGCCCTCCGGCAGCGGCACGGTGTCCCGGCGTGCGCCGATCTCGTTGATGGCGGCGCTTCCGTGCTTCGGCAGCGTGGTGGAGTCCGTGTGCCCCGCCAAGCGGTAGAGGAAGACGACGAAATTGCTCTCGCCGCGGTAGCGGAAGGCGGCGTCGGCGGTCCCCGCGGTGTGGAGTAGGAGCTCGGGACCCTCGGACTCCAGGGTGTCCTCCGTCAGACGCCGGGCCTCCGCCAGCGGCAGGACACGCACCTGCCAGGAGTCGCTCGCCTGCAGCTGCAGACGCAGAGTCCCGTTGGCGGGGACGGTGGCGAGCACCCGGCCCCGAAAACCCTTCTCCCCGGTGTTGATGAGGTAACGCCCCTTGGTGTTGGACGCGTCGAGGGGCCACAGGGCTTGGTGTCCGTCGCCCTCCAGCGCCACTGCCACCATGACAGGGCCGGGCGGCAGATCCTTCGCGGTGATCACCTCGCTGTGCCGGCCGGTGAAGGTGCGCGGCTCGAAGACGGGCCCGCACGTCCAGACCGACGGGTCGGGCCGCGGACCGGGCGGGGGAGAGGCCGTCAGGGGCGCCTGGGCCTGGGCAGGGTCCTGGGGGGTCTCCGGGGCCGACGCCTGGGCCTGGGCCAGCTCCTCGCGCAGGGCCCGGATCTGGTCCGGGGTCATGTCCAGGAGCTCTTCCCGCGTCGGGCGCCGAATCCGGGCCGGTGCCGGTACCGGTGCCTGAGCCGGGACCGCGACCGGGGCCTGAACCGGGGCCTGGGCCGGTGTCTCGCGCGGTTCCTCGCTCACGTCCACCCCGTGGTCCACCGCCAGGCCGGTCAGCCCGTCGACGTACCCCTGGCCCACCGCCCGGAACTTCCAGCCGCCCGACCGGCGGTACAGCTCCGCGAGGACCATCGCCGTCTCGTCGCCCGCGTCGGTCACCTCGTACCCCACGACGGTCGCCCCGTCGGGCCCGAAGACCTCCACGGAGAGCCCGTGGGCGTCGCGGAGCGCGCCCTCCTCCGTCGACACGACGAGGAGGACGCGGGTGACGGCCTCCTCCGCGCCCGTGAGGTCGGCGTCGAGCCACACCGTGCCGTCCTCGGCCCCGGCGAGCCGCACCGCGCCCGACGGGTGCGCCGGAGCCCCGTCGAACACGATGTCGGAGTCCCCCCGGACCCTGCCCTGCTCCGTCACGAGCAGCGCCGCCACGTCCACGCCGCTCCGGACGGCGACGCGCAGCGCCGCCGTCGGGACGAAGGCGTTGTCTCCCTTGATCAGTCCCCTCAGCATGTCTGGATCTTGCGTGCGAGACCCGGACATGCGCAAGGAGCCGGCGCGAGGAGCTAGTACGAGGAGCCGGAGGCTCCCAGGCTGCCCGTCGGGTGCCAGACCGTCTTCGTTTCCAGGAAGGCGGTCATGCGGTCCGTGGTCGGGGACTCCGTGAAGTCCTCGGTACGGGGGCGCAGGACGCGCTTCAGGTTGTCCGCCGCCGCGATCTCCAGGTCGCGGGCGAGGTCGCCGTCGGCCGCGCCCGTCAGGTCGATGGCGTTGACGTCCTGGTGGGACGCCAGGTGCGGGCCCATCTCCGCGGCCTTGCCGGAGAGGATGTTGACCACGCCGCCGGGGAGGTCGGAGGTGGCCAGGACCTCGCCGAGGGAGAGCGCCGGGAGCGGGGACTTCTCGCTCGCGATGACGACCGCCGTGTTGCCCGTCGCGATCACCGGGGCGATCACCGAGACCAGGCCCAGGAACGACGAGTCCTGGGGGGCGATGACGGTGACGACGCCCGTGGGCTCCGGCGTGGACAGGTTGAAGTACGGGCCCGCCACCGGGTTGGCGCCGCCGACGACCTGGGCGATCTTGTCCGTCCAGCCCGCGTACCAGACCCAGCGGTCGATGGCCGCCTCGACGACCTCGGCCGCCTTGTTCTTGGACAGGCCCTCCGCGTGCGCCACCTCGTGCACGAACTGGCCCTTGCGGCCCTCCAGCATCTCGGCGACGCGGTAGAGGATCTGGCCGCGGTTGTACGCGGTAGCGCCCGCCCAGCCGCCGAACGCCTTGCGCGCGGCGACGACCGCGTCACGGGCGTCCTTGCGGGAGGAGAGGGGAGCGTTGGCCAGCCACTTGCCCTTGCTGTCCTGCACTTCGTACACCCGGCCGCTCTCGGAACGCGGGAACTTCCCGCCCACGTACAGCTTGTAGGTCTTGAAGACGGAAAGACGGTCAACTGCGCTCATCAGCGCTCACCCTTCGGGCTCGACGGGGCGAGGTACGCCTCCAGGCCGTGGCGACCGCCCTCGCGGCCGAAACCCGACTCCTTGTAGCCGCCGAACGGCGAGGTCGGGTCGAACTTGTTGAACGTGTTGGCCCAGACGACACCCGCGCGGAGCTTGCCGGCGACCGCGAGGATGCGGGAGCCCTTCTCCGTCCAGATGCCGGCCGACAGGCCGTACTGGCTGTTGTTGGCCTTCGCGACGGCCTCGTCGGGCGTACGGAAGGTCAGCACCGACAGGACCGGGCCGAAGATCTCGTCGCGGGCGACCGTGTGCGCCTGCGTGACGTTCGTGAAGAGCGTCGGGGCGAACCAGTAGCCCGCCGACGGGAGCTCGCAGGCGGCGGACCAGCGCTCGGCGCCCTCCGCCTCGCCCTGCTCCACCAGCGTGGTGATACGGGCCAGCTGCTCGGACGAGTTGATGGCACCGATGTCGGTGTTCTTGTCGAGCGGGTCACCGAGGCGGAGCGTCGACAGGCGCCGCTTCAGGCTGTCGAGCAGCTCGTCCTGGATCGACTCCTGGACCAGGAGGCGGGAGCCCGCGCAGCAGACCTGGCCCTGGTTGAAGAAGATGCCGGTGACGATGCCCTCGACCGCCTGGTCGATGGGGGCGTCGTCGAAGACGATGTTCGCGCCCTTGCCGCCCAGCTCCAGGGTCAGCTTCTTGTCCGTGCCGGCGACCGAGCGCGCGATGGCCTTGCCGACGGCGGTCGAACCGGTGAAGGCGACCTTGTTGACGTCCGGGTGCTCGACGAGCGCGGCGCCGGTGTCCCCGTACCCGGGGAGGATGTTGACGACGCCCTTCGGCAGCCCGGCCTGGCGGCAGATGTCCGCGAAGAACAGGGCGGAGAGCGGGGTCGTCTCGGCCGGCTTCAGGACGACCGTGTTGCCGGTGGCGAGCGCCGGGGCGATCTTCCACGCCAGCATCAGGAGCGGGAAGTTCCACGGGATGACCTGGCCGGCCACGCCGAGCGGGCGCGGGTTCGCGCCGTAGCCCGCGTGGTCGAGCTTGTCGGCCCAGCCCGCGTAGTAGAAGAAGTGCGCGGCGACCAGCGGGAGGTCCGCGTCGCGGGTCTCCCTGATCGGCTTGCCGTTGTCCAGGGTCTCCAGGACGGCCAGCTCGCGGCTGCGCTCCTGGATGATCCGGGCGATGCGGAACAGGTACTTGGCGCGCTCGGAGCCGGGCAGCGCCGACCACTTCTCGAACGCCCTGCGGGCCGCCTTCACCGCGCGGTCGACGTCCTCGGCGCCCGCCTGGGCGACCTCGGCGAGGACCTCCTCGGTGGAGGGGGAGACGGTCTTGAAGACCTTGCCGTCGGCGGCCTCGACGAACTCGCCGTCGATGAACAGGCCGTAGGAGGGGGCGATGTCGACGACGGAGCGGGACTCGGGCGCCGGTGCGTACTCGAATGCAGATGCCATGTTGATCAGTCCACCGTCACGTAATCGGGGCCGGAGTAACGGCCGGTCGCCAGCTTCTGGCGCTGCATCAGCAGGTCGTTGAGCAGGCTGGAGGCGCCGAAACGGAACCAGTGGTTGTCCAGCCAGTCCTCGCCCACGGTCTCGTTGACGAGGACCAGGAACTTGATCGCTTCCTTGGTGTTGCGGATGCCGCCGGCCGGCTTCACACCGATCTGGACGCCGGTCTGGGCGCGGAAGTCGCGCACGGCCTCCAGCATCAGGAGCGTGTTGGCCGGGGTGGCGTTGACCGCGACCTTGCCGGTCGAGGTCTTGATGAAGTCCGCGCCGGCCATCATGCCGAGCCAGGAGGCGCGGCGGATGTTGTCGTACGTGGACAGCTCGCCGGTCTCGAAGATCACCTTGAGGCGGGCGCGGTCGCCGCACTCCGCCTTGACCGCGGCGATCTGCTCGAAGACCTCCAGGTAGCGGCCGGAGAGGAAGGCACCGCGGTCGATGACCATGTCGATCTCGTCGGCGCCCGCCGCGATGGCGTCCGCCGTGTCGGCGAGCTTCACCGGGAGCGCGGCGCGGCCGGCCGGGAAGGCCGTGGCGACCGAGGCGACCTTGACGCCGGAGCCCGCGGTGGCGGCCTTGGCGGTGGCGACCATGTCGGGATAGACGCAGACGGCGGCGGTCGTCGGGGTCGTGCGGTCGGTCGGATCGGGACGGACGGCCTTGGCGGCGAGCGCCCGGACCTTGCCCGGGGTGTCCGCGCCTTCGAGCGTCGTCAGGTCGATCATGGAGATGGCCAGGTCGATGGCGTACGCCTTGGCCGTGGTCTTGATCGAGCGGGTGCCGAGGGACGCGGCGCGCGCCTCCAGGCCGACGGCGTCGACGCCGGGCAGCCCGTGGAGGAAACGGCGCAGCGCACTGTCGGACGCGGTCACGTCGGCGAATGCGAGAGCTGCGGGTGCAGTGGTGGGCATGGTCACCAGTCGAGCATATCTACGCGCGTAGCGACCTGTACAGGGGGCGGGCTTCGCAGAGCCCGAGGTCACAGGGCGGCGACCGGCGTGGTGACGGCTGTCACACGCCCGTGACCCGCGCCGTCCTCCGCGTGCGCGAGCTGGAGCAGGTCGGCAAGGACGCCTTCCCGACGGCCAAGGTGTACGGCGACACCACCCGCCCCGAGCTGCGCGTGATCACCTGCGGCGGCGATCTCGTCGACGGCCACCGCCCCGACAACATCATTCTGTACGCCGATCTCGTGGCCACGCGGGCCGCCTGAGCCTCCACCGGCCCGCTGAGGCAGAATCGGCGGCATGACGACCCCCGAGCCGACCCCCGAGCCCAGCCACGAGCCGAGCCGCGAGTCGACCCCCGCGCAGCCGTCCGCGAACCAGCCGTCCGCGCAGCCGTCCGCGAACCAGCCCGCCGCGCAGCCGTCGTCACCCGACCGCGTCTTCCGGTCGCCGCTGGGGATCGCCAGCGGGGTGTTCCTGCTGCTCCTCGCGTGCGTGTTCGCCGGTGACGTGCTGCTGCGCGGCGAGGGCCGCTCACCGTGGCTCGCGCTCGCGGGTCTCGTCCTCGCCGTCCCGCTGATCGTCGCCTTCACCATCCGGCCCGCCGTGTACGCCAACGACGACCGGCTCCGCATCCGCAACCCGTTCCGGTCGATCACCCTGCCCTGGGCGACGGTCGCCGACGTCCGCGCCGGCTACTCCAGCGAGGTCCTCACCCGGGACGGCGTCAAGTACCAGCTGTGGGCCGTGCCCGTCTCGCTGCGCCAGCGCAAGCGGGCCGCCCGCCGCGCCGCCCGCGCCTCCCAGGACGACCCGCACGGCCGTACCTCGGTCAACGCCGACGTACGGGACAGCGCCTCACGGACGGCGCCCACCGACCAGACCGTCGCCGACCTGCGCGAGCTCGCCGAGCACCGCTCGGGGACGCCTGGGGCGCAGGGCGAGGCGCGGGTGCGCTGGGCGTACGAGATCGTCGGGCCCGCCGTCGCCGGGCTGCTGCTCCTCGTGATCCTCATGGCGACCGGCTGACCCCGAGCGCGACCGGCTGCTCCGTACCCTCCCCGCGCGTCTCAATAGATTGCCCCTGCCGAGACTGTGGGGGTGGGGGCGATGACCAAGGACACCGGTGTGTCCGGGACGCGTTGTCTGGTCGACGTGGGGGCCGACGGGCGGTACGGGTGGCGACTCGTCGCCCAGAACGGAAGGGTCGTCGCGCGGTCGGGGGGCTGCTACGACGACCACGCGGGTTGCCGCGACGCCTTCGCCGCACTGTGCGCCGGCCACGCCGAACTGGCCGGCGGGGTGCAGCACACCGCCGACGGCAACGGCTGGGTGTGGCTGCTCCGCGACGCCGAGGGGCGGCCCGCGGCCCTGTCGGGACGCTCCTACGAGCGGCACTCCACCCTGCCGTACCGCCTATGCGCGATTCCGTGCCCTGATCGCCGCCGAAGGCCCCAGGCGGGCCTCAACAGCCTTACGGTGAACGGAAGTTGCCCCGCGCACGCTCCTCGTTCACATCGCGTGGCGCACCCGGCCACCGGGCCGGACTTGTGTCCTTCCCGTGACGACCGAGACGACCGAGACGCTTGACCCGCCGCCGGGCAGACCGGCGGACCCGCCGCCGGACACGCCGAGACGGCTCCACGCCGACCCCGGCCTCCCCGACCGGGTCTTCCGCACGGTCGCCCGCACCGGCGGCGGGCTCGCTCTCTTCGTCATGCTGCTCGTCGATCGTCGAGCACGGGCCGACGGCGACGGTGTTCGGCTCGCCGCGCGACCCGCGTACGGAGGACTACGTCAACGGCCGCTTCGGCTGAGCGGCCCGTACGGAGACGACGGAAGGGCCGGCGCGATCCGCACCGGCCCTCCAGGGTTGCCGAGGTGTCAGAGCCCCGCGGCCGCCGAAAGATCCCGCTTGACCGCGACGAGCAGCTCCGCGGCCTTCGCGCGCGCCGGGGCGAGGTCGGCCGCGGAGGCGACCGGCACCACGACCTCCAGGTAGCACTTGAGCTTGGGCTCCGTACCGCTCGGGCGGACGATCACCCGGGCCTTGTACGCACCCTCCAGGTGGTAGCGAAGCCCGTCCGTCGGGGGCAGCGACTCCGTGCCCTTCGTCAGGTCCTCCGCCGAGACGACCGTCAGACCGGCCAGCGAGACCGGCGGCCGCTCGCGCAGCGCCGCCATGGCGTTCGCGATGACGCTCAGGTCCTCGACCCGCACCGACAGCTGGTCCGTGGCGTGCAGCCCGTGCTCCACCGCCAGGTCGTCGAGCAGGTCGGTCAGCGTCCGGCCCTGCTCCTTGAGCACCGACGCCAGCTCGGTGACGAGCAGCGCCGCCGTGATGCCGTCCTTGTCGCGGACGCCCTCCGGGTCGACGCAGTAGCCGAGCGCCTCCTCGTAGCCGTACCGCAGGCCCTCGACGCGGGCGATCCACTTGAAGCCGGTCAGCGTCTCCTCGTACCCGACCCCGGCCGCCTCCGCGATCCGGCCGAGCAGCGAGGACGACACGATCGACTCGGCGAAGACGCCGGTCGCGCCCTTGTGGACGAGGTGCGCGGCGAGCAGCGCGCCGACCTCGTCGCCGCGGAGCATCCGCCAGCCGCCGGTGACCGCCGGGTCCGGCACGGCCACGGCGCAGCGGTCGGCGTCCGGGTCGTTGGCGATGACCAGGTCGGGGTCCACGGCCCGGGCCGCCTCGAAGGCCAGGTCCATGGCCCCGGGCTCCTCCGGGTTGGGGAAGGTGACGGTCGGGAAGGCCGGGTCGGGCTCGGCCTGCGCGGCGACGAGCGCCGGCGGCGGGAAACCGGCGCGGGCGAACGCGGCCGTCAGGACGTCCTTGCCGACGCCGTGCATGGCCGTGTAGACGGTCCGGGCGGTACGGGGGGACCCGGGGGTCAGGACGTGGTCCGTACGCTCCAGGTAGGCGTCCAGGACCTCGTCACCGAGGGTGTCCCAGCCGTCCTCCGGGCGCGGTACGTCGTGCAGCGAGCGGATCGCGGCGATCTCGGCGGCGATCTCCGCGTCGGCGGGCGGCACGATCTGCGAGCCGTCGCCCAGGTAGACCTTGTAGCCGTTGTCGCGGGGCGGGTTGTGGCTCGCGGTCACCTCGACACCGGCGACGGCGCCCAGATGCCTTATGGCGTACGCGAGGACGGGCGTCGGCAGCGGGCGGGGGAGCAGCGCGGCGCGCAGCCCGGCGCCGGTCATCACGGCGGCGGTGTCGCGGGCGAAGTCGGCGGACTTGTAGCGGGCGTCGTAGCCGATGACGACGAGGCCGCCCTCCTCGCCCTTCGCCTTGAGGTACGCGGCGAGGCCGGCGGCGGCCCGGATGACGACCGAACGGTTCATCCGCATGGGCCCGGCGCCCAGCTCGCCCCGGAGCCCGGCGGTGCCGAACTGGAGGGTGCCGGCGAACCGGGCGGTGAGCTCGTCGCTCGCGCCACCGTCGAGGAGCGCGGCGAGCTCGTCACGGGTCTCCGGGTCGGGGTCCTCGGCGAGCCATGCCTGGGCCTGGGTGAGGAGATCGTCCTGCGTCACGGTGTGCCTTTCGGGGTGGGGCGGGCGGGTGGGCGGGGCGGAGCGGGCGGGTGCGGGGTGCGGGGTGCGGGTCCGGGGGCGGTGAGCCGCTGCGCGGAGCCTTCCCCCACCCCGCCCCTTCCCGAAACTGGGGGCAAGCCCCCAGCCCCCCGTACGGCCTGCGGCCGTGCCCTCAAACGCCGGGCGGGCTGAAAATCAACCCCGCCGGCGTTCGAGGCGCGGGGTCTGGGGCGGAGCCCCAGTTCGGGAAGTGGGGGTCCCCCCACGCCCCAGGGCGTAGGGGGAGGGGTGGGGCAGAAGCCCCGCGCAGCGGCCCCGACGGCCGAGGCCCGTGCCCCGGCGGTCGGAGGCCGCCGCAGCGCCCCGAAGCCCGTGCGGCCCCCCGGGGCCGAACGGCGCGAGGGGCGCCGAAGGAACTCAGATCCGGTCGAGGACCCGCGTCAGCAGCTCACCCATCCGCGCCGCCGAATCCCGCCCCGCCTGAAGAACCTCTTCGTGGTTCAGCGGCTCGCCCGAGAGCCCCGCCGCCAGGTTCGTGACCAGGGAGATGCCGAGGACCTCGGCGCCCGCCTCGCGGGCGGCGATGGCCTCGAGGACGGTGGACATGCCGACCAGGTCGCCGCCGAGGACGCGGACCATGTTGATCTCGGCCGGGGTTTCGTAGTGCGGGCCGGGGAACTGGACGTACACGCCCTCTTCCAGCGTCTCGTCGACCTCCTTGCACAGCGCGCGCAGCCGCGGCGAGTACAGGTCGGTGAGGTCCACGAAGTTCGCGCCGACGATCGGCGAGGCGGCCGTCAGGTTGAGGTGGTCGCTGATGAGGACGGGCTGGCCGGGGCGCATGCCCTCGCGCAGGCCGCCGCAGCCGTTGGTGAGGATGACGGTCTTGCAGCCGGCGGCGACGGCGGTGCGGACGCCGTGGGCGACGGACGCGACACCGCGGCCCTCGTAGAAGTGGGTGCGGCCGAGGAAGACGAGGGCGCGCTTGGCACCGATCTTGTACGAGCGGATCTTGCCGCCGTGGCCCTCGACGACGGGCGGCGGGAAGCCGGGGATGTCGGTGACGGGGAATTCGGCCTCGGGCGCGCCGAGCGCGTCGACGGCGGGCGCCCAGCCCGAGCCCATGACCAGGGCGACGTCGTGGTTCTCGACTCCGGTCAGCTCGCGCAGACGGGCGGCAGCGGCCTCGGCGGCCTCGTACGGGGTGGCAGTTGCGTTCACTGACTCTCTCGCCTCGGGGAGGGGGGTCCGAGGCGGGCCCCGGACGGATTTCCTACGCGCAGAAGCGTAGCCGGAGTTTGCCTACGCGCGTAGATGACGATGCCGACGGACATGCGATCGTTGTCTTGTCGTTTCCGACGAACGGCGCACACGGGCCCCCGTGCCCGCCCCTGGGGTGATCGTCCACCCTCAGCAGGGGCGCTTGCGCAACTCCATCACGTAGTCGTGCGGCGCGCCCGCGGACTCGGCCGCGTCGGCGACCTCGCCCAGGTACCGCGCGGACGGCAGCCCGCCCTCGTACCCGTTGAGCACGTACACCCAGGCGGGCTCCTCGCCGTCCAGGGTGTCCACCCGCACCCGCATCCGGCGGTAGATGTCGAGGCCGACGCCCTCCCAGCGGTCCATGGACTCCTCGTCCATGGGCGCGATGTCGTACAGCGCCACGAAGACCTGGGAGCGGGGGGCCTCCACGATCGTGGCCAGCGCTCCCTCCCAGCCCATCTGCTCGCCGCCGAAGGTAAGCCGCCAGCCGTTCAGCCAGCCGGTGCCGCGCAGCGGGGAGTGCGGTGCGCGGCGGCTCATCAGCCGCGCGTCGAGGTTGCCGGCGAAAGCGGCGTAGAGCGACATGGGACCGAGGGTACGGGAGGGGGCGGGGTGTCCGCCGAACTCCGAGGTGGCGACCGTGCGGCCACGCCCGCAGGAGGGCCGCGCCGCCGGGCGCGCCGCTTCGGGCGGGCCCCGGCGTGAGACCGCGCCGGGCGTGCGGGAGAATGGGGTACGCACTTGAAGCGTGCGGGACAATGGCGTACGCACTGCATCCCAGCGGGGGGACCCCCCGGCAGAACGAGAGCAACGAGGCGTAGATCCCAGTGACCCGGATCGTGATCATCGGCGGCGGACCCGGCGGATACGAGGCGGCCCTGGTGGGCGCCCAACTCGGCGCGGAGGTGACCGTCGTCGACACCGACGGCCTCGGCGGCGCGTCCGTCCTGACCGACTGCGTCCCGTCCAAGACGCTCATCGCCACGGCGGAGGTGATGACCACCTTCGACTCCTCCTACGAGGAGCTCGGCATCATCGTCGCGGACGACACCCCGCACCTGGAGCAGGCCGCCCGGGTCGTGGGCGTGGACCTCGGCAAGGTCAACCGGCGGGTGAAGCGCCTCGCGCTCGCCCAGTCGCACGACATCACCGCCTCCGTCACCCGGGCGGGCGCCCGGGTCCTGCGCGGCCGCGGCCGGCTCTCCGGCCGGCAGGCGATGGACGGCTCCCGCCAGGTGGTCGTCACCGCCGCCGACGGCACCGAGGAGTCGCTGACCGCGGACGCCGTGCTCATCGCGACCGGCGGCCACCCGCGCGAGGTGCCGGACGCCAAGCCGGACGGCGAGCGCATCCTGAACTGGACGCAGGTCTACGACCTCAAGGAGCTCCCGGAGGAGCTCATCGTGGTCGGCTCCGGTGTCACCGGCGCCGAGTTCGCCGGCGCCTACCAGGCGCTCGGCTCCCGGGTCACCCTGGTGTCCAGCCGGGACCGGGTCCTCCCCGGTGAGGACCCGGACGCCGCCGCCGTCCTGGAGGACGTCTTCCGCCGCCGCGGCATGAACGTCATGGCCCGTTCCCGTGCCGAGTCCGCCAAGCGGGTGGGCGACCGGGTCGAGGTCACCCTGGCGGACGGCCGGGTCATCTCCGGCACGCACTGCCTGATGGCGGTCGGCGCGATCCCGAACTCGGCCGGAATGGGTCTGGAGGAGGCCGGCGTCAAACTGAAGGACTCCGGTCACATCTGGACCGACAAGGTCTCCCGTACGAGCGCCCCCGGCGTGTACGCGGCCGGTGACGTCACCGGTGTCTTCGCGCTGGCCTCGGTGGCCGCCATGCAGGGCCGTATCGCGATGTACCACTTCCTCGGCGACGCGGTGGCCCCGCTCAACCTGAAGACGGTCTCGTCGAACGTCTTCACCGACCCGGAGATCGCCACCGTCGGCTACACACAGGCCGACGTGGACGCGGGCAAGATCGACGCCAAGGTCGTCAAGCTGCCGCTGCTGCGCAACCCGCGCGCGAAGATGCAGGGCATCCGGGACGGCTTCGTCAAGATCTTCTGCCGTCCCGGCACCGGCATCGTGGTCGGCGGCTGTGTCGTCGCCCCGAAGGCGAGCGAACTGATCCATCCGATCTCGATCGCGGTCGACAACAATCTGACCGTGGAACAGATCGCAAACGCTTTCACCGTGTACCCCTCCCTGTCGGGATCGATCGCGGAAGTGGCACGGCAGTTGCACACCCGGAAGTCCGCCGGCGAGGTGTAACTCCGCGTACCGGCACAAGGTGGATCAACGACGGGGCCTCCCATACCACTTGGAGGCCCCGTCTGTGTGCATCTTCTGCAATTCGGCGCATAGTGCTGAAAACTATCGGCCGGTCACGTTACTGTCAGTTTCGTGTTCGCTGCAGAACGTCGCCAGTTGATCCTCGAAATGGTGCGAGCCAATGGGGCCGTGTCGCTCCGCGAGCTCGCCCGCGTCGTCCAGACCTCTGAAGTGACCGTACGGAGAGACGTACGGGCCCTTGAGGCAGAAGGACTCCTCGACCGCCGGCACGGCGGTGCGGTGTTGCCGGGCGGATTCACGCGAGAATCCGGCTTCCCGCAGAAATCCCATCTCGCGGCCGCGGAGAAGACGGCCATCGCCGACGTCGCCGCGAGCCTCGTCGAAGAAGGCGAGGCCATCGTCGTCGGCGCCGGGACGACCACGCAGGAGCTGGCCCGCCGGCTCGCCCGCGTGCCCGGACTGACCGTGGTCACCAACTCCCTGCTCGTCGCCCAGGCCCTCGCCCACGCCAACCGGGTCGAAGTCGTCATGACCGGCGGCACCCTCCGCGGCTCCAACTACGCCCTGGTGGGCAGCGGGGCCGAGCAGTCGCTCCAGGGGCTCAGGGTCTCCCGCGCCTTCCTCTCCGGGAGCGGACTGACCGCCGAGCGCGGCCTGTCCACGTCCAACATGCTCTCCGCGAGTGTGGACCGGGCGCTCGTCCAGGCGGCGGCGGAGGTCGTGGTCCTCGCCGACCACACCAAGCTCGGCGCCGACACCATGTTCCAGACGGTGCCGACAGACGTCATCACCCGCCTGGTGACCGACGAGCCGCCCGCCCACGACGACCGGGCCGCCACCGAGCTCCAGGCCCTCGCCGACCAGGGCGTGCACATCGCCGTCGCCGGTACGGGCACCGCCAACGGCCCCGCGGGCGGAGACCAGGTCCCCCCGGGCGCCCGGCCCCGCCGTGACATGCCGCTCCCGGTCCAGCGCGGACGGATGGCGGCCGGCCAGTACCGGGGACCGGGCGGAGGGATGGCCGCCGAGACGTTCGAGCGCACGGCACGCGTCGCGGACATGCGCCGCCGCTGAGGTGCCCGGAGCCGGCCCGAGGGGCCTTCCCCCAGGGGCCCCCGCCGCCCGCACATACAGGACAGCGGTGTCACTCAGTCCTTGATGCCCCGCAATGTGAGCGCCAGCAGGCGGTCCGCCAACGCGCGGTCCTCCGGGCACTGTTCCGCCGCCAGCGCGATCGCGTTGGTCAGCTGCATCAGATCGCCGATCGACACGTCGTCGCGCACCTGACCCGCCTCCCGGGCGCGCCCGAGCAGCCGCTCACCCGCCGCGCGCAGCGGCTCGCTGCATCCGGCGAGCGCCGAACTCCGGTCGTACGACGCGGACATCAACGCGTGCGCGAGCCCCCGGTACTCGCCCGCGTGGGCGATCAGGGCCCGCAGCCACTCCACGAGCGCCCGGCACGGCTCCTCGGTCTCCGCCAATTCCGTGGACCGGCGCAGGAGTTCCGCCAGGGCCTCCTGGAAGACGGCGTTCAGCAGCTCGGCCCGGGTGGGGAAGTGGCGGTAGAGGGTGCCGATGCCCACGCCCGCGCGACGCGCGATCTCCTCGAGGGACGCGTCGGCGCCCTGAGCGGCGAAGGTGCCACGGGCCTCGGTGAGCAACCGCTCGTGGTTGCGGCGTGCGTCGGCTCGCATGGCGTGAGGTGCCCTCCCCTCGACGAAGGGCCCGCAGGCGACTGCCTGCGGGCCCTTCGTACCGTACTCGGTGCGACGGTCAGTCCTTGATGTCGCAGATGGCTGCGCCGGAGGTGACGGAGGCGCCGACCTCGGCGGTCAGGCCCTTGACGGTGCCGGAGCGGTGCGCGTTGAGGGGCTGTTCCATCTTCATCGCCTCGAGGACGACGATGAGGTCGCCCTCCTTGACCTCCTGGCCCTCCTCGACCGCGATCTTCACGATCGTGCCCTGCATCGGGGAGGCGAGGGTGTCACCCGAGGCGGCCGGGCCGGACTTCTTCGCGGCGCGGCGCTTCGGCTTCGCACCCGCCGCGATGCCCTGACGGGCCAGGGTCATGCCGAGGCTGGACGGCAGGGAGACCTCCAGGCGCTTGCCGCCGACCTCGACGACGATCGTCTCGCGGTTGCCCTCGTCCTCGTCCGCGTCCGCGCCACCCGGAGCGAACGGCTTGATCTCGTTGACGAACTCCGTCTCGATCCACCGCGTGTGCACCCGGAACGGATCCGCGGTGAAGTCGGGGTCGACGACCACGGCCTGGTGGAAGGGGATGGCCGTCGCCATGCCCTCGACCTTGAACTCCTCCAGCGCACGCGCCGCGCGCTGGAGAGCCTGCTCACGGGTCGCACCGGTCACGATCAGCTTGGC